>QFQM01000003.1 GCA_003243255.1 Flavobacterium psychrophilum | reverse complement strand
CAACAAAAAATTATATATGAAGAAATTGATTGCATTTTTCTTGCTTTTTAGTGCTTCTGATGCGATTTCGCAGAGCTCCTTCGGCGTGGGTGAATATTTTAAGTTCAGGATACATTATGGTGTCGTGAATGCGGGGTATGCCACACTGGAGGTTAAGGACGCTACACGCGAGAATAAGAAAGTGTACCATGTGGTAGGGAAAGGTTATACAACCGGAATGACGAAATTCTTCTTTAAGGTAGAAGACCTGTATGAAAGTTATTTTGATAAAGCTACCGGTAAGCCTTATCAGTATGTCCGAAAGATTGATGAAGGCGGATATACCAAAAACCAGGAAGGTTTCTTTAACCAGGACAACAATACCGTACTGGTAAAGGATTATAAGAATAAGAAACAGAAAACGATATCTGTTACCGAAAATGTACAGGATATAGTTTCTACTTTTTACTACCTCAGGAACCATCCGAAGGTAGACAAGATGAACGTTGGCGAATCGGTTATGGTCGACATGTTTTTTGATGATGAGATAGTAAAATTTAAGCTCAAATTCATTGGCAGGGAGGATTTAAAGACTAAATTTGGTACCGTTTCTACCATGATATTCAGGCCACTGGTTCAGTCAGGCCGTGTGTTTAAGGAAGAAGAAAGTTTAACCGTCTGGATTTCAGACGACGACAACAAGATTCCGCTTCGAATAAAAGCAAGCCTGGCAGTAGGTTCGCTAAAAGCAGATCTTGAAGAATATAAAGGATTGACGCATACGCTTAAAGTAAAAGCAAAATAATTACGATGGAAATTACAACCCCGATACAGGAAAAGATTGAGCAGCTGAACGAGAAATTTGCAGCTATAAACCAAAAGACAGAAACGCACCTTGAAGGTTTGCTTTGGTCGAAGCCGATAACGTACTGGGATTATATACAAACGGATGCCCTGCTTAACCTGCAGATACAAAGAACTACACTGCCGGACGAGATGGTATTCATCATGTACCACCAGGTTAATGAGCTTCTGTTTAAAATGATACTTTGGGAGATAGAGCAGCTTTGCCATAACGAAGCACCTGCAACCCCGTTCTTTACCGAAAGGTTAATGCGCATCAGCCGCTATTTCGACATGCTTACTACATCGTTCGACATTATGGGTGATGGTATGGAAGTAGAGCAGTATATGAAGTTCCGTAACACGCTTACTCCGGCGAGCGGTTTTCAGAGTGCGCAGTACAGGCTTATTGAGTTTGCTTCTACCGATCTGATAAACCTTATCGATTACCGTTTCCGTGCTACGATTGACCGTAACACACCATACGAACATGCATTTGAGCACCTGTACTGGCAGGCTGCCGGTAAAGACCATAAGACAGGTGAGAAATCGTACCTGATCAATGCATTCGAGAAGAAATACAAAGGTGAATTCCTTCGCTGGATGGAGGAATATAACACCATAAACATCTGGCAAAAATTCAAGCAGCTTCCTGCTGAAAGCCAGGCCGACCCAATGCTGGTAAAAGCAATGCGCCATTATGACTATACGGTAAATGTTACCTGGGTTATGGGGCATCTTAATGCAGCAAAAAAATACATTGAAAGCCAGGATGGCCCTCAGGAGGCTACCGGAGGCAGCGACTGGAAAAAATACATGCACCCTAAATACCAGAGAAGGATATTCTTCCCTGAACTATGGTCTGAAGAAGAACTGAGGACATGGGGTGAAAATGTATAACCAAAAGAAAACACACTACACACATTGAAGTATTTAACCGTCATACTATTACTGTTTACCTTAGTTGCCTGTAAAAAGGATGGGGAAACAGCTAAGCCAAAACAGGCTGCCGTAAAAAAAGATCCCATCATAAAAGAATTTGGCTTTACGCTGAATGATTTTAAGGTGGTAAATGATACCATTGAAAATGGTGATACTTTTGGTAAACTGTTGGCAGAGGAAGGTTATGATGCGGCTCAGGTGCACAAGATTACTGAAGCAATCAGGGATTCGTTTGCTTTAAGGGATATTCGTGTAGGTAAACCTTTTACGTTACTAAAAGATAAAAAAGCACCAAATGCACTTCAGGTGTTTGTATACCAGCCTGATGTTACCAGCTATTATGTAATTGACCTTCGTGACAGCATAGCCAAAGCATATAAAAAGGTAAGGCCAATGACCATTAAGCGCAGGGTGATTGTGGCCGAAATTGAAGGCTCGCTTGCAGAAACCCTTAAAAATGCAGGAGCTACACCGGCACTGGCACATGAGCTTTCGGAAATTTATGCATGGTCTATCGACTTCTTTAAGATCCAGAAAGGTGATAAGTTTGCTGTAGCGGTTAACGAAAAATACATTGACGGTACGCAATATGCCGGACTGCAAAATATAGAGTCGTCTTATTTTGAATATAAAGGCAAACGTATTTATGCGTTTCCGTTTCAAAGGGATCCGAATTCTAAGAAGGTTGATTTTTATGACGAAGAAGGAAAGGTGCTGAAAAGCATGTTCCTGAAAGCGCCGCTTAAATTCAGCCGTATCAGTTCGAGGTTCTCGCCAAGGCGTTTCCACCCGGTTCAGGGACGCTGGAAAGCGCACAACGGAACCGATTATGCCGCTCCGCACGGAACACCTATTATGACTACCGCTAACGGTGTGGTAGAACGTACTGGTTATACTGCCGGTAACGGTAACTTTGTTAAGGTTAGGCATAACGGTACTTATTCTACCCAATACCTGCACATGAGCAAGATATTGGTAAGAAACGGGCAAAGGGTATCTCAGGGTGATATCATCGGGAAGGTAGGAAGCACAGGGCTTGCAACAGGTCCTCACGTATGTTACCGTTTCTGGAAGAACGGGGTGCAGGTAGATGCGCTTCGTATGAAACTGCCAAGCTCTGAGCCTATGAGTGCCAAAGATAAGCCGCGTTTTGAGGCTTATATGACGCCGCTTAAAAAAGAGCTGGACAGCTTATCAGACATCAAATTCTCTAAATAAATTCACATTAACAATGGCACTAGAAAACATCAATCCGTCCGGTACAGCCGCCTGGCAGGAGCTGATGAAACATTTTACGGAGATGCAGAACGCATCGATGGCAGCAATGTTTGCATCGGATAAAGAAAGGACAGCAAAGTTCAACATTCAGTGGAACGATTTTATAGTTGACTATTCCAAGAACATCATTAACGAAAAAACATTACAGCTGCTTCAGGATCTTGCACAACAGGCAAATCTTAAAGGTGCTGTAGAGGCATATTTTGGCGGAGACGCCATAAATCGTACCGAGGGAAGGGCAGTGCTGCATACGGCACTTCGCGCTCCGCAAAACGCCGATATTAAAGTTGACGGTGTTAACGTTATTCCTGAGGTGTATGCGGTTAAGAACAAGATTAAACAGTTTTGTGATGCTGTCATTGGCGGAAGCAAAACAGGATATACAGGCAAAGCTTTTACCGATGTGGTAAACATAGGTATCGGAGGATCTGACCTTGGCCCTGCTATGGTGGTAGAATCGCTTAAATTCTACAAGAACCAGCTTAATGTCAGATTCATCTCTAACGTAGATGGTGACCATGTAATGGAAAGCCTTAAAGGCCTTAATCCTGAAACAACATTGTTTGTTATCGCTTCTAAAACCTTCACTACGCAGGAAACGCTTTCGAATGCTGAAACGGTAAGGGCATGGTTCCTTCAGTCGGCCAAGCAGGAAGATGTTGCGAAACACTTTGTTGCCGTATCGACAAACATCCAGAAAGTAACCGAATTCGGTATTGCGGAAGACAATATTTTCCCAATGTGGGACTGGGTTGGCGGACGTTTCTCACTTTGGAGTGCAGTAGGTCTTACCATTGCGCTTGCAGTAGGTTTTGATAACTTTGACAAGTTACTTAAAGGTGCTAACGAGATGGACGAGCATTTCCGTACGGCTTCTCACGATAAGAACATTCCGGTAGTGCTGGCGTTACTAAGCATTTGGTACAATAATTTCTTTGGTGCCGAAAGCGAAGCGCTTATCCCATATACACAATACCTGCAAAAACTGGCTCCATACCTGCAACAGGGTATTATGGAGAGTAACGGTAAGAGCGTAGGGCGTGACGGAAAAGCGGTAAACTACCAAACAGGAACTATCATTTGGGGTGAACCGGGAACGAATTCGCAGCACGCCTTCTTCCAGCTGATCCACCAGGGTACAAAACTTATCCCGACAGATTTTATCGGGTTCATTCAGCCGCTTCACGGTAATAAAGATCATCACGATAAGCTGATGTCTAACTTCTTTGCGCAGACTGAAGCGTTGCTTAACGGTAAGACTGAAGCGCAGGTACAGGCAGAGTTTGACAAAGCAGGTGTAGCAGCAGATAAGGCTGATTACCTTCGTCCGTTTAAGGTATTTGCAGGTAATAAGCCTACCAATACACTACTGATCAAAAAACTTACTCCTGAAACGCTGGGTTCACTTGTAGCTTTATACGAACACAAGATATTTGTTCAGGGTGTAATCTGGAATATTTTCAGTTATGACCAATGGGGAGTTGAGCTTGGAAAACAGCTTGCCAACTCTATCCTTGACGAAATAAACTCAGGAACTGTTAAAACGCACGACAGCTCTACAACTTTTTTATTAGAGAAGTTTTTAGGGGAATAGTCATAGTTATAAGTTGACGGTTTACAGTTGACAGTATAAACCCCCGGAGAGTAATCTTCGGGGGTTTTATTTTAAAGGTATGAGTAGGTTTCCCCTCCTCCGGAGGGGGTGTTTCGCCAGGGCGAACGGGGTGGTTAAATATCTAGTCATTGCAAGGGAGAAGGTGTAGGGTGAGGACTAACTCAGGCTGTTAAAGAAATCAAAATCCCTATTATTGGGTATAGCGTGTTGTTATATAGAGGGTTACTTTTGCAGCGTGTGTGTTTAAAACAGGTAGGGTTTTTAATGATCCGCCTGTTTAAATGCTACTTAAACCAACTTAAACCTATCTTATGAAAAAAATTATCTTATGCTCAGGGCTGCTTGCGGCGTTAATGTTTACGGGATGTTCAAGCGACGATAGTGATTCAGTAAACAACAACAGTGATTTTTATACAATCGTGAATAAAGGCTCGGGAGGCGTTAGCAGCGTAACCGATGCAAATGATACGGAGCCTCTTGAAGTGGCTCAGGCAGTGCCTTCAGTATCAGGGCAGCAATATCCGGCTAATACTCCGGCGGTTTTCTTTATGAACGATAAGCTTTTGCTTTCTTCAGTAAATGAAAATACGTTCATCGTAAAAGAAAACGGCAAAAAAGTTGCCGGAACCATATCGGTAAACGAAGCGGCCAATGGCTATGCTATCCTTACGTTTATGCCTTATAAAACTTTTGCTGACAATGCGAATGTTGAAATTACGCTTACATCAGGCCTGCAGGATGATGGAGGGCAGGGATTATATCAGGATATGAGTTATGAGTATACAACTTACTCAGTGCCATCGGGATCGTTTAATAACAATACAGGTTTTGAAAACGGAGCTAATGGTGTGGTGTTCATAGGTGACGGAAATATAATTTCTAATCCGCTGGGATGCCTTAGCCCGTTTGCAGGTTCTTCGTTTGCAGCTATTTCAAGTGGCGATGCATTGGTTTCTGCTAATGCTGCCATAGGCGGAACATCGAGCGCTATGATATTAGGCCCGTTCGATTCTAATTCGGCATCATCGTTAAGCTTTAATTATAACTTCCTTTCTGCTGAGTTCCTGGAATATGTGGGAAGTGAATTTGATGACTCTTTAATGGCAGTGGTAGTTGGGCAAAATGGTGCTCATGTAGAATTTGTAACCAGTGTGAATACTATTGGAGAGAATGTTACCCAGTGTAACGGTTTCCCTGGGATGCCTGATGATGGAGATGATTATGCCGGCTTTACAGGATGGACAAGTAAAACCATCAACTTTGGCAGCCTTACAGGTCCGGTATATGTGATATTTGTCGCAACAGACGTTACCGATGATATTTACTCAACTGTAGTGGGTATCGACAACCTGGAACTTAATTAAGAATCCATTGTAAATAAATTTCATATTTTGAAACCTCCGGAGAGCAGTCTTCGGGGGTTTTGTTTTTTGTGGGCATGAGTAGGTTTCCCTCCTTTGGAGAGGGGTTAGGGGTGAGGCTAATTCCGTTTTAAACGGGTTTTTCCTTCAAAAACAGTTTTCAGTTTACATATATAAGCCCGAAAAAATCAAAACTTAGCATAGGTGTATTTTTCAGTCGTAACTCCTTTACTCTTGGGGTCTTAACAATGTTAATTGCTTCTTAGACAGATTCTAAACAAGCGTTAACATCTAATTAACAGGGGTTTTTAAGTCGGATTTTATAGGTAATTGGTTATATTTGCCATTCCAAAACAAAAACTGAACTATGTACCAAGGTGTTTTAGACCTGCATTCGTATTGGGCATTTGCCGTGTTAGTATTATTGCTTTTAGCATCTGTTAATGCCTTTATGGGCTTATCGTCAAAAAGGGCATTTTTGCCAAAAGACAGGCAGATCGCTATGCTGGCACTTATATTTACGCACGTTCAGTTTGTAATTGGTTTGGTGCTGTTATTTGTGTCTGCAAAGATGGATGCTGCTAAGCAGTTGGGTATGGGTGCGGTAATGAAAAACGCTGAACTTAGAAAACTGCTTGTTGAGCACCCCCTTATCAATCTGATAGCTATTGTTCTCATAACGATAGGGTGGTCTACACACAAAAGGGCAGAAGACAGCGCTGTTAAATTTAAAAAGATTGCGATTTTTTATGCTATAGGATTAGTGCTGCTTTTAAGCAGGATTCCGTGGGATCAGTGGTTATAATATAACCGCATGATAAAGCCTCGATGAGGCTTTTTGTGTCTTATGGCATGTTTATTGTTAAACATAAAACCGAAAAATTATAATATTATGAAGAATAAGATTATCGTTTTTAGTGTGTCATTATTGTTGCTAATAATAACGGGCTTTACAACAGGGAGCAAAGAGACAGCTCCAACAACTAAAAAGATTGAAAAGATTACTGCAATTAAAGTTGCCGATTCTACCGAAACCGTAGAGGCTAAACCTGCAGAACCTAAACTGACGCTCTACAAACAAAATGTTCTTGCTACTTATTATGCTGATAAGTTTAACGGCAGGAAAACTACAAGTGGTGAACGCTTTCATAACAAGAAGTACACCGCAGCCCACATGAAACTTCCTTTCGGGACGATGGTCAGGGTTACCAATGAAGTCAATGGAAAATTTGTTGACGTTAAGGTAAACGACCGCGGGCCTTTCAGTAAAAAGCTGGAAATTGACCTTACTAAGACCGCTTTTATGGAAATCGCTTCTAAAAAAGGATGTGGTACCTTTAAAGTAAAAATGGAAATCATAGAGCCGGCTGAGTAATGCGTAAATACATCATTTTATTATTTATAATATCACTTACAGCCCTTACGGGCTGTTCGTCGTCTAAAGGGGCTTTTACTTCTTATGATAAGAAGGCAAAAGCAAGTTACTATGCCGATAAGTTTAACGGGAGAAAAACTGCCAGCGGCGAACGCTTCAGCAACAGCAAAATGACTGCGGCGCACAGAAATCTTCCATTTGGCACAAAAGTGAAGGTAACGAACATAGATAACGGCAAGTGGGTGATCGTGGTTATAAACGATCGTGGACCCTTTTCTGGAGGGTTTGATATTGACCTTTCCAAAAAGGCGTATAGCAAGATTGCCGGAAAGACCCGGAAAGGGCATATGTATGTTTCTATTGAGATAGCGAAATAGCTGCAAGTATTCAGTATCCAGTCGCAGTTTGCAGTCACAATAAATAAAAACACCCATGAAATGCATGGGTGTTTTTATTTTATTTATTTGAGTGAAGCTGTCTAATGTCTCACATCTATTATCTAATATCTCATTCTTAGAAAGTATAGGTCAGTCCCACACCAAGCATTTGCTTCAGCTGGATCCTTGGGCCTTCGGTAACCTGAACGCCGTCTTTTTCAACTTTGTTCTTAATATCGTCGTCGTAGATCATGTGCATGCCTACATTGGCTTTTACATACTGGTTTACAGTAAGGTCAAGCTGCATTTGCCAGTCAACATCTATGTTGCCAAAGTTATTCAGGTAATCGGTATAAAAGGTAAAACGGTTATCCAGCATAATGTTGGTGTATATCTTACGTTTTATCTGGTTGGTAATTAATATACCCACCTCGGTACGTACATTTTTACCATGTGTTAAAAGATTACCGTCAGCGTCATAGGTAGCCGCAGGTACTCCAAAAGCACCCTGATCGGCAAGCCTGTTATCGGTTACGATTGTTGTTTTAGCCGTTAATGGCGACATATAAAGGTTTAAACCAAGGTCTTTGCGGATATATTCAGAACCGACCCCTAAAAACACATAAGCAGGAGAGAATGGCCCTGAAATCTCATCGGTGGTATTGGGATAGTTATAACCGTTGGCAAACTGTGTCTTGAAGTTGAACTTGGCACTGTAATACCAGTTAGAAACTGTATCAGTGCGGTAACCAAAGGTAGAGTTAAGCTCTATCTGGTCATCGGTTTTACGGGTTCCCTGGCCTTCCTGCCTGTTAAGCCCGTACTTCATGATAAGCTCATTGTTCCAGTTCAGGTATTTTTTTACATACTTTCGAGTGAAATGCCCTTTTGCAATACCCGCAACAGAATTATTTCCCCCTACGTTCCAGTTTACAAAGGCTACCTGGTTCAGGTCAAGGCCTACAGTATTGGTCCGTTCCCAATTGGTTATGGTGTCGGGAAGAGTAGTAGTTACAAGTACTTGCGCTTTCGTTGTCTGGCTAAACAGGATGCATAATAAGGCTATTATACAGGCTTTTATTCTCATTCTGAACTGTTTTTATGGAAAATTCGGTTGCAAAAGTCGACATTTTTTTAGTAAGCAGAAAAAATATCTTTAAGGCTTTTAACGTCAATTCCACATAATTGTTGCAGTTGGGTTACAGTTCCCTGTTCTATAAAGCTGTCAGGAACGCCTAAAACCCTTATTTTTAGGGAGTATCCCTGTTTTGCGGCAAAGGCACAAATGCTACTGCCGAAACCTCCTGTAAGCGAACCGTCTTCAATGGTTATGATTTCTTCATGCTGTTTAAAGATGTCGTGAAGCAGTGTAACATCAAGCGGCTTGATGAAAGCAAAATCGTAATGTGAAAACAGTGAGGCGTTATTGCTTTGTTCCAGCGCTTTTATTACGTTATTGCCAATAGTCCCTGTAGACAATATGGCGACAGAAGTTCCGCCTTTCAGCAAATTAGCTTTTCCGATCTCAATTTTTTCAAAAGGTTTTTGCCAGTCGGTACTTTCCCCGCGTCCGCGTGGGTAGCGAATTGCGATAGGATGTTCCAGTCCAAGCTGTGCGGTATAGAGTATGTTGCGCAATGCGCTTTCGTTAAGCGGTGCATATACTATCAGGTTCGGGATGCATCTAAGATAGGCAATATCAAAAACACCGTGATGCGTAGCACCGTCTTCACCTACAAGTCCGGCACGGTCCAGGCAGAAAATAACAGGAAGATCCTGTAAGGCCACATCATGAATAAGCTGATCGTAGGCCCTTTGTAGAAAGGTTGAGTAAATATTGCAATACACCATCATGCCCTGTGTAGCCATACCGGCAGCAAGGGTTACAGCGTGTTGTTCGGCAATACCTACATCAAAAGCGCGGTCAGGGAAAGCTTCCATCATAAACTTCATAGAGCTGCCGGATGGCATCGCAGGTGTAATGCCTATTATCTTTTCGTTTTGTTCAGCAAGTTCTACCAGCGTTAACCCGAATACGTCCTGGTATTTTGGAGGCAGGTTTTCATCGGCAATAGCCAATACCTCACCCGTAAGGCGGTCAAATTTCCCGGGAGCGTGGTATTTTACCTGATCTTCCTCGGCCTGTTTGAGTCCTTTGCCTTTGGTAGTTATGATGTGGAGAAAACGCGGTCCTTTTTTGTTTTTTAGTCGTTCAAGTTCTTTGAGTAGCGCAGGCAGGTCATGTCCATCTATTGGGCCGCTGTAATCAAAGTTCAGCGACTTGATCATATTGTTATCACGCGGATTAGTGCCTTCTTTTACCTGTGTAAGATAGTTTTTTAGTGCACCCACGCTTGGGTCTATGCCAATAGCATTATCATTTAGGATTACGAGCAGGTTGGCATCGGTAACTCCGGCATGGTTCAGCCCTTCAAAAGCCATACCCGATGCGATGGAGGCATCGCCAATGACTGCAATGTGGTTTTTTTCGGTTTCGCCCTTCAGTTTAGAAGCAATCGCCATACCCAATGCGGCAGATATAGAGGTACTGCTGTGGCCGGTGCCAAAGGTGTCATACTCACTTTCGCTGCGTTTCGGGAAACCGCTTATGCCATCAAGCTGGCGGTTGGTGTCAAATTTATCCCTGCGGCCTGTAAGCAGTTTGTGTCCGTATGCCTGGTGGCCTACATCCCAAACCAAAAGATCTTCAGGGGTGTTGAATATATAATGTAGTGCAATGGTAAGCTCGGTCACGCCAAGGCTTGCGCCAAGATGGCCTTCTTTAGCCGACACGATATCAATAATAAAACCACGAAGTTCCTGTGCCAGTTGCGGCAACTGTTCCGGACTGAGTTTCCTCAGGTCGGCCGGGTCGTTGATGCTGTTTAAGAGAGTATCTGCCATTTCGTGTAATAGAATAGCAAATTTACAACATTTGTTGCTGTGGTTATTCGGTTATTCGATGTGTTGTCTGAAAATAGTATGATAAAAGAATTAATTTTTTATCCTGATTTACTCTTTAGTTGCTTTTGGAGCTTCTTTAACCGGCACAGGTGGCGGAAGGGGTACAGAATCAACGTGAACAGAATCGTCAGGATAGGCTACTTCGCCAAGTGTTACGTTTGTTGTTTTAGGCGGTGTCATCTTATGGCTTTCAGGCGCTTCATCTTCTACGGCTTTGCCCATACAGCTAACTAATGTAGATCCCATGGTTACCAATAATGCCAGCAAAAATATATTCCTGAATTTTGTCTGCGAATACAAAACCCTGTTTGGGATATTGATGGCTATTTTTTGCTGAAGCTGGTCGTTCCTGAAACGTCCGCACACACCATTTGCACTGTTTTTACGCAGGTAAACTACGATTTCCTCGTTGCTCATTTGGGTAAAATCGGTAACATTCTTGCTGCATACACTGCAAAAACGTCCCTGCTCTGCGGGAGTCATGGCATTCCAGTTCTCGTGGCAGGGTTTTGGTACAGAAAAGTGGCTGTTCATAGTAGGCGGTTTGCTGTTATAACGCATTTACCTACAAAATCTTATAATCCTTTCAGCTTTTCCAGCATTTGTTTTGCATTGTCATTTTGCGGATTCATCTGTAGCGATTTCTCGTAGTCTTTTCGCGAAGCAGCATAATTTTTAAGCGCAAAATATACCTCTCCACGACTGTCATAAGCATTGGCAGAGTTTGGGAACTCAACAACATACTGGTTGAATATCTGCAATGCAGCTTCGGGTTTTTTCTTCCAAAGCAATGAATATCCGTAGCTGTTTAATGCGTTTTCATCGGTATAATATCTGTTGGTTTTTTTAAGTTCGGCATAATAGGTCAGGGCTTTTACCGCATCATCAGTATATTTTGCCTTCATTTCCCTTATGGCCGATTTCTTCCCCGGTTTAAATTCGTCTTCTAATGCTACACGGGCTTCATCAAGGGCTGCAAAGGTGTCCGGGCCGCTTTGGTTAACCACAACCGATATCCCAAGATTGTATTCAGGATAAATGTATACCAGGTTTTGAGTTCCAAAAGTACCGCCGTGCATCCAGTAGCCTGTTTTGCCTTCAGCATCTTTGGTTATGTTCCAGCAATAGGCAAAAGTGCCATCGTTGCCATCAGATAGCAGTTTGTGCGATTCGGCTACGGCAGCATTTTTAGTATTCATCTGGTACTTCATGTACTTTACCATATCTGTAGGTGTAGATTTAAGCATTCCTGCAGCACCCCAAAGCCCGTCGGTAATAAGCGGCATGGTTTTGCCATTTTCATTTGTCCCTGAAATAGCCGGCTTACCTTCTTTAGTAAAAAGCTTAGACGATTCCATTCCTATGCTGTGCAAAAGATCGTTCATAAGCGTTTCAAAGCTTTTACCGTATACCTTTTCAAGTATTACAGCACATAGCTCCGGACCAAGTTTAGAATGAACATATTCGGTTCCGGGTTCGGTCTCTACCTTTGCCTTTTTCAGGTCGGCAAAGAATTTCTTTTTGTCATAATTGGCTTCAAGAGCGTTGAATTTTGCAGCGGTATTGTCGTCCCTTGTCTGGAGCAGTGTTGCAGAGTCAGGGAAATCACGCTTAATCCCGGTTTTAAAAACCAAAAGGTCTTTTATGGAAATGGGTTTGCCTTTGTATTCGAGGTTACGGTATTTCCCGTCAAGATATTTGCGCACATCATCATTCAGGGCTATTTTACCTTCGGTAACGGCTTTAGCCATAAGCAGTCCGGTAAATGTTTTGGTAACAGAACCTATTTCATAAAGGGTTTTATCGTCGGGCTGATTATGCCTGTTGCTATGGTGGCGGTTTATTACTTTCCCGTTTTGGTATACTGTTGTCAATGCTATAGATGCACCGCTTTCTGTAAGCAATGTGCTTGCGGTTACATCCGCATCAGATGCTGAAGTATCCTTTTTTTTGTCCTGGCTATAGCCAAATGCGATTGTAAAAAGCAGCGAGAAGGCTAAAATTCTTTTAGTTGTCATTGTTTGCCATATTGTTATTGATGGCCGAAATTTAAGGTTTTATTTATAATAGTTTTGTAATCTTAATCGTATTTTTGCTTTATGGAGAATATTTTTACCCACGAGTATTTTATGAAGAAGGCGCTTATTGAGGCGCAGGATGCATTTGATAAAGGAGAAATACCCGTAGGTGCTCTTGTTGTGGTAGATAACAGGGTTATTGCAAAATCCCATAACCTAACCGAATTGCTGGTTGATGTTACAGCCCATGCCGAGATGCAGGCCATAACGGCCGCAGCAAATTTTCTTGGCGGTAAGTACCTTACAGGCTGTACGCTTTATGTAACGCTCGAGCCTTGCCAGATGTGTGCAGGTGCGTTGTACTGGAGCCAGATAAGCACGGTAGTTTATGGTGCGGAAGATACTCACAGAGGTTTTAAGGCAATGGGCGGAAAGCTGCATCCGAAGACGGAAGTGGTGAGCGGAATTATGGCGGAAGAATGTGGTGCCCTGGTAAAAGATTTTTTTAAAAAACGCCGTGGCTAACTTTTAGGAAGCCAGTGATTTAGCGGGTTTTAAAATTATTTTTAAAAAACTTAAAATATATCGTAATTTCATCACAATATTTGAGTGATATTCTTAGTTATAGCGTGAAATTGAGACACTAAAAAATAATTTTTTAACCTAACTCCAACCAATCGTATGAAAACCTTAAGACTGATGCTGTGGCTTACAGTTATCACCGTGCTGTTTCATGCCTGCTCTCAAAAATCAGGAAAAGATTTTGATTCTGACTACACCCTTTACAGGGATTACATTACAAGCTTTTCGTCAGGTATTATTTCAACAACGGCCGACATACAGGTTGGCCTGGCATTCAACAAAAAAGAATGGCAGGTAAATCAGGAGCTGGATAAAAAGTATTTTTCGGTCTCGCCTTCGGCAGAGGGAAAAGTACTGTTGCTGGAAGGGAACATCATTGCCTTTCGCCCGACTAAAAAGCTGGAGCAGGATACCGAGTACTATGTTACCCTGCATCTTTCTAAATTCATAGAGGTGCCTAATGCACTGGCCGACTTTAATTTTAGGGTAAAGACCATAAAACAGGATTTTATGGTTACGGTTCAGGACCTGCAATCGTATAACAGAGACTGGCAATTCCTTAACGGGACGCTAAAAACCAGTGACCAGATGGATCTGGCAACTGCAAAAAAAATAGTAACTGCTGAACAGGAAGGGCGTAAGCTGCCTGTACGTTTTGACGGGAAAGCCGGTACAGCAACCGAGTTTCATTTTATTATAGACAGCATTCAGCGTAAGGTACAAAACAGCAAAGTGAAAATAAGCTGGAATGGTAAAGATGCAGGCATAGACAGATCTGATTCCGAATATTTTGAAGTGCCGGGCAAGGATAACTTCAAGGTAATAAGCGTATCTCCGGCTGCCGGCGACAACCAGACTTTGCTTATCAATTTCTCTGATCCGCTGCGAAAAGACCAGGATTTTAGCGGCCTTGTTGCTGTGGAAAGTGTACAAAACCTGAAATATGCGGTAGACGGCAACCTGCTGAAAGTGTTTTTTGCAGAACCGCTTAACGGCAGCTTTTTGGTAGAAGTGTTTCAGGGTATTGAAAGCACAGACGGCTTTAAAACCAAAGCCACGCATACTGAAAAGGTGCTTTTTGAACAGTTAACACCTCAGGTACGATTTATAAAAAGCGGAACCATATTACCGGCATCAAGCAACCTGAAAATCAACTTTGAGGCGGTAAACCTGAGTGCCGTTGATGTTAAGGTATACCGTATTTTTGAGAATAACGTGCTGCAATTCCTTCAGGAAAATGAACTTAACGGTAACTATAACATGCGTACCGTATCATTACCGGTGGCAAAAACCAAACTGGTGCTGAATGCCGATAAGACCAAAAACTACGGTAAGTGGAATGCCTATTCATTAGATCTTGCCAAACTCATCAAACCGGAGCAGGGTGCTATTTACAGGATAGAAATGACGATGAAAAGAGCCTATTCGCTCTACAAATGTGACGATAGTGACAGCGTTCAGGCTACGGATGAGCCAAAAGACGATGATGAGGATGAAGATGAAGATGATTTCTCTGAGTTTGATGAATATAGCTATGATTACGATGAAGATTATGACTGGAATCAGAGGGATAATCCGTGTCATAGTACCTATTATGCACAATACGAAAGAAAAATACAAACCAATGTACTGGCCAGCGACCTGGGTGTTATTGCCAAACGTGGTGCTACCGACAATTATTTCTTTGCAGTAACGAGTATTACAACCACCAACCCAATTGCAGGTGCCAGCATTGATATTTATAATTATCAGCGTCAAAAGTTAGGTTCTGCGGTAACGGGTGTTGATGGTACGGTAAGTTTCAGTGCAAAGAAAGCCGGGTATTTTGCCATCGTTAAAAAAGACAACAACACGACTTATGTGAAGCTGTATGACGGTAATGCCAAATCGGTTTCCAGTTTTGATGTTGACGGGACACAACTTGTAAAAGGACTTAAGGGTTACATTTATGGTGAGAGGGGCGTTTGGCGTCCGGGTGATACGCTTTTCATAGGTTTCATTCTTAATGATAAGGCATCAAAACTTCCGGGTACGCACCCTGTTAAGCTAAGGCTGAGCGATCCTAACGGTAAGGTGATGTTCCAGGCGGTACAATCCTATAACGAACGCAATCACTTTAAATTTATAGTGCCTACACAACAAAGTGCGCCAACAGGCAACTGGGAGGCTAAGGTAAGTGTGGGTGGTGCTCATTTTTACAAAAGCATCAAAATTGAGACCATCAAGCCCAACAGGCTGAAGATAAAGAACAGCCTTGAAGGCAAAATGCTTTCGGCGAATGCCCAAAATACAGGTACTGTTGATGTGGCATGGCTGCATGGTGCCATTGCCAAAGACCTTAAAGTGGAGATGCAGGCTAAATTCCTGGAACAGAAAACTGCTTTTAAAGGTTACCTGAACTATGTGTTCGATGATCCGGCACAGGCTTTCAGCAGCGAGGAGGTCAACATTTTCTCCGGCAAGACCGATGACAACGGAAGGGCTATTGTTACGCTTCAGCCGAAGCTACAGACACGTGCTCCGGGTATGCTGAAAACAGCCATCATTACCAAGGCCTACGAAAAAGGGGGCGACTTCAGTACCGATGTAATTACAGCTTCGTATTCACCATATAATACCTATGTGGGGGTAAAAATGCCTCAGGGCAATAAATATGGTATGCTCGAAACCGGTAAAAGCAACCGTTTTGATATTGCTGCCGTAAACGAAAAAGGACAGGCCAAACCGGGCAGAAGGGTTGATGTAAAAGTGTATAAAGTAGAATGGCGCTGGTGGTGGGATGAGTCCAACAACGGGCCGTCGTCATACAGTACTGCTGTTGCCAATATGCCGTTTTACAGCACGCAGGTGGTTACCGATGCTTCAGGTAAGGCATCGTTTAACTTTAAGACGGAAGAAGAGCAATGGGGCAGGTATCTTATCCGTGTGACCGATATTGAAAGCGGGCACTCAGCAGGAGAAACCGTACTGATAGATTATCCGTACTGGTCAGGCCGTAGCCGCAATACAGGGGGTGAAGATGCTGCCATGCTTATGTTTACTACCGATAAAGAAAAATATGCCGTTGGCGAAAAAGTAGCGGTATCATTCCCTTCGAGCGAAGGGGGACGCGCACTGGTGTCGCTTGAAAACGGTTCTAAAGTGGTGAAAACCTATTGGGTTCCGACCAAAAAAGGAGAAACACAAATGACGATTCCGGTAACGGCAAACATGGCGCCGAATGTGTATGTACACATTACGCTGTTGCAGCCACACGCCACTACAGCCAACGACTCGCCAATACGCCTGTATGGTATCATACCAATCGAGGTAGTCGATAAAAACACCATACTGCAACCGAAGATTACCATGCCGGATGTATTGAAACCGGAACAGAAGACTACGATAAAAGTAAGCGAAACAAACGGCAAACCTATGACCTATACCCTTGCGGTGGTAGACGAAGGATTGCTTGACCTGACCCGATTTAAAACGCCTAATGCATGGGATGCCTTTTATGCTAAAGAAGCTCTGGGTGTAAAAACATGGGATATTTATGACGATGTGATAGGGGCTTATGGCGGAAAAGTAAACCAGGTTTTCAGTATAGGTGGAGATGCCGACCTGGGTGGTGGCAAAGCCAAAAAAGCTAACAGGTTCAAACCGGTGGTAATGTACTTTGGTCCGTTTACCATTGGCAAAGGCCAGACAAGGATACACGAAATAAAACTGCCTCAATATATAGGGTCAGTACGTACTATGGTGGTTGCCGCCAATACCGACCTGAGTGCCTACGGTATGGCTGAAAAATCGACTCCGGTGCGCAGTCCGCTGATGCTGCTGGCATCATTACCAAGAAAAGTGACGCCAAAAGAAAGAGTAACGCTTCCGGTAACGGTGTTTGCAATGGAGAATCAGGTTAAGAATGTAACCCTTCAGGTAAAAACCAACAACGGGATAAGGGTAGTAGGATCATCGTCGCAATCGGTGAGTTTTGCCCGCCCTGATGAGAAAGTAGTTTATTTTGACCTTGAAGTAAATGATGTAACAGGCATAGGTAAGGTTACGGTAACCGCAACATCAGGCAGTGCCAAAGCAAGCTACGATGTGGAACTTGATATCCTGAACCCTAATCCGGTTACTACAAACTATAAAGAACTGGTGCTGGAAGCAGGAAAATCGGCAACGATAAACTGGAACAGCTTTGGCGTTGCAGGCAGTAACGTGGCAAGGCTTGAGGTGTCGTCGTTCCCGTCTATCGACTTTAACCGCAGGCTCGATTACCTTATACAGTACCCACACGGCTGTGTGGAGCAGACAACATCTGCCGCATTCCCGCAGTTGTACCTTGCCGATATTGCCGACATAGATGCTGCACGCAAGCAAAAGATACAAAAGAACGTTACGGCTGCACTGCAAAGGCTAGCACAGTTTCAGGTGGCCAATGGCGGATTTGCCTACTGGCCGGGCATGAGCGAAGCCGACGACTGGGGGTCAAGCTATGCAGGACATTTCTTTATTGAAGCCGAGAAAAAAGGCTATGCGCTTCCGCTGAATGCCAAAAAGCAATGGCTGCAATACCAGCAGAGAGTAGCAAGGCAATGGCGCTACGACAGTGGTTACCATAACGACTTTGCTCAGGCATACAGGCTATACACATTGGCACTTGCCGGAGCAGCAGACCTGTCGTCTATGAACAGGCTAAGGGAAACATCAGGCATATCTAACGAATCGCGATTAAGGCTTGCTGCGGCATATGCCCTGGCAGGACAAAAAGCGGTAGGACAGCAACTGTTGGCACAAAGCAGTCTTGACACAGATAACAGTCCGTACCAGTATTACTATTATGGTTCTGCTGCACGCAACAGGGCTATGGCACTGGAAACACTTGTGATTCTTGATCAGAAAGAAAGAGCCTTTGGAATGGCTGTCAAACTGGCGAAACAAATGTCGTCAGGCGAATGGATGAGTACACAGACATCGGCGTACTGTCTGTATGCAATGTCTAAGTTTGCCATTAGCAATGGCGCTAAAGGCATTGATGTTACCTACACCAGTAAAGGGAAATCGCAGGCTATTGCTACGCAAAAAACCTTTGCCGACAGGAAACTTGACGTAAGTGCCAGCAACAGTGTAAGTCTTAAGAATAACAATAAAGGAACACTATATGTAAAAGTAGTGTATAGCGGTATACTGCCTGTGGGCCAGGAACAGACCGAAGAACGCGGACTGAATACCGGAATAGTGTTTAAAGACAGGGGCGGTAAAGTTATTGATCCGTCGCAACTGGCACAGGGCACCGAGTTTGTTGCTGAGGTTACCATAAGCAATACCAAAGGCGAAAGGGTAGAGAATGTTGCGCTTACGCAGATCATACCATCAGGATGGGAAATAGTGAACACACGATTTACCGACTTTGGAAGTTTTGCAGAGAACAACGTAGACTATACCGACATAAGGGACGACAGGACGAACTTCTACTTCCCGCTTAAGGCCAACGAAACCAAAACCTTCAGGATATTGCTTAACGCGAGCTATCCGGGCAGCTATTACCTGCCGGGCGTGCAGTGTGAGGCGATGTATGATAACTCTTTCCTTGCAAGGACTAAAGGACAATGGGTTAAAGTGGTAAGGTAGTCTATGGGTTTATATTTGGCTAAAGCCAGGCATGCCCGAATTATATACATCTTAATAGATGATTTGCCTCCGGCTTTAGCCGGAGGGTTAAATCACACAAATACTGGCTTTAGCCAAATTTAAATTATGAGTCAGAATTTTTATAAACAGGTTGCTATATCACAGCTGATTGTTTCAGGATGGATACTTTTTGCTTTTTTTGATTACCTAATGAACGACAAAGATGTATTTAGGGGGCTTGGACTGCTCACATTGTTTATCTACAGTTCTATGTGGGTGTCCGGAATAGGCTTACTCTTAGTAATAGTGCGCCTTAGCTGGTTTAGAAAGTCTTATAAGGATTTTTTATCTAAAAAATTCATTTATGTACTCACAGGAGTTTTTAATGCTTATCTCGTTGTTATCTGGATTATCTCGTTTGGGTTGAACCAAATGAATCTTAGTTATTTTTCTTTCGGTTTATTTTTAGTGTCTCTTATTTCAGCGGTGATAATTCTAAAAGATTTCTACAATCCAAAGACTGAAAAAATATCTGATGTTGTTATAGAAACTGTTGAATAATATAGTTTTTTAGCTCCGGAGGAGCGAAATATTTATAGCCAGTTATACCAAATATTATGGTGAGCCCCAGCGGGGCGACATATAATATTCAATATGCCGCTTCTCCGAAGCTCTTTCGATTAGTCTAATAATATTCTTTATAAACATGCCGCTCCTCCGGAGCTGTGACCATGAAAACTAAAATCACGTCTGCTTTAAATAATATCTTCAAGGTTTTAAAAACCTTGAAGGAGCGTGTCTGGCATTGGATAAAATCCAATAAGCTCAGGACAGCAGTTACGGTTGTACTGCTGGCAGGCTATTACTTTTGCCTGCCGCGCACGTTGTTTGAAGAGCCGTACTCTACCGTGATAGAAAGCAGTGACGGCGAACTGCTGGGTGCCCGCATAGCCCGTGACGGGCAATGGCGTTTTCCGGCACAGGACAGTGTGCCTTATAAATTCAAAAAGTGTATTGTCTATTTTGAAGATCAGCATTTTTACAGCCATCCCGGATTTAATCCTATAGCTATTTGCAAAGCCATGCGGCAGAATTATGATGCCGGTAAAGTGGTGCGAGGTGGTAGTACGCTTACGCAGCAGGTGGTACGCCTTTCCCGTGAAGGTAAAAAACGCAGTTACTTCGAGAAGCTTATAGAAATGCTGCTGGCAACACGTCTTGAAGTGCGCTACAGCAAAGATGAGATACTGGGGCTGTATGCCGCACACGCTCCCTATGGCGGAAACGTGGTAGGGCTGGAGATGGCGGCATGGCGTTACTTTGGCGTTCAGCCGCACCAGTTGTCATGGGCGGAGACAGCAACACTTGCCGTATTACCCAATGCGCCAAGCCTTATCTACCCGGGGAAAAACCAACAGAACCTGTTAGCCAAGCGTAACCGCCTGCTCAAAAAACTATTTGAAGAGAAAGTGATCGATCAAACGACCTATGAGCTATCGCTTCAGGAAGATTTGCCCCAAAAGCCTTTTAAGCTGCCACAGGCTGCTCCGCACCTGTTGCAACATATCGCAAAGACAAAAGAGGGACAGCGTATAAAAACTACCGTGAGGAACGATCTTCAGGCAAGGGTAAACCAGATCGCCGCACGCTACTATCAGGAATATAAACAAACCGAAGTACACAATCTGGCCATTCTTGTGGTAGATGTGCAGACACGCAATATTGTGGCTTATGTGGGCAATTCGCCTACTGACAGGGCGCACCAGAAAGATGTGGATATTATCCCTGCACCGCGAAGTACAGGCAGTATTTTAAAACCGTTCCTTTTTGCATCGATGCTGGACGCAGGCGAACTGTTGCCCAACACACTTGTTGCCGATGTACCTACGCAAATTGCGGGCTATTCGCCCAAAAACTTTGAATTGACCTATGATGGTGCCGTGCCGGCACAAATGGCATTGTCGCGTTCGCTGAATATACCATCGGTACTCATGCTAAAGGATTTTGGCGTATACCGTTTTTATGAGCAGTTGCAGCATTTCAAATTGCATAACATCAATAAACATCCGAACCATTACGGATTATCGCTGATATTAGGCGGTGCCGAGAGTAACCTTTGGGACTTGTGCCGAACCTATGCAGGACTTAGCGGAACACTCAATCATTTTACTGCCACACAAGCTAAATATCGTAGTGATGAGTTTGCTGAACTTAATTGGGATAGTACTCATACACCCGATTTTGGCAAAGAAGTATTCGATAAGCCGCAATTGGGTGCAGCATCGATATGGCTTACCTATAATGCTATGAAAGAAGTGAACCGTCCGCAGGGTGATGAGGCATGGCGTTTTTATGATTCGTCGCTTGAGATTGCCTGGAAAACAGGAACAAGCTTTGGTAGCCGTGATGCCTGGGCTATTGGTACGAGTTCGCGCTATGTGGTAGGCGTGTGGGTTGGCAACGCATCGGGAGAGGGCAGGCCTTCGCTTACGGGCGTTGGGAGTGCTGCGCCTATACTTTTCGATGTATTTAACCTGCTGCCGCGAACCAAATGGTTTGCCACACCTTTCAATGACCTTGAAGAAGCTGATGTGTGCAGCCTGAGCGGACATCTGGCAGGGGAGCATTGCCCAACGGTTAAGCAATGGATTCCGTTTAACGGAAGGAAAACAACAGTTTGCCCGTATCATAAAGCCGTACATCTTGACCCAACAGGGCAGTATCAGGTGAACAGCAGCTGTGAAAGTGTAGATAACATGATTACCAAGACATGGTTTGTGTTACCTCCGGTTATGGAATGGTATTACAAAGGCCTGCATATGGATTATATGCCGCTACCGCCTTTTCGTAACGATTGCCAGGGAATATCCGGCGGAAGCATGGATTTTATTTACCCTAAAGAGAACGGAAAGATATACCTGACCAAAGACTTTAACGGGCAGGTACAGCCGGTTATACTGCGTGCGGCACATTCTTTGGCGAATGCCAGGTTATTTTGGTATATTGGCGATAAGTACCTGGGCGAAACCCAAACGTTTCATGAAATGCCTGTAAATGCTTCAACGGGCAAATATATCATTACGGTAACCGATGAAGCGGGCAATGAGATCAGGAGAAAGGTTGAGATAGTGAGTGAGGAGTAGTTTACAGTCGCAGTCTAAGTTGGCAGTATTAGCAATATGTTTTATGGCAAAGGCTCATAATTTAACAGAACCACTCCGCTTGCAAAGGTTTTTGTGTCTGTAAGTTTCAGATTCAAAGGGTGTTTTGTTCCATTGAAAATAGTTGTGCCTTCTGATAGTATCAGCGGGTCTATCATGATCTGGTAATTATCTATAAGTCCTGCATCCGTAAATAGCGATACAATAGTTCCGCTACCTAAAATTGTCATGTCTTTTCCCGGCTGTTGCTTCAGTAGATGTATCTTCTCTGCAATATTTCCACACATTACTTTGGTATTTTGCCACTTGGGGTCTTCAATAATGTTGGAGAAAACTATCTTCTCGGCATTGTTCATGCCCCGTGCCACATCAGGATAAGCCTCCGCAGCCATTGGCGTAGGCCACCACGAAGCCATCATCTCGTAAGTAACCCGTCCAAAAAGAAGTATGTTATCACTTTTCATAGCATCGGCAGAATACTGAGCCTCTTCTTCGCCGTGGCGATGCCAGCTAATGTCGTTGTCAGGACCTTTGTAAAATCCGTTAAGCGTAATGAAATTAAAAACATTCAGTTTTCTCATAATCATTGATTTATAATCTCAAAGTTACAGAAAGAAATGTTTTGCAGGTGGTGTACACTTGACATTAAAAGGGGGTGAATGAGACAAATAAAAACCGCCTTGTGGCGGTTGTATCAGTTTAAAAACTGTTTCCTGAATTCTACAGGGGTGAGCCCTACTTCTTTTTTGAATAAACGGGAGAAATATGGCGGATTTTCAAACCCTAAAAAATAAGCAGTTTCTGAAATGGTATTTTCCGATGCCTGAAGCATATTCTTGGCTTCACCTATCAGGAAGATGTGTATGAGTTCCATTGCGGTTTTACCTGTTTCCTGCCGTAGCAAGTCGCTTAAGTAGCGGGGCGATGTTTTAAGCGAATCTGCAATTGCTTTAACTGTAGGTAAACCTTTGCTCCTAAGCTTTTCGTCTTCAAAATATGTTGCCAATACTTGATTAAACTTTGACACTGTCTTACCCGAAATAGTAGTACGGTTTATAAACTGCCTTTTATAAAAGCGCTGTGAATATTTCAGCATGGTGTCAACGTGAGAAAGAATGATTTCTCGGCTGTACTCATCAGGATTACTGGTGTGTTCTGACAGCATTTTAGCAAAAAGATCCAGCATTACCTGTTCTTCACGCGGCGAAAGGTGAAGCGCCTCGTTAGCCTCATAGTCAAAATATCCATACTTTTTTATATCATTGTGCAGGTTATGCCCATGCAGGTAGTCTTCATGGATAACGACTATAAATCCGCTTTCTTCCAATTCAACATTTTTAAATTGGATTGCCTGCCTTGGTTTAATAAATGACATTGATCCATTATCATGGTCATATTCAGTACGTCCGTAAAGGATAACCCCCGATTGTACTTTTTTAAACATGATAAGGTAAAAATCGGCTGTAAATTCGTCCTTCATTATGTCGCACTTGTTTACAAGGGCACAATCTAACAAATGGAGTAGAGGGTTGGCGGGTGCTTCCAGACCATTGCTGCTGTTATATTCGCTTATAGTACGGTAATGTCTCATAACTAAAAGTGTAAAACACCCAAAGCTATGGTGTTTGGGTGTTGTGTAAATGTAGTGATTTAATTATTATTATTATTATTTACCATGTGCCGCAATGGCCACATCGGCATATTGTTCCCATTCGTCAAGGCGTTGTTGGTAGACTTGTTTCGTAATAGGTAAGGCAACCTTTCCAAGAAAATAACGTAATGGAGGATTTTCAAGTTCTACCAGTTTCAGTATTGCAGGCACAGTAGCTTCAGGCACTCCAAAGGCATCGTCGTCATATCCTTCGTTAAATGCATCGCGTACACCGTCATAAGCTTCAAGTTTTGTGGTTTGCGCAGCTGAAGACCCACCCCAATCGGTTGCGAAACCGTTAGGCTCTACAAGGGTTATATTAATGCCGAACCCTTTTACTTCCTGTGAAAGCGTTTCACTTAATCCTTCTACAGCAAATTTTGAGGCATTGTAAATACCTAATACAGGCAGCGTAAAAATACCAAGGCCGCTTGATAATTGTATAATGTGTCCGTAGCCCTGCTTTCTCATTATTGGCAGTGCAGCCTGTGTTATCCAAAGAAGGCCAAATACATTGGTTTCAAATTGCTGGCGCGCTTCCTGCTCGCTTGTTTCCTCAATGGTGCCAAATAAGCCATATCCCGCGTTGTTGATCACCACATCAAGGCTGCCGAAATGGTCTGCAGCCTTATTTACAGCATCAAAAGCTTCGCTTCTGTTATCCACATTCAGCTTAATAGGCAATAAAGCATCACCATATTTAGCTTTTAAATCATTTAGTACTTCAATGTTTCTGGCTGTTGCTGCAACTTTATCACCGCGTTCAAGAAATGCTTCTGCCCAAATGCGTCCAAATCCTCTGGATGCACCTGTTATAAAAATTGTTTTAGACATTATATTGTATCGTTTATAATTAGTGATACAAAGTTATGTTGGCAGTATGCCCTTCGTCTTATACAAAAGTGTGTAATGATGATACAAAACAACAGTTGTAGGAGTTATATATAGCTACTGTAAGAATATATAATCTTTAAAAAATTAAGATTTATTTAAGATTTGAATATTCATAAAAAAATATACCTTTACTGAATTAACGGCAGTTTTCAAATTTAATATGCTGGCATAGTGTTTTTTACGATGCAATTTCTTACTAAAGTTATTTGTGTTGAATATAATAAACTTAACATTGGCAATGTAGGGTTAAACCTGATAAAACTGTTTTAGTTAAATAATGAATACCCCAAAAAAACTGTTTAACTGTAGAATTAACGCAGATGAAAAAAATTACCTTGCTTATGCTATGCCTGTTCCTTGCGGGTATGGCCACAACCTATGGGAATGACCTAAGGGTTAAAAGACCGCCTTTTGGCGGAGCCTGGCTGCTTGTAGGCAGCATTGAAGCTGTACACAATACCGATCATAGTGCTATTGTGGTTAAAAAAGATGCTTCACTGAACTTTAAAAAGATGAAAGTTACGGTGAGAAATGCACCGCTTACTATCACTAAAATGACCGTTGTTTACAACACGGGCGAACAGGAAACTATCGAAATACCATTAGAGATACCTAAAAATGGCGAAAGCCAGGCGGTAGATATCAAAAGTGGTACACGCACCGTTCAGCGTATTGAATTCTGGTATGACAGTACCGACTTTACCAGCGGTAAGGTTGAGGTAACTGTTTTTGGAAGAAAATAAAACATATAACCTAAAGGCGCAGGGAACTGCGCTTTTTTTATGCCCTGTCATTATGAAAAAAATAGCTTTAGTCTTCTGTTTAATTTTTTCGTTATCATCTTTTGCTCAGGATGCTTCTTTCCTGGAATCACTCACTACTGTTACATCACAGGATTAAGCCAAAGCAATTGCTGCAACTATGGCAGCGAAGCTTAAGGGGAAGTTTGTCTTCTACAAGATAAAGGAATTTGATAATGGGCTGCTTCGTATTGTATATACGCCGGAAGGCATGCCCGAAGAGCAGATAAAGGCTCAGGCTGACTATGAAGGTAGTTTTGTTGCCGATTTTAAGTCTGTAACAAGCGATGCCGGGAAAGGTTATCGTTTTGATAAGGCAAAAGCTAAGTATGATGTCTTATTTCCGGTATGGCAACAGTATTTTAAAACTGATGCTAAACCGGATAAAAAGACACAGCGATACACCAATCCTGATAAGAACATGCTGTTCAGTTTTCTCAATTTAGGCGATGTATGGGCCATTGGGCGATAAATAGCATATGTTAGTCGAATATACTATAACTTTTGTTAAAAAAGGTCTAAATTTGGGTTAGTTAAAATTTAGATAATTAATAAAATTTTATACCTTTACTATAGGTCTTTGGGGGAAGACTTATTTAATTGGTTAACTCTGTAAAAAGGATTTGTTTTGAAGATCAGGCCAAATCCTTTAACAGGGAGTTATTCGAAAATTAAATAAAAGCTTCCTTCATAATGCTTTGATACTGCCAAAACCCCTCATTGGCTTTAAGGTTCCATTCTATTGTCATAGTAATAAATTGCTAAAGCCAACACCAAATGAGAAAAATTATTTTTATTGCGGTATGCTGTTTGTTTTCCGTTATGGCTTATAGCCAGGATGAAACCGGTGGTTCATGGCCTTCTTCGGCGGAACGTCGCGGAGGCTGGCATGAGCTGGGTGCTGTTTATGCCATCCATACTTCTGACCATAATACCATAAAACTAAGAAATCGCACGGCCAACTTTAAAAAGCTGAAGGTTACCGTAAGGCATTATCCGCTTACGATTACAGAGGTAAGGGTTTTATATGATACAGGCGAAATGGAAATTATGGATTGCCCGCTTGAGATATGCAAAAATGGTGAAAGCAAAACATTTGAAATAGCAATAGGCAAAAGACATATTAAAAGTATTGATTTTTGGTATGACTCAGTTAATTTTAAAAGGGGTAAAGCTGAAGTAACGATTTTTGCAATGAGATAAATTTAAAAAAGCGCCTTATGGCGCTTTTTAGTATTGGTAATATTCCGAATATCAGCAGCCGGGAACTTTCCATTTGCCATTCTTTATTTTGCGTATTACTTTTTGCTTATTGACTTCTGTTTTAGTCCAGTAAGATACAATTGCATCATAGCCTCCTGATGCTTTTTTTTCATCATCAGTAAAAGCATACAGCTGAGTTGCTATTTTTCCCTGTCCCCATTCTTTTATGCCTTTAAAATACTGATTTTTTGACTCTAAGTGTGATGCTCCCGATCCGCCCACCACAAGGATTTTCTTGCCCGTAAAGTCGAAGTCATCTCTTTCATCTTTTAAATAATCATTGAGAAATATGGCTTCGTCGTTGTTCAGTAACGGATTATTATCTATACCACACTTTTCGGGGTCTTGTGAGAAAGTTAGCGATGTAAAAAACAAGAGGACTAAGGTAAGGTAATTCATTGCATATGTGATTTTGATTGATGATAACAATAAAGGGGCTGTCTCAAAGTATTATTTTTGAGCGAAAAGAAGTGTTGTCGAAAAATCTCAACTAATTTATTTTAGAGATTTCTCTACTCCGCTGCGCTACGATCGAAATGAC
Source organism: Flavobacterium psychrophilum (assembly GCA_003243255.1). The sequence goes on along the minus strand of QFQM01000003.1, from coordinate 68,850 downwards.
AAAACGGCTATAAAATTTATTTTTTGGGACAGCGTCTTTACGAATGTTTTTCAGATAATCATATTAACTCATTGAACCCCAAAAGCCGGCAGCAAGCCTGCCTATAATGTTCCTTTTTTTCTCTTTGGTCATGGGTTCGTCTACCCAGTGTGTAATAACGGCGTCATAGCCTCCGGACTGAATCTTTTCCATCTCGGTAAGCGGGATAGGGCTGGAGGCTACCGGCATACCCCTTTCGGTCAGGCGTTGTTTAATGTCTTTAAAGTAATCGGTTTTAGACTCAAATTTAAGCCCGTCGGCACCGTTTACTATCAATACTTTTTTTCCTTTAAAATCGAAGCCTTCATTTTCATCTTCCCCAAACCAGGCGTTAAGAAAAGCCGCTTCATCATCAGTAAGTGCCGGGTTGTTGTCCAGTCCGCAATTGTCCAGGTTATGGGCATAAAAGTTTGCAGAGGCTAACAACAGCAGCAGTCGGATATAGTTCTTCATGGCGGTTGTTTTTATATAGCTATATAACGGGGAAGTGTGTAAAGTATTGTGTTTATGGAGTGTTTTGGCAAGCTATAGCTTTTTAGGGACTATATGTTCGGCTTTATTATTCAGGTAATGAACTCCGCCTGTAAAATGAGGTCCGCCATAATATTCTATTAAATCATTATTGAAACCCAGGTAGCAATGCATTTCTACTTTATTTAAAATGTTGCCCAGTTTGTCTATGATTGCATCAAAGTAATAATCATTGGCCATTTCCCATTCCACATAATGTATTCTCACTGCACAGATGTTCTTTTCAAAAGCATCTGTTTTGTAATATATTGGGTTTAGGATAAATTTTCCGGTTTCATCAATAAATCCCCACAACTTGCCATCTAAACTTGCTCCTGCCAAGCCTTCAGAGAACCATCCAATACCTTTAAATTGTGGTTCAATGACTATTTTCCCTGTTTTATCTATAAAACCATATAGGCTATCCCTTTGAAAACTAGCTAATCCTTCGTGAAAAAGTGATACATTCTTTAATCCGCTTTTTTTCAATTTCTTTTTTGGTGAATCCTCATTAGAGGAATAATTTCTTTCATCTTCATCATATAAATAGTCAACTGCAATCGTACCACTTATGTTCATAAATCCCCATTTATTGTTTTTTTGAACTTTAAATAATCCTTCGCTTGAACCATTTATGATGGTTTGTTTTTCACCTATTTTATTTCCTAAAGTATCTGTTACGTAATAACCATTGTCAAAATTTACGGCATAACCATTTTTATTAAATATAGTAATATGGCCTGATGGAAGCTTTTCACATTTTTTTCCTTTCTTATCGATGTAGTAAAAATTTTTAAATTTTTCATCACTTACGATTGCATATCCCTGCTTAAATCCGCTTCTTACATCAGCATAGGTTTTGTTAAAAGCCTTATTACCTTCTTTATCTATAAACCAGTATTCATCCTGGAATTGTACTACTGCAAACCCCTCGCTGAAATCTTCTTTCATCCAGTTGTTGCCTAAATCAAATATTTTGTTTCCCAAAGTATCTATACATATCCATTTTCTGCCATAAGTGCCATTCTCTTTGGATACAAATGCACGACCATCATTAAAATCACTTACCCAGAGATATTCGGGGTCAATTATAATGTTACCTGACTTATCTATAAATCCATATTTGCCTGATGCATCTTCGAACTTATATAATCCACTGTTTTGAGAGTAGATAAACAATGAATTGAACAGGATGAAAATGAATAAAAAGTTTTTCATTACTATGTTTTTTCAAATGTAATGGTTTTTTGATTCTATAAAAAAACGCCCACGGTATTCCGGGTCGGTTTGCAGGTACTATATATCTAACGGAAAATCATTTTCTATTAATACTCCAACCGGATTAATTTCAATTCCATTTTGTTCTTTTTTGAGGCCTGGGTAAGCGCATATTTTCGGGTTCTTCTGCTTGTTTCCAGTCCTGGGAAAAACGCAGGTCAAGCATCTTATTGTATATTGCTTCAAGGCCGTATGTAGTCGAACCGCTATTATTATATATCTCTTTTACTTTATTATTGTCATAGGTTATTTTCAAAGCCATTAGCGGCTGACCCGGAGCATATGTGCTGTTGGAATCTTGATGATTCTCAAAATCGATATAATTTAACACATCTGATAGTTCATTAAAATCGATGTCGCTCATTTCAGTTTTATAAGCACCTTGATATGTCTTGCCTTCTCCATAATTATCAAATATGGCTATGAACCATGAGTCATCGTCCTTATTCAGGATCATTTGAAAATGCGGTGAATTTTCACCTATAACATTTGTGAATTCAATCTTTTCAATTTCATGTTTACCGGGCTTTTTATTGTATTCGACAAAATAGCCGGATTTATATACTAGTTTGAGCTGTAGTGTATCTTTTATGCGGGGAGGATAAACAGTATCATAACCCATAGGATGATGAAGTATTATAAAAGGAAGGCTGTCTGTTTCTACTATTTGTGGAACGAAAGCAAAATTATAATCGCGGGCAAGCGAATAGGTTTTTGATTTGCCTTTACCGCCATTGATTACAATCTGCGAATTGAACTGGTAGAATTGTATTTTTGGCCTTACATTGCCAATACGCCAGCCTCCTATGAGTAATAGGTCAGTAAGCCCATCATTATTAAAATCGGTTTTGTAGTAAGTTTTGTCAATACCTAATTGTTTTGCGTAAATGCGATTAAGGCTATCGATGTATTGATGAGATGAGTGGTATGTCATTATCCTGCTGTAGTCCGTAAGATAAAACTCAGGCAGATCTGAGTCTAGTTTACTACGGATGTAGGCTTCAATTTCATCTTTAGAATTCAGGCTGTCTATTTTTGAAGGGATTATTTTTGCTTTTACAAACTTTTCCTGTTCTACAAAGGCTTCTTTTTTACAGGAAGCTAAGGCTAATAGTAGTACTAAAGCAAAATATCTCATAGTAAAGCGATTGGTTATGTAAGTATAAACTTAAAATATGAGATTTTTAGTATTGTAAGTCATAAAAAAACCGCCCACGGTATTCAGGGGCGGTTAAAGAGTTTTATTCTCTTACCAAAATTTCCAGGACCTATTTTGGATAAGGCTTTTAATAGAGATTTTTAAGGTAGGTTTGGATTTTATTTTTTCAGATTCAAATTGCAAATTAGGTTGTTCAGTTATATTAAATGGACCATACATATACTTGTCTTTTGTAGTATCATAATGTTTCTTCACGTCAATTTTGCCAATTTTCTCAATAAGCGGTTCAATTTCAATGTCATATTTTCCAGTAGATGAAACCCATTTTATGAATGGCTTGTCGTCCCATTTGGCAAAGTTCAGAATTAAAACTTCTGTGTTTTCAAAATCCTTTAGTGAGGGTTTTCCAGATTGATTTATACGGGTTGTAGCTATTAGATTTAAGCCTAAATGTTTAATCTGAATGGCTTCAAGTACTACGGCTCCTCCATAGTTGCCGTTTCCTAATTTGAAAGTAAAACATTCGCCTTTCTCAAAATCGGGAGTGGTGATTTTAACTTTTTTTCGCGCTTTGACTTTGGGTTTTTCTGACTCAAGTGTTTCCAGAAACTTAGTGAGTACTATTTGCCTTTTAGCGATATCTTTTTCGTTTGCCCCGAGATTTTTCCATACGGCAAGGTCAACGCCGCTTTTAACTATATCTTTTACTTTATTGAAGATGGCTGCATCGGCTTGTTTGTAATCCCATTGTGCTTTAGCTATGGCAAACCAGAAATTATTTGAATCGTCAGGATCATTTGTAATATCCTGATATTCAGAAATAAGCTTAGCTGTGATTTCAGGAACATTCATTCCGTCGTTATACAGTTCTGTAAATTCAGAATAAATATCTGCGTACGTGTCGTTTGAGGATATGGCTGTGCCCCAGGTTCCCATTGCTTATTGATTTGTTGGGTTCAAATATAGATAAATCCCATAAAAAAAACCGCCCACGGTATCCGGGGCGGTTTCTTGTTATTCTGATGCGATAGCGTCTCCTTTGCTATCAAAAAAGTGGTATTCTAAATACGTGTAAGCGTCACGTGGTATTATCTTAACCCATTTTTTATGCTCCAAAAACCATTTTGTGCGTATTGATGGGAAACCTTTAGTAAGGTAAGCGGCCACAAACGGGTGTGCATTCAGCACAATCTTTTTGTGGGTCTTCATAATTCTTTCAAGGTCGGCCGTTATGCGGTCAATAACCAGTATAGGGGCTTCAATTTCGCCATTTACCCTGTTAGGGTCTACCTCTTTGGTTTTAATATTGACTTCAGGCCTTACCCTTTGCCTTGTAATCTGGATCAGTCCAAATTTACTAGGTGGCAGGATCTTGTGTTTTGCTTTATCGTCGCTCATTTCTTCGCGAAGGAAATCATAGAGTTTCTTCCTGTTATCAGGGTTACCCATATCTATGAAATCGACTACTATAATCCCTCCCATATCCCTTAATCGTAGCTGTCTCGCAATCTCTGCGGCGGCTATAAGGTTTACTTCAAGGGCGGTATCTTCCTGGCTCAATGCCTTGTTAGAGCGGTTTCCGCTGTTCACGTCTATAACGTGCAGGGCTTCAGTGTGTTCTATGATAAGATATGCACCTTTGCTCATGGATACCGTTTTACCGAAAGAGGTTTTAATCTGCCTTTCTATGTTGTATTTTTCGAAGAGTGGCAGCTCTTTGCTTTGGTAGTGTTTTACGATATTCGCTTTTTGAGGAGCTATCTCCTGCAGATAGTCCTTTGTTTGGTAATACAGGTCCTCATCATCCACATAAATACCGGTAAAGGTATCGTTGAATACGTCGCGAAGGATGGATGAAGCTTTGTTTACTTCTCCAAGTACCTTGCTTGGGTGATGGGCGCTTGGCAGTCGTTTGCACATTCCGGTCCATTTGTCCAGCAGGTTTTGCAGGTCTCTGTCCAGTTCGGCTACTTTTTTGCCTTCTGCTACCGTTCTCACTATTACGCCAAATCCTTTTGGTCTAATGGACTGCACGAGTCTCTTTAGGCGGTCTTTTTCTTCTTTAGATTCTATTTTCTGAGAAATAGAGATCCTGTCTGAAAAGGGAACCAAAACAACATATCTTCCTGCCAGCGAAAGCTCAGAGCTTATACGCGGCCCTTTGGTAGATATGGGTTCCTTAACCACCTGAACGAGTACTGACTGGTTGGCACTAAGCACGTCGCCTATGGCGCCATCTTTGTCAATCTCAGGTTCAAAAGGAAAGTTTTTCAGTGAGTAATCTTTTACTTTACCTGCGCTTACAAGTTTGATGAATTTCAGCATCGAGGCCAGGTTCGGGCCAAGGTCGTGGTAGTGTAAAAAGGCATCTTTTTCAAAGCCTACATTTACAAAGGCGGCATTAAGGCCGGCCACGGGCTTGCGAATCTTGGCTATGAAGATGTCACCAACATTAAACTGGTTTTTGTCTTCACGCTCGCTGTGCAATTCAATTAGTTTTCCATCTTTTAATAAGGCAAAATCTACCGCGTCAGAACCAGATCGAATAATTAATTCTTTGTTCACACTGTACATTTTTATCCGCAAGGTGATAGTTTACAGTTTACGGTTTACAGTTTACAGCACCTGGCTGAACTGTTAACTTATAACTGTCAACCGTTAACCGGAAGCAGATGGATTAAACATTAATTTACAGGTATTTGTGTACCCATTGTTTTAAAGACTGGTCAGATAATAGATGATAGACGTGAGACTATTAGCAGTCTTAGGTCTATTCTCTTAGTCTTAATGTCTTAAAACATTTCAATGAACTTAAAAAATCTTTTAAAACAAGAAAAAGTAGTTTAGAACTACTTTTTCTTTTTGTGACGGTTAGCTCTCGCTCTTTTTTTACGTTTGTGCGTTGCTACCTTATGTCTTTTTCTTTTTTTACCACTTGGCATAATTGAAAAGGATTTGGTGGTTAATAATTAGTTTACTTTAGCCTCAGTATTTGTTTTTACTCCGTCAACAAAAATCTTTGCAGGTTTGAATGCCGGGATGTTGTGAGCAGGAATCTTAATGGTAGTGTTTTTTGAAATGTTTCTACCTGTTTTTTCAGCGCGCGTTTTGATGATGAAACTTCCAAAACCTCTTAGGTATACATTGTCACCAGTCTCAAGAGAGTTCTTTACTTCTTCCATAAAAGACTCAACTGTTGCTTGTACATCACCTTTCTCAAGTCCAAGTTTCTCTGAAATTTTCGCTACGATGTCTGCTTTCGTCATTTTCTTTCTAATTTATGATTGTGTATTTTTTTGAGAGTGCAAATATAACAATTAAAAAAACAATAATTCAAGGTTAATCTATTAAAATTTAATAACATAAACTTTTACTTTTGTTGACCCGTTCATAATTATGGAATTTTCTAAGCCTTTAATTCATTGGTATTTACAAAACAAACGCGATTTGCCCTGGCGAAAAATGTCGGGTGCATACCCCGTTTGGCTATCCGAAATAATGTTGCAGCAAACCCGTGTAGCACAAGGATTACCCTATTTTTTACGTTTTATCGAAGCCTTCCCAACGGTTCATGATATGGCCGCCGCACCCGAAGAACAGGTGCTCAAGCTATGGCAGGGACTGGGTTACTATTCCCGTGCCCGAAACCTGCATGCCACGGCAAAGCAGGTAGCTTTTGATATGGGCGGAAATTTCCCTGATAGCTATGCAGGCCTGCTTAAGCTTAAAGGTGTCGGCGATTATACCGCAGCCGCAATAGCATCGATAAGTTATGGTGAAGCAGTTCCGGTGGTTGATGGCAATGTATATCGTGTGCTATCGCGTGTGTTTGGTATCGATACCGATATATCATCTGGCGGAGCGAAAAAGCAATTTACCGAACTGGCGGCTTCATTGATGCCAAAGGGGCAGGCTTCGGAATTCAATCAGGCAATGATGGAATTCGGTGCGCTGCAATGTGTGCCTAAAAGCCCTGACTGCGGTATATGCATATTCAATAGTGATTGTGTTGCTTTTACAACAGGCAGGGTTAGTGAACTCCCCGTAAAACTGAAAAAGACCAAAGTGACCAATCGTTACTTTAATTATCTGGTGGTAAAAGATAGCCGGGGCTTTAGCATGGTGCAGAAACGCACGGCAAAAGGAATCTGGCATAACCTGTATGAATTCCCGCTTATAGAAACGGAGAGCAATGTTTCGGAGGATGAAGCTATTGCATTGATTAAGAATTATAATGGTTTTGGCTTTTCGCCAAATGACATTGCACTTGTTGCCGATACCGTTGTGCATAAGCTTTCGCATCAGCACCTGCATATCCGTTTTTGGGAAGTTACTGCTGATAATGAGGTTGTTGGGGCTGTTTCTGAGAATACGTTAAAAGCCTATCCTTTTCCTATCGTTATCCATAATTTTATTGAGAAATATTGGAGTAAGCATTAAAAGTGGTATATTTGATTTAACTAATCAGTAGAAAACCATGAACGGTACCTTAAATAAAGTGATGCTGATAGGGCATTTGGGCGACGATGTAAAGCTTCATTATTTTGAAGGGGGTAACTGTATCGGGCGCTTTCCGCTCGCTACCAATGAGATTTACATCAACAAACAAACCAACGAAAAAATAACCTCTACCGAGTGGCATAACCTCGTTGTGCGCAACAAGGCAGCGGAAATTTGCGAAAAATACCTTACCAAAGGCGATAAGATATATGTAGAAGGGCGTATAAAATCCCGCCAGTGGCAGGGTGAAGACGGCCAGACTAAATATACAACCGAAATACAGGTAACGGAATTCACTTTCCTTACCACCAAAAAAGAGCTGGACCAGAAGCAACAGAGTTTTACCTCACAGGCTGTGAATGAACCGGCGAAACCGAATTACGATATAAATGTGCCGGCCCCTAACGACGACCTGCCATTTTAGTGTTTAACGAATACCCATTGTTTTGGACCCCGACCCCTCGAGTTACACCTCATTAGACTATAGCCTTATATTGGGCCTGGCAGGAATCGTTTTCCTCCTTGTTTGTTCTGCGTTCATATCCGGCACCGAAGTCGCTGTCTTTTCACTCTCTCCTGAAGATGTAGAAAAGATGAACAAAGAAAATCCTAAACGTGGCAGCCTTATTGTTTCGCTTCTCGAAAAGCCTAAAAAGCTGCTTGCCACTATCCTTATCACCAATACTTTTATCAATATTGCCATCATTATCCTTTTCTTCAGGATAAGCGGTATACTCTTTGGAGGAATAACCGTTTTGTGGCTCAGTTTTACCATTCAGGTACTGGTTATTATGTTTCTGGTGTTGCTTTTTGGCGAAGTTGTGCCAAAGGTTTATGCCGGCAGGAATAATGTAAAATTTGCCAACAGGATGTGTTATGTACTGTTTGGGCTCAACAAATTGCTGTCGCCTCTTAGCGTTCCCATGAGGGAGCTTATGATCAAATTCCAGAAGAAAGTGGGTGCACAGGGTAACGGGCTTTCGGTTGACAGGCTTTCACAGGCACTGGAACTGACCGATTATGGTGATGCTACCGTAGAAGAACAAAAGATACTTGAAGGTATAGTTAGCTTTGGTAACACCGATGTAAAGCAGGTTATGAGTCCGCGTATTGACATTTTTGCATTGAATATTGAATTGCCTTTTACTGAGGTGCTTCCGCAGATTGTTGACAAAGGCTTTTCGCGCATACCCGTGTACCGTGATAATGTCGACCAGATTGAAGGGGTGCTGTTCATAAAAGACCTCATTCCGCATATTGATAATGACCATTTCGAATGGCAGTCTATAATCCGCGAACCTTTCTTCGTTCCCGAAAACAAAAAACTGGATAACCTGCTTAAAGAATTCCAGAACATGAAAAACCACCTTGCCATTGTGGTTGATGAGTATGGAGGAACATCGGGCCTTATTTCGCTGGAAGATATCCTTGAAGAAATTGTAGGCGATATCAGCGATGAGTTTGATGATGAGGATATTATCTATACCCGTATCGATGATCATAACTACCTGTTTGACGGGAAAATATCATTGAAAGACTTTTACAGGATAACCGATATTGAAGAGGAAGAATTTGAAGAGGCTAAAGGTGAAGCCGAAACCCTTGCAGGCTTTCTTTTGGAGATATGGGGCAATTTTCCGAAAAAAGGACAAAAAATTAGTTTTAATGGCAATATCTTTACCGTCGAATCAGTTGATAAGAGAAGAATAAAACAAATTAAGGTTACACTTAAATGAACACAATGAAACGTTTAGCGGGTTTTGTAAGCATGTTTGCTATTGCTGTTATGGCAATTGGCTGTGGGGGAGATACCCTGCCAAAACCACAGGCTTACCTGAGACTCGATTACCCTATGGGAAAATATGTGGCGCTTGAGCAGCCATGCCCTTATACTTTTGGATATAATTCGCTGGCAGACCTAAAACCTGGTAAAGACTGTAGCAGCCTTGAGATTCATTACCCTAAAATGAAAGCTACCATTTACCTTAACTATAAGCCTGTAAACGGTAATCTGGAACAGTTGCTTAAAGATGCGCAAACCCTTACCTACAAACAGGTGGTTAAGGCCGATGATATCCGTGAGCAGCCGTATATAAATCCTGAGAAAAAAGCCTACGGAATGTTTTATGAAGTAGGAGGTAATGCAGCAACCAATGCGCAGTTTTATGTAACCGACAGCCTGCATCATTTCCTTGCCGGATCGGTATATTTTTACGCAAAGCCTAATTTTGATTCTATCATGCCGGCAGCAAGCTACCTTCGTGACGACATGAGGAATATTATGGAAACGGTTAAGTGGAAGTAGTTTTTAGTCGGATGTCTGAAGTCGGAAGCTCTTAACATCGGACCTCGGACCTCCCAGCCTAGGACTATCAGAATTCAAACTTCAATTGTACAGCCACAGGTTTCTTAACTCCTGATTCTTCAGTATTTAGGTTGTTGAGGGAAATGCCTAACAAGCGTACCGAATCCTTTGGTTTTTCCTGATACAGCAATTCTTTAACGGTTTCCATGATAAGGCTTTTGTCGGAGATAAAATAAGGCAGGGTTTTACTGCGTGTCTGTACTGTAAAATCGCTGTATTTTATCTTAAGGGTAACTGTTTTTCCGGCAATCTTCTTCTTCTTTAATCGACGTTCCAGTTCATCGGCAATAAGGGTTAGCTTTTCGAGCATGAAAACTTCCGATACCAGATTCTCAAAGAATGTATGTTCCGTTCCAACCGATTTTACGGTCCTGTCGGGCTTAACCTGTCCGTTGTGTATTCCGCGTACCACATAGTAGTAATACGCCCCTGATTTTCCGAAATGATCTGTCAGGTATTCAACAGATTTTTGCTTCAGGTCGGCACCGGTAAAAATGCCCAGCTGGTACATTTTTTCTTCAGTTACCTTGCCAACGCCATAAAACTTGCCTATCGCCAGATTCTCAAGAAATTCCAACACTTCATCGGGATTAACTGTTTTCTGTCCGTTAGGCTTGTTGTAATCGCTGGCAACCTTGGCAATGAATTTATTAATGGATATCCCTGCCGATGCCGTAAGTCCGGTCTTTTCAAATATCTTCTGGCGAATCTCCTTAGCGATCATCGTCGCACTCGGATTCCCTTTTTTGTTTATGGTGACATCGAGATAAGCCTCATCAAGCGATAAAGGCTCTACAAGGTCGGTATACTCATGGAAGATCTCGCGTATTTGCAGTGAAACCTCACGGTAGCGGTCAAATCGTGGTCTGACAAAGATAAGATGAGGGCATTTCTTTTTGGCTAAAAAGCCACTCATGGCACTGCGAACACCAAACTTTCTCGCTTCGTAGCTGGCAGCAGATACAACGCCCCTGCTTTCGCCACCGCCTACAGCAACAGCTTTGCCCCGCAATTCGGGGTTATCAAGCTGCTCTACCGAGGCATAAAAAGCATCCATATCTACATGGATTATTTTACGCAGCACTATCTCTTTTTCTTCAGGGGCTTCCATGCTGTAAAGTTACGACTTACGGATAATTTATAGGGTGTTGATTGTCATTCATGCCCTAAAAACCGCTTTACAGGTGTTTTAAAGACTGTTTTTTAACTTTTATCGATTATTTTTTGTAATTTCATACTAACGGAAACAAAAAACAAAACAACTATGCCAAAAACCGCTATACTTTTAGGTGGAAGCGGGGCTGTAGGTAGTGAACTCCTCCAATTACTGCTGGCAGATAGCCGCTACGAAAAAATCAAACTTTTTGCACGTTCTTCAGTAAATAATATCAATCCGAAAATCGAAGAACATCTTATCAATCTTTTTGAGCTCAGTAATTATACCGACGTTTTTAAAGGCGATGAAGTGTATTGCTGCATTGGTACAACAAAGGCCAAAACTCCGGATAAAAAAACCTATCGTGATATTGACTATGGCATTCCTGTAGCAGCCGCAAAACTGGCTGCTGAGAATAATATAGGAACCTACATTGTAGTTTCGGCCATTGGTGCCGATGCCGACAGCAGTATTTTTTATAACCGTACAAAAGGAGAAATGCAGGATGCTGTTTTAACCGAGCATATCAGTAAAGTACATTTGCTTCAGCCGTCGCTTATTCTTGCACAAAGAAAAGACAACCGTATAGTAGAGAAGCTCGCCGAAGGTTTTATGTGGGTTATCAATCCGTTGTTGTTTGGCGGAGCTGCAAAATACAGGAGCATTAAAGCCGCGACAATAGCTAAGGCAATGCTCTGGCTTGCGAACAACAATTATTCAAAGACGATTATACAGTCTGATGCGATAGAAGATATCGGCAAAAAAAGCTAGTCTTCTTTTTTCGATTTCAGAGGCGGAAAGAAAAAAGTCCACGGCCTCTTTTTAAAATAGCTCCATATTGAGGCTGATACCACGCGCACTTCAGATAACGGTATGTTTCTGGAGCGGAACGCCAGTCCCATAGACAAGCCAAAACTGACCAGGAAGTTTACGGCTCCGATGACGCCTATTCCAAAAATTCCCCAAAAGAGCAATTCATTCGATACTTCCCAGTTGGCACCATAAAGCCCTAAGGCAAGGTTGCCGCTGGCAAAGGTGATGTGGCGTATATCTATATTCAAACCGAGAAATATACCAATTGATGCTGTGCTTCCCATAAATACGCCAAACCAGAAGTTAGAAATAATACCCGCCCATTTCTTTTCATAAAGTTTAGCGAGCTTTTGGGTACGTATGCGGCCAAGGCTGAGTTTAAGCAGTGGGTGCTCCTGAATGCGGTAATAGATGTGCTCATATTTGTCGCGGTTCGCCACAGCACCGGCTATAATCCCCGAAAGGAACAGGAATACACCGGCTATTGCAGCGTGCAATATCGCAGGAGAATCTATTGGGTTCAGGTCGTGTATAAGATGATACCACTTGGTTAAGGCAAGGTTATAGTCAAAAGAGATGTCTATAAGCCAGATACCAAGCAACGCCACAGGAAACGCCACGAACACATTGCCAACGAATGCGATAAACTGCGAACGGAATACCCTTGCAAACAATTCGGCGAATGCTTTGTGTTTTTCCTCATCGGGCAGGTGCGTGTTCCTGCGCCCTTTTTCGAGTGCACTGATAAGTGCTGAAGCCGTCATGGCCGGTTGTTTGGTTGCCAGCGTAAAGCCCAGGATATAAATAGTAATAAACCCCAGTGAATAATTAAGGCTGTAAAAGAAGGCATGGCCAAAGGCACTGGTGTCCATTTTTGAAAGGAATACCTTTATGATACAAAGAATGGCAACAATAAATCCGCCACCCGAAGCAGCCCAAAGCATCTTAAAATATTCTTTACTGTCTTTGGTTATGTAATGTTCTCCGGTTCGGGCAGTGTGCTGAGTCACCTCATACGATAAGAGTTGTGTGCTTTCGTTAATGAGCTTCCTTACATTGTTCTTGTCGCAATTGTAGGCGATAAGGTCTTTAGCGAGTTCAATGCTGTGTTTTTTCTCGTCTTCGGGGTTGTCTACAGTCAGCAGTGGTAAAAGTGTCTCTAATCGCTGCAATTGCTGGCGGATGCGCAAAAGGCTGTGATTTACATGCAGGGATATACCAAACTTTTCACTGTTCTTAAATGCGGTCCTTACGTAGTCGTAACACTGGCGATGCAGCAGCAATAACTGTTTATAGTCAAGATCGTTTGATGTGATAAAATTCCGGTTGTTGTCGAGCAGCTTTTGCATTACATCTGCAAATTCCTTACGAAGAGCAAGAAAAGGGCTTTCAAGGTTTTCATATTCGGGAACCATCTTTATCACTTCCGATTCCAGAGCGCGTCCTGCAATACGATGTATGATAACATCTATGGCAAAAATAAGTTCAGACAGTGAACTTCCGCTCTTGTTTTCAGAATAGATGCTGCTGAATTGCAGCAGGTCAAAAAGCTGTTCAATTTGCTGCTGAGGGATCTTTTCAATCCATACCGGGTCGGTTTTTACAAAAAAGACCTGGTTGAGTATATATTCGAGAGTGTCTTTTTCAGGCTGTTCAGGGATTAGTTTCGCAAACAGGCGTTTTCTTACTTCAAACAGGAAATTGGCATCAGCAACAATCCCGGCATCGGTAAGTATCTTGCTGAATTTTTTGTTTTTGATAAGCCCTTTTATGTAAAGCGAAAGTTCCTGACGGTACTTAGGGTTTGCTTTAAGTTCGTACAGCAGTTCTCCAAGATCAACCGATTGTGCAGACTTTGGCTTTTTAGGGCGTATAATGTTTACAAGCTGTGCCAGCAGGTCGGTTTCTTCCGCCTTATACTCCCACAGGTTGTGCTCGTCAAAATTAGTTTTGAAGAAATTAGCGAGACTATTTCCGGGCTTATGTTTAGTTTTCCTGAACTTCATAGGTTTTAGTAAGGGGCAGAATGTAAAAATACAAATCATAACCCGGAAAACCTTAAAACATGACGGATTTAGTATTTGGTTAAGAGATAAAGATTGCCATTCTGTCCCCGCAATTCCCTACCTTAGCTATTATTTCCAAAGAACATGATTGAGATTGAACGTAAATTTCTGGTGTTATCCGACGCTTATAAAAATGAGGCTGTTAGCCAAAAACGAATAGCGCAGGGCTACCTGAATTCTAACCCCGAACGAACGGTGCGTGTGCGTACCAAAGGCGATCAGGGTTTCCTGACGATAAAAGGAGCGGGTAACGAGAGCGGTACCAGCCGTTTTGAATGGGAGAAAGAAATTCCTGCCGACGAAGCGCAACTTCTGCTTTCATTATGCGAAAAAGGCAGTATTGATAAGATACGCTATGAGGTAAAAGTGGGTAACCATACTTTTGAAGTGGATGAATTTTTTGGTGCCAATGCCGGACTGGTAATTGCTGAGGTTGAGCTGAATAATGAAAATGAAAGTTTTGAGAAACCACACTGGCTGGGAGAGGAAGTAAGCGGAAACACACATTACTACAATGCTTTCCTGAGCAATAACCCATACAGCACATGGAAGAAGTAATATACGACCTTATAATCATAGGCGGAGGTCCTATTGGTATGGCCTGCGGTATCGAAGCGCAGCGCAAAGGCTTGAATTACCGGATCATTGAAAAAGGCGCATTAGTCAACAGCCTGTTCAATTACCCGCTGTATATGACGTTTTTCTCAACTGCCGAAAGGCTCGAGATAGGCGATGTGCCTTTTAGCTGCATAGCTCCCAAACCGGGCAGGCAGGAGGCTCTGGAGTATTATCGCAACATTCAGCGTCATTTTAACCTGAATATTAATCTTTTCGAAAGGGTAGATCAGGTAAATAATTCTAATGGTATTTTTTCGGTTAAGACTTCTAAAGCGAATTATACTTCTAAAAATGTGGTTATCGCTACAGGCTTTTATGATATCCCTATGTATATGGAGGTAAAAGGGGAGAACCTTCCGCATGTACGCCATTATTACAAAGAAGCCCATGAGTATGCTTTCCGTAAGGTAGTGGTGGTGGGAGCCAATAACTCATCGGTAGATGCGGCACTGGAATGTTACCTCAAAGGTGCCGATGTTACTATGGTTATCCGTAAGGGGGAGATAAACGACAGGGTAAAATATTGGGTTAAACCCGATGTTGAGAACCGTATTGCAGAAGGAAGCATCAAGGCACATTTTTATTCGGAGATCGTTGAGATTACCGAAAAGGAGGTCATCATCAATTCGCCGGATGGCGAAGTACTCATCGAAGCCGATTTTGTTCTTGCCCTGACTGGCTATCGCCCCGACCTTGATTTTTTACGGGCAGCAGGGGTTGAAATTTCTGAAAACATAAACTGTACGCCTACTTATAATCCTGATACAATGGAAACCAATGTGAAAGGACTTTATCTTGCCGGAGTAGTTTGCGGTGGCCTCGAAACCCATAAATGGTTTATTGAGAACAGCCGTGTGCATGCTGAGATGATAGTTTCAGATATAGTGAGCAGTTAGCAGCCTGCCTGCCAGCAGGTCACAGTAGGCGGAGTATGATATGTTTCCCCTCCTTTGGAGGGGTGCCCGTAGGGTGGGGTGGTTCTATTGCATATAAATTAACCACCCCGGCTTTCAGCCACCCCTCCGAAGGAGGGGAAACCACTGTTGTTTAAATTCTTTGAGGAACTTTTGACTAAAAGAGACTCAACTGCTCTCCTTTAGTGCCGTCAAAGTGGTGCAATGCCAATGGTGCCATATCTTTTTGACCGTTAAAGAATTTCTTTCGGGCTATTTTAAAGCTGGTATGTATCATATCGGCAATATTGCCTTCGCCGGTACGGCGTTTAAATACCTGTTTTTCTCCTAGTTTGCCGCCATGCATGTCGCTTATCTGGTGCAATACTTTGTCTTTTCTGTCGGGGTAATGTGCTTCAAGCCAATCGATGAAAACCGGTTCAACCGTATCGTTAAGTCGAACGAGTGTATAACCAAAGCTTTGCGCACCCAGTTCAGCTATAGTTTTTACAATAGGCAATATCTCAGGAGTGTTTAGCCCCGGAATCATTGGGGCAACCATAACATGAGTGGGTATGCCTTCTTTAGAAAGCGTTTCCAATGCTTTTAGCTTGGTGTTTACCGATGAGGTTCGGGGTTCGAGCACGCGCCTCAATTCCTCATTTATGGTTGGGATGCTAAGCGATACTGTAACCAGATTTTTTTCGGCCAGTTTTGTCAGGATATCAATATCTCGGGTTACCAGCGCATTTTTGGTCAGCACATGTACCGGATGCCTGTAATCCAGACATACCTGTAACAGTTTGCGGGTAATCTCCAGTTTGCGCTCTACAGGCTGGTAGCAATCCGTATTGCCCGACATGAGTATAGGTTCGGGCTTGTAACCTCTCTTTTTAAAGAACTGCTCCAAAAGCTGGGGTGCATTCTTTTTAACCATGATAACGCGTTCAAAATCTACTCCTGCACTGTAACCCCAATACTCGTGGGTAGGCCGTGCAAAACAGTAGGCACAGCCATGTTCGCAACCCTGATAGGGATTCATAGAATAAGCCATAGAAAGATCCGGACTCTTTACAGGATTAACTATGGATTTTGGGAAGACTTCCAGAATTTTGGTTTTGGCAATTTCTTCCTCATAATCATCCTGATAGATGGATGTTTCATAGCGATTTTTAATAAAATGATTGTGAATATTAGTAACCGCACCCTGCCCTTTAATCTTTTCCTTTTCCATCTTTTCTCCTGTTTTTGCCAGCAGAAAATTAGAAAAACAGCGTCTCTTTTTGTGTTAAAGGGCTCCGGATATTATCAACAAAATCGGAACTGCCAGTAAATAAAGGGCTTTAAAAAAATAAAACCTTTTAACCGCAGCTAAAAGGTTTTTCGGGTTTGTTTGAGTGTTTAGTTTAAGATGCGTTCGCTATGTTTAGTGACTGCAGCTTTTTCTTTTGGCAGTTAAGGTGAGCCTGAAAAGCAATAACTGCTTCTTCCTGATTTTTTATCTTTTCGGCATAGTCAACTATTTGCTGACTCTTTAACCCCGATCTTAGTTTTTCAAATTCGCTGTCTGAATATTCTATGCTCGATTTCTCTTTTAAAAGCTCAAGGTATTCGCTGTAGGTTACATCCAGATGTGGGAATGCTTTTTGCGACCAGGCTTCATAAGATTGTACCAAGTGTTCAAATTCGGCCTGAAGCTGCTGTTCTTTTTCCTTATTCTTCTCAAAGCGTTTCAGTATGTTCTTTTTTCCGGGCAATACGCCGGTATGCATGTTTTTGTCGATCAGAAAGAAAAGAATGGCAGTAAATAAACCAAGCACTATAAAAAAAGTATGCATGGGTAATCGTAAATTAAAATAGACAATTTCTTAAAATCCTGTTAAAGGATTGCTAAGCTATTCATTTTATATGTTTTAGCGTTGCGTTTTTCAAACATTAACATATTAAATTCATTGAATTGCTTAATTCTTTTTTGTTTAATAAATAATAACTCACAAAAGAGATATGCTGATCATTAGCGCAATAAAGAGAAGTGGCCTCTGTATTCTTTTCCGTTGTCTCTCGTAATAACAAACCAGTAATCGCTGGCAGGTAGCTGATAGCCATTCAGAGTACCGTCCCATCCCGGGCTATTGCCTTTAAAAGCGGTAATTACCTTGCCATAACGATCCATAATGGTTATAGCCGTTTTTGATGAAAACCATGCGTGTTTAACCTGCCATTTGTCATGAGTGCCATCACCATTAGGAGTGAAGAATTTTGGATACATCAGCAACACTGCTTCTGCTTCATCTTCTCCACATCCGTTTTTGTCTTTTACGGTAACGGTATACACACCCGGTTCAAGGTTTTCAAAAACAGGCTCATCCTGGTAGGTTTCACCGTCAATAGAATATTCATAATTTCCGGTGGTAGCCATTACAATCGTTATGCTGTTGCTGCTGTCTGTCCAGTCGGTTGTTTCCAGTTTTTTAATTACCGGTTTTTGAGATTCAGTAACTATAATCGTCTTAGTCGTTTCGCAGGTCATGTTGCCTGTCATTTTGCTAACGGTCAGCGTATATGTTCCCGGCTTATTGGCGATTTTTTGAAACGAACCGCTTTCTGTTTTCCCATTGTATGACCATGTGTAGCTCTCAAAACCTTTTGGTGCGGTAAGCACTACATAACTGTTTTCGCAAAAGCCATAATTATCATCCATATCAAGTACAGGAGAAGGGGCAACATTTAGCGTAAATGATGTCGTGTCGTAGCATACACCATTATTTCTTGTAATGCGGGCATATATGGTTTGCGGATTTGATGTGTTTGTATACACAAGCGGCAGTGCGTTTATGTTTGAGTTAGCATCATTTTGTGTTGCATAGTATGTAACGGTAAACTCTCCGGCCGGCTGTTCGCCAAGTATTGCAGCATTCTGCTCGCTAAGATTAAAAGCTGCATTTCCTTCAGCGCTGCCACAGTTATACATGTCTGAAGCTTCTTCGGCTACAGGAGCATTCAGCACTGTTATCTGTTTTGTAAAGAAACGCGTTGTTGTATTACGTTTTGCTTTTAGGCTAACCGTATAGGTCCCCGAATTTGAATACGTATGTGATGTAACCGGATCTGTGGATTGATTTCCGTCTCCAAAATCCCATATAACATTTTCAGAAGCTAATGTGCCTATAGCTTCAAAAGATACTACCGTATCTGTACAATCATTTTTTGCTTTTATATCTAACAGATAGTAAGGCGAGGTGATAAAGTTTGGTAAACCAACAAAAGTTTCTTTACCGGCAAGGTCAACGCTGTTTTCGGTAAAATTACATCCGGTACCAACTACGTTTGGCCTGTTAATTACAGATAATGATTTAGAAAGATATTCAGTTACTACATAAATCTTCGAATCGGGAGCAAGTTTAATAGCGCTGGCCACTTCTACAGTACCTACCTGAGTTTCAGTTTCGCCTACATTTTCCGCATCTACCTGATATTGTAAAATTGAACCGTCAGTGGTAGTATATAATAACTTGCTGTTTGGCGAAAATTCTACGCCGTAGCATTTCGCAGGCATTTTAAGGGTAATGGCATCTGATACGGTACCGGTTTGGTTGTCGAAGTCAAAAAGCTCAATCGCAAAAAGCCCGCTTGCCGAAGCAAGTTTCTTTCCGTTAGGCGATATGCTCATCCATCCGGCATAATGGCCCGAATTGTCAGTTCCTTCTATCACAAGGCCCACATTGCTTACTATCGGGGTAGTGTTTACGCCTGCTGAGGTAATTTTATAACTGTAAAAAGCATTACCTCCCCACTGATGGGTTGTAACCCATATGTCAGTACCGTTAGCATGGTATGAAGCAGTGATTTTTTCGGTTACGGGAGTAATAAGGGCTATGTTGGCATTAATTACATCGCCTTTGCCATTATCGGCAGTCATATCCACTTCAGAATAACGCAAGCCATTTGGTCCTCCTGCGTCGTCTGCTGTAAAAATATAGTATCGGGTTAGTGATCCGGGTTTGGGAACAATAACAGCTGCCTGGGTTGTGGACTCATTGCCCATAAGGTCATTCCCGTTTGGCATTTTCTGATTATTTCTGTTCCATACGCTAATGCCGTCTGTGTAAAAGAGTATATTACCGTTAGCGTCTGACATTGATGCGCTGCCTTCCATTGTGCTCATCGTACTGTTAGTGATGGGCTGTGGCCTTCCAGCGCTAAAATTAAGTCCGGCCATACGGCCAAAGTACCAGTTGTTGTCCTGCTGTGCAGTAACGCTTAAGAATGTTAGCATTACGACAGCAAGCATAATTTGTGCTTGTCTCATTATTTAATTTTGTTGCAGTCAGGCTTTTGCCCGATCCGCAGGTTTCCTTAACAAATCTTACTGTTACGGAACATTGTATGCGTGCGACATTTACAATCAGTCATCATGCTACAGCTCCTGCTGAATTTTCGCCTGCAATGTCTCTGGTTGGGACAGTTTTATTGGTGGATAAGACAAGGCATTTAAGGCTCACATACGAACGATTTTATCCTTTGGATTTAAAGATAGTATGCGCACATAGCTTTTTTGAACCTTCGAAAACGTTGTAATGGATGGTGGGAAATGTTAAATTTTAGTATGTAAGGTGTTGGAAGTCATACTAATAATTAAGCGATGCAAAAATATTTAAAAAATAATTATCAACCGTAATATTTTTTATACTTTTTTTAAATTTTTTTGCATTTCGTCGATTTTACTGGTGTTTTCATCGATGAAATATGAAAAAGACTTGATTTTATTCAACTAAAACGTTATAGTGGCAAGTTGTGTTATTTAAAATATAAGTATTTGTAAGTGAACGTCTACGGTCTTTGCAAAAAGATGCAAAAGTGTATGGGTTATGTAAAGGAGAAAAATAGTGTTAAAATAAAAGCCGGTTCTGGCATTATGCTAAAACCGGCCTTATGAGATATATGAATTAAACAAAACTAAAACTTAAACCCACAATCTCATCAATGCTAAATCCTAAAATTTATTAATTAAATCACTTTAATAATAGATGTGGAATGGCGAAAAGGTTGCGTCGAAATTGTTTAAAAGGCCTTTTTGGGTTAGAATTTGATTACTGTGAATGAGTATTCAATAAAAATCTGATTATTTTTACAGCCGAAAAAGGAATTAAAACCCTGTTTTAGAACTTAACTTAAATTCAATTTCAGGCTTACCGTCTTTATTTTCTAATTTTATTGCGACTTCCTTCAGGTCTTTCATTTCGAATCCCGGAGTAAAGGTTGTAAATTTAATTGGGCTATTTTCTTTTTCAGCCTTTTGCAGCAATTTCTCGGTAGTGTTGCATATCGTAAACTGTCCATTTAAGACATAACCGTCAAAAAAATCATCCGACTGGCTAAAAGAACTTCCCTCATAGTTAAAACAACCATTCGAATTAATGTGTATTATGTCTTTTTGAGATTCGGTTCTTAACTGGGCAGCAGTTATGCTTTTAGCGGTCTCAGGATTCACAATGTAAATACCGTCTGAATACAGATTGACTATTTCAAATTTTTTGGGATTGCTACAGCTAATGGCAGCCAGGGCAATTAATAATAAAATCGCTTTAGATACTTTTTTCAGGGATGGTTTGGTTTGGCGCAAAAATATAAAAAAAACCACCGCTGTTTGGGCAGCAGGCGGCTTTTACAGAAAGAAACTCCACACTATTGCTAAACAGCTAATGCTGCGATTACCCTACCTGTAAAAAAGAAACTCCCCGTTATTTAGTGGAATAACGGGGAGCAAACATAAAACAAACAATTAATCTAAAATAATCTGGAAAGGTTTCCAAATTATACTGTTAACGCCATCCTCCTCCAAGGGCTTTGTATAAGTTTATTATAGCAAGTTGCTGGCGGTATTTGTTATCTATAAGGTTTAGCTGTGTGTTTAGTGCATTATCTTTTGCAGTTAGCACTTCAAGGTAATTTACAAGGCCGTACTCTAAAAGCTCATCAGAATAATCTGCAGCTTTAGTAAGGGCATCTACCTGCTTTTCTCTTATAGTTAATTTTTTAGTCTCATTATTGTAGGTAGCAAGAGCATCGCTTACCTCTTTGCTGGCAGTCATTAGTGCCTGCTCGAACTTAACAAGTGCCTGCTCGTTTTGCGCTTTTGCCACTTCATAGCGTGTTCTTATCTGCCTGCCGTTAAACAATGGTTGTGTAAGTCCTGTAACAATATTGGCAAATAAAGAATTGGTATTTATCCAGTCGCTAAGCTCAATACTCTGCAAGCCGCCTGTAGCTGTAATTTTGAATGACGGATAAAAATTGCTTCTTGCTACATTAGTAAGTTCAAAAGCATTGATGAAACCGTATTCAGCGGCAACAACATCAGGGCGGTTTCTAAGCAATTGTGTCGAAACCCCAAGCTGCAACTGCGGATTAAGGTTTTGTGCTTCAAAAGTACCACGCTCCAGCTTTTTAGCCGGTTCTCCTAGTAACAGGCTAAGCGAGTTTTCTACCAGGATAATATTGTTTTTGGTGTCTTCTATTATAAGCTCCGTAGCATATTTTTGTGCTTCGGTCTGCTTAACACCCACTTCATTTACATTACCGGCATCTTTAAGCGAAAGAATATCTTCAACACTCTCGTTACGATTTATAAGTGTCTGTTCGGCAACCTTAAGCTGTGCGTCAAGTGAAAGCAACTGGTAGTAGTAAGAAGCGATGTTTGTGATAACCTGCGTTTTAACCAACTGGTTAGCGGCGATGGTCTGCATATAAGAAGCACTCACAGCACGCTTGTTGCTGCGTATTTTTCCCCATATATCCGCTTCCCATGCAAAATTGCCTAAAAGCTGGTACTGGTCAAGATTGGTAGATCCGCCGGTTTGGCTAACAATACGGCCTATCTGGCTGTTTTTACTCTGCTCTATGTGAGTCCAGTCGGCACCAAGGCTTAGCGTAGGTAAATAACCTGCTTTACCCTGTTTAAGGTTCGCTTCGGCAGCCACAACATTCTGAATTGCATTCCTTATGTCATAGTTGTTCTGAAGGCCTTTTTTAATGTAACCCTGCAAAACAGGATCGGTAAACATTTTCTCCCACGAAATATCGGCCATAGAAACCGTATCCTGAGATACGATTTCTGTCCTGTAAAGGTTTTCAGCTTTTATTTCAGGCCTTTTATATTCTTTGGCGGCAAAACATCCCTGCAGGAGGATGCCGGTAACTACCACAGCCGCTATTTTATATGTTGATTTTATGTATTTCATAACTAATGCTGTTTATTAAGCTTCAGAGTTTTCCGGAAGCTGGTTTTCCGGTAGTGGTTTAGATGATATTTTTTCCTGTAGGGACTGGAATATCACAAAAAGGATAGGAATTACAAATACTCCAAATACAGTACCTATAAGCATACCACCTACGGCACCCATACCTATCGACTTGTTACCTACTGCACCTACACCGTTGGCAAGTGCTAATGGAAGAAGACCAAGGATAAAGGCAAACGATGTCATAAGGATTGGTCGTAAACGGGCTTTTGCACCATCAATAGCTGCATCGACCAGGCTGAGGCCATGATGGCGACGCTGGACGGCAAACTCTACAATAAGGATGGCATTCTTGGCGAGAAGGCCTATAAGCATGATTAGCGCTACCTGGAAATAAATGTTGTTTTCAAGGCCTGCCAGCTTAACAAAACCAATGGCACCGGCAATACCCACAGGAAGCGATAATAATACGGCTAAAGGAAGTATGTAACTTTCGTACTGGGCACTTAACAGGAAGTATACAAATATCAAGCTCAATAAGAATACTCCGGCTGCCTGGTTACCTGCAATAATTTCCTCACGGGTCATACCCGAGAATTCATAGGTATATGATTTTGGCAAATGCTGGGCAGCCACTTCCTGAACGGCTTTAATCGCGTCTCCAGAACTGTATCCCGGTTTCGATTTACCGTTTACGTTTACTGCCTTAAGCATGTTGAAACGTGCTACAGCTTCCGGTCCGTAAATCTTTTTAAAGTCTACAAACTGGCTTATGGCAACCATCTGGTTGTTAGCATTGCGCACATAAATCTTATCAATTGATTTTTCGTCAGCTCTCTGTTCCGGTTCAGCCTGTATCATTACGCGGTACTGTTTACCAAATTTATTAAAGTCGGTAGTATATAAACCTCCGTAATAACCTTGCATCGTGTTGAAGATATCGCTTACAGATACTCCTGCATCTTTAGCTCTTTCCACATTAATATCCATTTGGTATTGCGGGAAGCCCGGGTTAAAGTTGGTAATCGCATACTGAATTTCAGGGCGCTTCATCAATTCACCTAAGAACTCATTACTCACTTTACTTACTGTTGCCCAGTCGTCATCTCCTGTGTCCTGAATTTTAAGCTCAAAACCATCCGCAGTACCAAAGCCCTGTACACTCGGAGGCGTAAAGAATAGTACTTTAGCATCTTTAAATCCTGCTGTACGTCCAAACAATTCGCCAACGATGGCATCTACAGTCTGGTTTGGTTCTTTACGATGGCTCCAGTCTTTCAGCTTGATGATACAGAAAGCATATGATCCACCGTTTACCCTGTTAAGAAGGGAGAAACCTACAACACTCATCCTTGCTTCTACAAGAGGCATAGAGGTAAGTATTGAATCCAGCTGGTTTACGGCAAGCTGTGTTTTTTCTAGGGTAGTTCCCGGAGGAAGCGTAATATCGGCCATGATGATACCACGGTCTTCATTAGGAATGAATCCTGAAGGCGTACTGGTAAACAGGAAATACGTAATACCACAGAATACAACCAGTATAATTGCGGTAACCCATTTTCTTTTAGCAAGTCGTCGTAACGAACCTACATATTTGTTGTTCATGGCATCGAAACCTGAGTTAAAAGCATCAAAGAAACGCTGTTTCAGGTTCTTTTTGTGTCCATCATGATCGTCATGTGGTTTCAGGAAAAGGGCACATAGAGCAGGGCTCAGTGTTAATGCATTTACCGCCGAGATAAGGATAGATACCGCAAGGGTAATTGCAAACTGCTTATAGAATACCCCCGATGGTCCGTTAAGGAATGATACCGGAATAAATACCGCAGCCATTACAAGGGTAATTGAGATGATCGCACCCTGAATTTCGCTCATGGCAGAAAGGGTCGCTTTTTTAGCATCTTTTTCTCCTTCATCCAGTTTGGCGTGCACCGCCTCGACGACGACGATGGCATCATCCACCACAATACCAATAGCAAGGATCATCGCAAACAGCGTTAGCATGTTTATCGAGAATCCGAATAAGCTAAGGAAGAAGAACGTACCAATGATAGCTACCGGTACGGCAATTGCCGGAATTAAGGTAGACCTGAAATCCTGAAGGAAAAGGAATACCACGATAAATACCAATATAAAGGCTTCAATAAGGGTAGAGATTACCTTATGGATAGATGCATCAAGGAATATTTTAGTGTCAAAAGGCACTACATAATCAAGACCTTCAGGAAAGTTTTTCTTAGAACTTTCCAGGATTGAGTTTACCTCGTCAATAATGTCGTTTGCATTGGAGCCTGATGTCTGGAATACACCAATTGCCACACCATTCTGGCCCATTGCAAAGTTTTTCTGTCCGTAGTTAAAGGCACCAAGCTCAATTTTGGCTACATCACCCAAACGCACAAAGTTTCCGTTTCCTGTAGATTTAACTACAATGTTCTCATAATCTTTTTCTTTGCTTAAGCGTCCTTTGTACTTGATTACATATTCGTAAACACCTTCAGCATTTTCACCAAATTTACCCGGAGCAGCCTCAACGTTTTGTTCCATCAATGCAGCCTGGATATCTTTTGGAGCAAGATTAAATGCTGCCATTTTCTCAGGGTCGATCCAGATACGCATTGAGTAATCTTTAGCACCAAATACGTTTACCTGTCCTACACCTTTTACACGCTGTAGTTTAGGTACAAGGTTGATTTTTGCGTAGTTCTGAACGAATGTACCGTCATATTCCTTGTTTTTAGAGTATAATGCAAGGAACATAAGGGCACTCGTCTGGCTCTTAAGGGTAGTAACCCCTGTCTGAATAACAGCCTGAGGTAGTTTGCTGGTAGCACGCGCCACCCTGTTTTGTACGTTTACCGCAGCAATATCGGGGTTTACACCAAGTTCAAAGAACACGCTGATGTTAGCCGAACCGTCATTGGCAGCACTCGATGTCATGTAGGTCATACCCTCAACACCGTTGATCTCTTCCTCAAGCGGAATCACCACACTGTTAAGTACAGTTTCAGCATTCGCACCTGTATAAGTAGCGGTAACCTGAACAGTAGGAGGGGCAATTTCCGGGTACTGCTCCACAGGCAATGAAAGCAGCCCCAGAACCCCTAAAATGGTTATCAGAATCGAAATTACGGTACTCAGTACCGGCCTTTCTATAAAAGTCTTTAGCATTAGATATTATTTTTTGGTAGTGTTTTGTGTAGATGCGTCTTTTGCTTCGTCTGCATTTTCTTTTGCAGTTGCGGTAGCTGCTTCGTTTTTAACCGGCTGCGGAACGATAGCCATACCATCTTTAAGTTTAGATGTGCCTTCAACTACAATTACTTCACCCGGTTCTACACCACTTTCTATAATAAAGTTTAAGCCCGATGTGGTTTTTACCTGTACTATTTTAGATTTTACAGTGTTGTCTTTGTTTACAACATAAACCATCTGTTTACCCTGCATATCAAATACTGCGTTTTGAGGTACTTCAATAGCGTTTTTAATGTTTAGCGGAAGTAATACTGTTCCTTTTCCACCACTTCTTAAAACCGCCTGAGGATTTTTGAATTCAGCCCTGAACTGGCTTGTTCCTGTTGCAGCATTGGCAAGGCCAGAAGCAGCTGTAAGTTTTCCTTTTTCCTCATAAGTGCTGTCGTCAACAAGGCGAAGGCTTACAGCAGGAGCATTTTTAATTTTTTCCTGAAGGGTAGACCCTTTAAACTCACGGCTGAAGCTGATCATCTGCTTTTCGTTCATAGCAAAATAAGCACGCATTACTCTTGTGTCAGATACCGTTGTTAAAGGAAGTTCGCTTGTAGCACTTGCCAGCGTACCTTCTTTGTATGGAAGTGTACCTATAACGCCATCTACCGGAGATGTAATGGTTCCGTAGTTAATGTTGGCAGCTACAGCACTGTACGATGCTTTTGCCTGGGCAAGTTTGGCTTTTGCCGTTTCAAGCTGAACATTTGAGATGATTTTTCGGTCTACAAGCGGTTTCAGCCTGTCTACTTCTACCTGAGCTGCGGTAACATTCGCTTTTGCAGCAGCGGCATCCTCGTTAAGGGTTTGTGTTTCCAGTTTAAAAAGCAGCTGGCCTTTACGTACCTGCTGACCTTCGTCAACATATATCTTCTGGATAAAACCGCTTACTTTCGGACGGATCTCAACATTCTGCTGGCCTTCAAGGTTAGCAGTGTATTCTTCATAAACAGTTGCATCCTGTTGTGTCACTGTTTGCACCGGAAAAGGCATTGGTCCCGCTGCCGGTGCCTGTTCCTGTTTTTTTCCGCATGATGTAATTATCAGTAAGGCTGCAAAAGCGCCTATTAAAGATCTCTTTTTCATTTTTGTGGACTTGGGTTATTGTTCGTTTTTTGGATTGAATTTATTGTTCTGATTCTTTTTCAAATTTCTTAAAGTCGTGGATGCTTTTAAGTATCACTCTTTCCATTTCAAGAATATGCTCACTGTAGATTTTTACCATCTCAATCTCTGCCCTTGATTTTGGGCAGGATGATTTGTCCCTGTAAGCAGTCATTTTCTCAATCAGCTCTTTCTCCATATCAATCATTTTCAGATAACTGTTGAAACGGTCGCTAAAAGGTGTGGGTTTGTAGTATTTTTTCCGGTCTCCCGGCATTGTAAAGTAGGTTATCTTCCCCAGTTTAAGAAGAAGGTTTAGGTTTGTGGATACAGAACTCTTACTGGCTCCCATGCGCTCTACCAACTGATCGAAAGTAACATTGCTGCCTTTGGAGTCAACAATCAAATTGCCTAATATTCTGGCGCCAAGAGGTGGTAAATGATGGGTAGTTTCAAAGAACACACCAAACAACTCCACCAATTCCTCGCGTTCTTTTGTTAAATCTGACATCTAATTTAGAAATTTTTTTGCAAAGATAAGTACAAGTTCGTTTGGTTCGGTTAATACCGAACCAAATATTTTTTAAGAAAAAGTTAATTCGCTGATATTCAAAATCAGCCAATTAAAAATTTAACATTTTTGTCAAATAAAAAAAGCCGTCCTGAAAAGGACGGCTTTTGGCTATGAAAAATTAAAAACTATTCTATTTCAGAAACCCTTAGGGTATTCACCATACCTTTATCTACAACAGGCATAGCAGCAAGGTTGATAAGGAAATCACCTTTCTCTACAAATCCTTTTTCTTTAGCGATCTGGTTAACATCTTCTACAGTTTCATCAGTGCTTGAGAATTTGTCGTAGTAGAAAGCATTAACACCCCAAAGAAGGTTTAGCTGTGTAAGTATGGTTTTGTTTGATGTAAACACTAAAATGTGTGCGCTTGGCCTCCATGCAGAGATCTGGAATGCAGTATATCCACTGTTTGTAAGCGTACAGATACCTTTTGCCTTAATCACGTTAGCCATTGAAGCAGCGTGGTAACATATGGTTTTAGTGATAAAACGTTTTGTTCTTACCTGTGGAGAGTTTTGTGGTACAGTGATAAGCGGAGAATCTTCAACAGCTTCAATAATCTGTGTCATTTTCTCAATTACCTGAACCGGATAGTTACCTACCGATGTCTCTCCCGATAGCATTACCGCATCAGCACCATCCATTACCGAGTTGGCAACGTCGTTTACTTCAGCACGGGTAGGAGTAAGGCTGGTAATCATGGTTTCCATCATCTGTGTAGCCACAATTACAGGAATACGTGCTGTTTTAGCACGGTTGATAAGCTTTTTCTGGATAAGCGGAACTTCCTGAGCAGGAATTTCAACACCCAGGTCACCACGGGCAACCATCAGTCCGTCACAAAAAGCAACAATCTTGTCGATGTTCTCAACACCTTCAGGTTTCTCGATCTTAGCTATAATCGGAATTTTATGTGCAGAATGCTCTGCGATTAGATCCTGTAGCTCTTCAAGGTCTTTTGGTGTACGAACGAATGAAAGCGCAATCCAGTCTACCTGCTCTTTAATAGCGAAGATAGCATCACGGATGTCTTTCTGTGTAAGTGCCGGAAGCGATACTTTTGTATTTGGAAGGTTTACACCTTTTTTAGATTTTAACGGACCACCCTGTATAACGATCGTTTTAACCTCGTCACGGCGGTTTGTTTCAAGAACTTCAAACATAAGCTTACCGTCATCAAGAAGGATACGCTCACCCGGATTTACATCGTTAGGGAATTCTTTGTAGTTCATATATACCCTGTCAGCTGTACCCGGTACATCTTCTGCAGTCTGGAAAGTAATGATGTCACCTCTGTTTACGATAACATCTTCTTTCATTACCCCAACACGTAGTTTAGGGCCTTGTAAGTCGGCTAATATAGAAGTATTGTAGCCAAACTCTGCATTCAGGCTTCTTATCATGTCTATACGTTCTTTAACGTCTGTATAGTCAGCATGAGAGAAGTTAATCCTAAATACGTTTACACCTGCATCGATCATGTCTTTCAGTACTTCCCTTGTACTGCATGCAGGTCCTAATGTGGCTACAATTTTAGTTTTTTTTCTTGTCGGCATTCTTTTAAAAAATTAAATTGTTCTTAGATTTCAGTTTTTTGTGGTCAATCACATAGGCTGTGGCAATTTGCTTAATGCCGAGCAGCTTTTCGGTCACTTCTTCCGCTTCAAAAGAAGAGGGCATATGTTCAATTTTAAGCACATAATCTACTGTTTTGAGCTCAGGCATTAAAAAAACGCTGGTCTCAACCTGCAGTTCTGTATCTTCAAATAAAGAAGTGGTGATGTTGCTCTGCGTACCGGTAATCCTGTTCCTGTTCTGGATCAGGTTCCATGCACTGTCATTGCCGGGGTCTTCAAAGATAAATCTCGAAAAACAGCTTTCCCCTTCGTTAATGGTTACCCATATATCGTTTGGGCTCTTTTCAAGCAGTATAGATAATTCCCTGTTTATAAAATAGGCCAGCCTGTGGTCTTCAAGGGAAGAATGTATGGCAATCAATCCATAATCGACCGTAACAAAATCGTCAATCAATAATTTGTGAATAGCCATAGCAAAACTCAAAAATAAGCCTGTAAATATACAATTTAATGTTAAGAAAAAACAGGCTGTTGGATTAACTTTCTGTCATTTTCTTCACGAAAACGTTTTAGTTTACTGAAGAGTTGGCTTATTTTTTGTTAATTTTTTCCTGAAATGCAAAATAAGCGCGTTGCGATGCTTTCTCTTCTGCTTTCTTTTTAGAGGTGGCTCTGGCGCGGGCTATAATCTTTCCGTCTATCTTAAGTTTAACGGCAAAATGCTTCTGTCCTTCAGTACCGTTATCTTCATAGATCTCGTACTGAAAGCTCTTCTTTTCCTTTTGGCACCACTCAATAACAAGGCTTTTGTAACTTATAACCTTGCCTTCAAGTTTAGGGATGTCAACATAAGGAGCAATTACTTTTTTGTGGATAAATTTCTCACAGTAGTTAAAACCGCGATCCAGGTAAATCGCACCTATAAAGGCTTCGAAAAGATTACCGTGGATGTTTTCGCCAAAATGCTGTGCCGAAACTTTGCTTTCTACCCATTTTATAAGGTTAAGATCACGCCCAAGTTCATTAAGGTGTTCGCGGCTCACAATCTTAGAGCGCATTTTGGTAAGATACCCTTCGTCTCCGGTAGGAACTTCGTTAAATAAATGAGCAGCAATAACTGATCCCAACATGGCATCGCCCAAAAATTCAAGTCTTTCGTAGTTTATAGGATGGCCGTTTTCGTCCTGTTTGTTTGAAGAACGATGGGTAAAGGCCCTTCGGTAATGGGTAAGGTCAATTGGCTGGAAGCCCAGTATTTTATGGAGCTCATCAAAAAAAATCCCGTCTTCCGGAGAAAGACGGGTATTTTTAGAAAATATTTTTTTAATGATACCCATAGTGTACTATTACAGGTCTAATTTTTTAACCAATACACAAGCATTGTGTCCACCAAACCCAAAAGTATTGCTCATAACTACTTTCATATCTCTTTTTTGAGCTTTGTTGAAAGTAAAGTTAAGCTTAGGGTCTATGTTCTCATCATCCGTAAAGTGGTTGATGGTTGGAGGAACAATTCCGTGTTTAATAGAAAGTATCGAAGCTATTGTCTCTATAGCACCTGCAGCACCAAGAAGGTGGCCTGTCATAGATTTTGTAGAGTTTAGGTTAAGTGTATAAGCGTGCTCTCCAAAAACTTCCATAATAGCTTTAGATTCTGCGATATCGCCAAGCGGGGTAGATGTACCGTGCATGTTTACACCGTCTACATCTTCAGGCTTAAGGCCTGCATCCCTAAGGCAGTTTAGCATTACATTGCGTGCGCCAAGCCCTTCAGGGTGTGGGGCAGTAATGTGGTGAGCATCGGCGCTCATTCCGCCTCCGCCTACTTCGCAGTATATTTTTGCACCCCTTGCAACGGCGTGCTCATATTCTTCAAGAATAAGAGCTCCGGCACCTTCGCCAAGTACAAAACCTTCACGGTCTTTGTCCATTGGTCTTGAAGCTGTTTTAGGGTCGTCATTTCTGGTTGAAAGTGCATGCATTGCGTTAAACCCGCCCATTCCGGCAATGGTTACAGCAGCTTCACTACCTCCGGTTACCATAACGTCGGCATGGCCAAGGCGGATGTAGTTAAAAGCATCAATCAATGCATTTGTAGACGATGCACAGGCAGAAACCGTTGTAAAGTTAGGTCCTCTAAGGCCATATTTTATAGAGATGTGGCCACCTGCGATGTCAGCAATCATTTTAGGGATAAAGAAAGGATTAAATTTAGGTACACCGGCGCCATTAGCCCAGTTGATAACTTCCTCCTGGAAAGTTTCAAGTCCGCCAATACCCGATCCCCAAATTACACCGGCTCTGTCTTTATCTAAAGCGTCAAAGTCAAAGTTTGCATCTTTAACGGCTTCATCCGTAGCAACAAGGGCATACTGGGCATATTTGTCCATTTTCCTTGCTTCTTTACGGTCTATAAAATCTTCAACGTTGAAATTTTTTACCTCACAGGCAAATTTAGTCTTGAAGTTAGTCGTGTCGAAATAAGTAATAGGGGCTGCTCCGCTAACACCGTTTATTAGGCCGTTCCAGTATTCTTCAACGTTGTTTCCTATTGGTGTAAGTGCACCCAGTCCTGTTACTACAACTCTTCTTAATTTCATAAGGTCAATTTTATAGTTTCAAATTTAAAGAACAATACCCATGTACTCTATATATAAGGTTAGAAAACATGGGCATTGATGATATTTTTTTATGAAAACACCCTGTCTTTAAGAGGTTCTCATGCTTCTTGTGTGTGTTTTGGCCTTAAATAGTTCAATAAATAATAACATCCATGTAATTCAAGAGCTACATGGATGTTTAATATTTATTATTTTTTTGCCTCTTCGATGTAAGAAATAGCCTGACCAACAGTAGAAATGTTTTCAGCCTGATCGTCCGGAATCTGAATGTCAAATTCTTTTTCAAACTCCATGATAAGCTCAACAGTGTCTAGAGAATCCGCTCCCAGATCATTTGTGAAGCTAGCTTCTGTTACAACTTCGTTTTCGTCAACACCTAATTTGTCTACGATAATCGCCTTTACTCTTGATGCAATGTCTGACATAATCTTTAATTTTAGAATTTAAATTGAATGGCAAAAATAAAAAACTTTATTTTAAAACCATGTTTTCGCTAAAAAATGTCGCACTAAATTAGAAAATTAATTTTAGAAATATCTTAAAACGCCGTTATTTTGCAGGATATTAATGTGGTTATCACGTTGTAAAAATCTTTCCAAAAAATGAAAAAAATCATCCTTTTTGCTTCAGGTGGAGGCTCTAACGCAGAGCAGATAATGCAGTATTTCGACGGAAAAGAGCGATTTGAGGTGTCGGCGGTGCTCACAAACAATCAAAATGCAGGGGTAATTGAAAAGGCAAAAAACTATAATGTGCCTGCTCATGTTTTTACCCGTGAGGAGCTAAATGAAGGAAAAGTGCTTCAAATTGTAAATGAAATTCAGCCCGATCTTATCGTTTTGGCAGGTTTTTTACTTAAATTTCCGTCAGATATTATTGCGCAGTACCCTCATAAAGTGATAAATATCCATCCGGCGCTGCTGCCTAAGTATGGGGGAAAAGGTATGTACGGTATCCATGTGCACCGTGCAGTGCTTGAAAACAAGGATAAAGAAAGTGGTATTACCATACATTATGTAAACGATAATTATGATGAGGGGAATATCATCTATCAGCACGCTATTGCGGTAGAAGAGTGTATAAGTGCAGAAGAAGTAGCATTAAAAGTGCTTTCACTGGAGCATGAGCATTTTCCACGTATTATTGAAACACTCTTAAATAATGGTAAGAATACTTAGTGTAATTTTTGTTTTACTGTTTTCGGTAAATCAGAGGTCTTCGGAGGGCAAATTTAAAATTCAGGAATTGGGTTTTTCATTTGATAAGCCTGGTTGGTATGGTGTGCAGAATAAAGATTTTATACCTGTACTAAAAAAATATAACTGGAATGTTGAAAGTGCTGTTCAGGGTGTTGCTGTCGGGAGTATTGAGATAATCAGGTACCATAAAACCAGGGCTGATAATGACAAAAAGGTTTTTCTTACTGTTACTGTCAGTGGATTGCATAAAAAATTACGTGACTTTAATGAGTTTTTGGCGTTTCAGAAAAATATTAAAGTCAATGCGCCTGATTTAAAAATTTTGCAGCCTTTAACGCAGGTAAATATAAGTGGTAAAAAAGCAACGGTCAATTCAATGTCTTACAGGGAAAAAGACGGGAAAGGTAATTCCTGTATAATAATTGATCAATCGGTGAAGATATTTATGGGCAATTTTGTCTACAATATATACATCCACGCTAAAGATGCAAAAGATATAGTGGTGTTTGACAACCTGGTTAAAACAATTGCTATTACAAAATAATCAAATCAACTAAAATTGTCACATACCGTACACATATATACAGATGGCGCTGCCAAAGGAAATCCTGGTCCGGGAGGCTATGGTGTAGTCATGGAGCAGGTAGGTACCGGCTACCGTAAGGAGTTTTATGAAGGTTTTCGTCTTACGACCAATAACCGAATGGAATTACTGGCGGTGATTGTTGGTCTTGAAAAGCTCTCAAAGCCCAATACTGCAGTACTTATAGTGAGTGACTCTAAATATGTGGTTGACTCAGTAACTAAGGGCTGGGTGTTCGGTTGGGAGAAAAAAGGCTATAAAGACAAGAAGAATCCCGACCTGTGGAAACGCTTCCTAAAAATATACCGCCAGCATAAGGTAGACTTTAAGTGGATAAAAGGCCACAACAACCATCCGCAAAACGAACGCTGCGATCAGTTGGCTGCTATGGCATCCACGCAGCCGCAACTAAATGTAGATGCGTATTATGAGGAAGAAGGACAGAAGCTCTTATGATTTCTTAGTGTAATATGTTTTTTGTTTTTCTGCTGATAACTCAATTTTTCCTGTACTGTTCAGTTTTCCTTGTTTGTAGGTAATGATATTGGTTACAGTGTCACTTACTTTATTGATGCAATCATCATAACGTGCAGAATCACAGGAGTATATTCTGTAATCTTTACCTATCCTAAAATATTCATTGCATTCGTAGCAGGGGTCTGACCCGCAAAGCCCGATCACGACAGATTTAGAATCTATTATTTTTCCGCTAAGCGTATATGTGGTAATTCTGGGTAACAGGCAATCGGCAATCTCAAAGCTGATTGTGGTTATGTATTTTCCATTTGACGGTATTTTGCCATATATAAGGGTGCTGTCATTGAGCATCTTCATTTTTGAATCATCAATACTGCACGGTTCGATGTCAAGAGGTAATTTCACTTCGGGGAATTTGTTCAGATACATTTGAAACTCATCATTTGCCTGTGGTATTTCAGTGCTGTTTTCTGAAGTTGTTTCTGTTTCCGTTTGTGTCGATTTTTCTTTTTGGCAACTAAAAAGTAGTATCATAACTACCAGTAAAAGGATATTCTTCATTATTGGTTAGCGATGATTTTACTGTTAGGAATGTCTATAGTGATCTTGTTGCCTAACCAATTGATGCACATAATACCCTGATAGATCAGTCCGTCTATAAAAGTAGCCTTGAAGTTCTCTTTTTTAATGGATGCATCTTTAGTAGTCATGCTGCTTACCATTGTGCTGTAATAGTTATTCTCGCTGCCTGTAAATTCACTTTTGCGTGACGTTTTCTCTGTTTTTGCGGGGTCAATGCCCAGCTCATCCATATAACGTGAACTGAAACGGAATACATTAAATCCTGCACCGCTGTCTAAAACTACCTGCAAGTTAAGTTTGTTGCCAAGTGTTATATAGGTATTAATGCCTAATGTTTTTCCTTTTTCATCATCAATCTGGATCGGGATTGTTTTTCCGGTTTTGGTTAGCTGGTCAACACTCTTTTTAGTTTCAATTACCAATACTTTATTAGTATAGTCAATAGTGATTGCCTTATCCTTAAATGGCATCAATGAAATAAGTCCGTCAATTGGGAATTCAATATCAATAACCGATGTCATTTGCCCGTCGATCTTAAAATCACCCATTTCAATGGTTTTGGTAAGGTAAAGGTCGGTGTCTATGGCTTCGCCGGTGGCACGGTGGCCCACATAGAATTCATCTGTCTTTTGCAGGGTGCCGACTTTATCAGCAAATTTTTTGGTTATCATGTTTAGCCCGGCACCGGTATCGAATATGAACATGCCCTCTACGCCGTTGATTTTAGCTTTAACTAAGGTATGGCCGCCATCGGTAAGGGTAAAAGGGATTTTAATTTGTGCAAAAGCCGAAAGGCTGATAAAAAGTAATAAAAGGGATAATCGGTTCATTGGTTTAAGGTTGGATGTCTAATAATTCAAATTTTCCGGTTTTATATTCAAAAAGTTTGTCTGAAACTAAATGGTCTCCTCTTTTTGATATGTCTTCTACAATATCGTATAGTTTATGTAAGCCCTTCGAATCCTGACTGCCGGTTATAAGGAGTAAATCACGTGAAGGGATGCCTATAACGATATTTCCTTTTACAGGGAAATTTTCATGATCCCATATGTTTAAAAGAATAAGGCTGGATTCATATGTTCCGCCTGCTACAAGCATATAGTATCCATTATCACCATGTTTTTCAATCGAGATTTGATTTTTGAAATTTTCTATAGCTAGTGTTCTTAATTGGTCTAAACTAATGTTTGCTTCTTCAATGTCCTCCTTTGATATGTAGTTGACTGTGTGCTCTGCATCTTCAACATACATTATGAATAATTCAGAATTGTAAGTCTCATAAAAATGTTTTGATCTTATATCTCCGGGTAATCTATCAAGCTCATTTAAAAATCGTATGTCTTTTATTACAGGGAATATTTTCTCTGGGTTAACCGGCTGTTTAGGAAGGTATATGTCAGAAGTGCTTAAAACATATTTTGTGATTATTGCGCTTAAATCTTTTGTGTCGCGAAGATATTCGCTATAAGCATTATCTAAAAAATGAGTGTAAGGGTCGGAATTTAAAGAAGATGTTATTTCAAGTTTGTTAATAGATGTAATTTCGACTTCCGGGAACTCATTCTTTAATGCTAAAGCAAATTTGTTAGCAAACTCCGTTTCGCTAAGTTTTTTCTTTTTGAAAAACATTGTAGGTAAATTATGAAAATTCAAATATAAAAATCCAGATTGTAACTCAAAAGATAACCATTAATAATATGATGTAAATAATGAGTAACAATAAATGATGAATGCTGATTTATATATTATTATCGTTATAGTTGTATTGTCTTGCTAACCCATTGATTTCCTATATGTAACCATAATTTAATTTGATAATCAAAATCTTGTATGTATTGAAGATATAAATTATCTTTGCATCCTCAATTTCATTATCTTTTATGAACAAATTACTGATTGTAGGCTCGGTAGCTTTTGATGCTATAGAATCGCCTTTTGGCAAAACCGGAAAAATACTTGGTGGAGCCGGCATGTATATAGGTTTTTCAGCATCATTCTTTAAAGTTAAATCGGCCGTAGTGTCAGTAGTTGGTGAGGACTTCCCACAGGAATATCTTGATCTTTTTACTGAAAGGAATATTGATATTTCTGCACTTGAAGTGGTTAAAGGTGGTAAAACCTTCTTTTGGAGCGGTCGCTACCACAACGATCTTAACTCACGCGATACCCTTGTAACAGAACTGAATACCCTTGCTGATTTTAAACCGGTAGTTCCTGAAAACTTTAAGGATGCCGAAGTGGTTATGCTGGGCAACCTGCACCCGCTGGTACAAATCAGTGTGCTTGACCAGGTGGCGGTTAAGCCTAAGCTGGTAGTTCTTGATACCATGAACTTCTGGATGGACTGTGCGCTGCCTGAACTTAAGGAAGTTATTAAGCGTGTAGATGTAATTACAGTAAATGATGAAGAGGCACGCCAGCTTACAGGTGAATATTCGCTTGTGAAGGCTGCGGCTAAAATACAGGAGATGGGGCCTAAGTTTGTAGTCATCAAAAAAGGGGAGCATGGTGCTTTACTTTTCAATGATAAACAAATATTCTTTGCGCCGGCACTTCCGCTTGAAGAAGTGTTTGACCCAACAGGAGCTGGTGATACGTTTGCCGGAGGTTTTGCGGGGTACATTGCGCAAAGCGAGAACATCTCGTTTGATAACATGAAAAATGCGATAATATACGGTTCTAATCTGGCTTCTTTCTGTGTAGAGAAGTTTGGGCCGGAGCGAATGATAAGTCTCACGAAAGAGGAGGTGCTGGAGCGCCTGCAACAATTCAAGGCACTGACGCAGTTTGACATCGCGCTTGAAAACGAATAAAGAAAACTTAAGCCCAATTGCGGGCTTTTTTTAATAGGAAATACAACAAAAACACACAACACACTATTATGAGTGACGCTTTAAAACATGAATGCGGTATTGCGCTGTTAAGATTATTAAAGCCATTAGAATACTACAAAGAAAAGTACGGAACTGCTTTTTACGGGATACAGAAAATGTACCTGCTTATGGAAAAGCAGCATAACCGTGGACAGGACGGTGCGGGATTTGCGAGTATTAAACTTGATGTTGAGCCGGGTCAGCGCTACATTAGCCGCGTAAGATCTAACCAGCAGCAGCCTATACAGGATGTGTTTAAGCAAATCAATGAGCGAATTAACGAAGAGCTTACGGCACACCCTGAATATAATAATAGCGTAGCGGCACAAAAAGAGAACCTTCCTTATATAGGTGAAGTTTTCTTAGGCCACGTACGTTACGGAACTTTCGGTAAAAACAGTATCGAGAGTGTTCACCCGTTCCTTCGTCAGAACAACTGGATGCACCGTAACCTTATTGTTGCCGGTAACTTTAACATGACTAATGTTAAGCAGCTTTTTGACAGCCTTGTTGAACTTGGCCAGCACCCTAAAGAGCTTGCCGATACGGTAACGGTAATGGAAAAGATAGGTCATTTCCTTGATGGTGAGGTGGCTGATCTTTACCAGGATTGTAAAAATGAAGGTTATACAAAACAGGAGGCTTCGGCTATCATATCGGAAAGGCTTAATATTGCTAAGATACTTAAGCGTGCTTCTAAACAGTGGGATGGTGGTTATGCAATGGCTGGCCTTATAGGGCATGGTGACAGTTTTGTTTTCCGTGATCCTGCAGGTATCCGTCCGGCATACTATTACCAGGATGATGAGATTGCTGTTGTAGCATCGGAAAGACCGGTTATCCAGACGGTATTCAACGTTCCGTTTGATGCAGTTAAAGAGCTTGAGCCTGGTCATGCTATCATCGTTAAGAAAAGCGGTAAGGTGTCGGTAGAGGAAATTATCCCTGCACTGCCTAAAAAAGCATGTTCTTTTGAAAGGATCTACTTCTCAAGAGGTAGTGATGCAGAGATTTATCAGGAGCGTAAAGACCTTGGTAAGCTTGTATTGCCACAAGTGCTTGAAGCTATTGAAGATGATACCGATAATACTGTGTTCTCATTCATACCGAATACGGCAGAGACGTCATTCTACGGTATGGTAGAGGCTGCTCAGGATTTCCTTAACCAGCGTAAGAACAAACATATCCTTGAACACAGGAATACACTTACTGAAGAAACGCTTGAAGAGCTTCTTAAAGTTAAGATACGTACAGAGAAAATTGCTATTAAAGACGCTAAGCTGCGTACCTTTATTACCGAAGACAGCAGCCGTGACGATTTAGTGGCTCACGTATATGATGTTACCTATGGTGTTATCAAGCCGCAGGATAACCTTGTTATTATCGATGACTCTATCGTTAGGGGAACTACTCTTAAAAAGAGTATCCTGAAAATGATGGACAGGCTTTCGCCAAAGCGTATCGTTGTAGTATCGTCTGCGCCGCAGATCAGGTATCCTGACTGTTATGGTATCGATATGGCAAAGCTAGAAGGTCTTGTTGCTTTCCAGGCGGCACATGAGCTTCTGAAAGAAAGAGGCATGGAACATATTATTGAAGACGTTTACAAAAAATGTAAAGCACAGGAAAACCTGCCGGATACAGAAGTTGTAAATCATGTTACTGAGTTCTATGCACCGTTTACCGATCAGGAAATCTCTGATAAGATTGCTGAAATGCTAAGCTCTGAAGGTATTAACGCAGAAGTGAAGATTATCTTCCAGAGCGTAGATAACCTGCATAAAGCTTGTCCTAAAAATCTGGGTGACTGGTACTTTACAGGAGACTATCCTACACCGGGTGGTAACCGTGTTGTGAACCGTGCATTCATCAATTTCTATGAAGGAAACGACGCAAGAGCTTACTAAGTAGCTTCTTAACGAGTTTTAATGCCTTTTGTCGGAAAAGCTTGTTGAGAAAATATGAACTTTATATATTCGCTCCTGAAAATAGCATTAGTAAATTAATTTTTACAGTATTTTTGGGGGCAGAGAAAGGGAAAACAGCAATGTTTTCCCTTTCTTATTTTATGATGGTTCTGTTTGGGTTCTAATTTTCAATGACTTATTATTTGGTAGTTAAAAGATAAATGTTAAAAAATGCAGTTTGTCGGGAATGAATGCATTTAATCGAATTTGTGTGCATTTTATCTAAAACTGTTGTTTCATTTTAAGAAACATACTATGTTTACAATAGAAAATAGCATTAGTAAATTAATTTTTACGGTATTTTTGGGGGCAAAAAAAGGGAAAACAGCAACGTTTTCCCTTTTTTATTTTTAGGTGCTTATTTAAAATTTAAATATTTTAAAAGCATAAAAAAAGCGGATACCATTGGCATCCGCTTTTTTACTATATGTGAGTCTTATTTTTCAAGAGCATAACGTCTTGCAACTTCTTCCCAGTTTACTACGCTAAAGAAAGCCTCGATATAGTCAGGTCTTCTGTTTTGGTAGTTTAGGTAGTAAGCATGTTCCCAAACGTCAAGTCCAAGTATCGGAGTTCCGCCACAGCCTACTTCCGGCATAAGTGGGTTGTCCTGGTTTGGAGTAGCGCAGATATCAAGTTTACCTCCTTTTTGTACACAAAGCCATGCCCATCCTGAACCAAACTGAGTGGTTGCAGCTTTAGCAAATTTAGCTTTGAATTCAGCAAAAGAACCGAAAGCAGCATCAATAGCATCTTCAAGCTCACCAGTTGGCTCTCCGCCTCCTTTTGGAGAAAGGATTGTCCAGAAAAGGTTATGGTTGTAGTAACCACCACCGTTATTTCTTACTGCTGCATTAGTAGTATCAAGATTGATTAATATATTTTCAATCGTTTTGCCTTCAAGATCAGTTCCGGCAATAGCTGCATTCAGGTTTGTTGTATATGCGTTGTGATGTTTAGTATGGTGTATTTCCATTGTCCTGGCATCAATATGTGGCTCCAGGGCATCATATGCATAAGGAAGTTTAGGTAATTCAAAGGCCATAATTTCCGTATTTTAAAAGATTAGTATTAATTTTAAATCCAAATTTACAGTATTTAAGGTTTACAATAAATAAGAATTTGTTATAATTTGAAACTTTAAACTATAAACAACTCATTATAAGTGCATAAAACTGCTTTTTCTATATATAATGCTTCGGCAGGCTCGGGTAAGACCTATACGCTTGTAAAGGAGTATCTGCGGATATTACTGCAGGGCCCGACCGATGATGCTTACCGCAAGATACTGGCTATAACTTTTACCAACAAAGCGGTTGCTGAGATGAAGGGGCGTATTATAATGAACCTTTCGGAGTTTTCCAAAGATGAACCAGGTGCTAAGGCCGAAGCCCTGATGAAAGTGCTTTCAGGTGAAACCGGACTCTCACTAGCTACGATAAAAGACAAGTCACGGTCTATCATCAAGAATATTATTCATAATTATGCTTCTTTCGATATTTCAACGATTGACAGGTTTACGCATAAGGTAATACGCGCTTTTGCTCATGACCTTAACCTTTCCGTTTCGTTTGATGTATCGTTGGAAACCGATATCCTTTTGCAGGAAGCAGTTGACGCGATTATTGCCAAAGCAGGAGAAAATGACGTACTGACTTCGCTGCTTGTAGATTTCTCTCTTGACAAAACCGATAATGATAAGAGTTGGGATGTTACCTATGAACTTTTTGAAACCGGCAAGTTGCTTATTGATGAGAATAATCGTAATGAGCTGAATCAGTTTAGGGATAAGACCATTGAAGAGTTTCTTTTCATTAAGGAGAAGCTAAGGCAGTCGGTCGTAAAATATGATGAGGAGAATGTGGCTGTTGCCAACGAGATGTTTGTCCTTATGGAAAGCCGAGGTGTTGATTTAAAATCATTTTCCCGCGGAACATTTCCCAATCATATAGGGTATATAAGAGATGGCGTTTTGCAAAGCAGTCATAAAAAGTTTTATGAGTTCGACGATATCCAGATAAACAAAACGGCTAAAGACCGTGAAATTATCGAAAGTATAATACCGGAATTACTCGGGCTATTACAAAAAGCATATAAGAATTATGAGAAGCGTAATTTTTACCAGGCGTTTCTCAAGAATATTACACCACTTTCATTATTAAACTCAATAGGGCAAGAACTGGAGCGTATTCAAAAAGAGCAAAACGTGCTTTCGATATCCGAGTTCAATGCCATTATTCATAAAGAGATACAGAATCAGCCGGCTCCTTTTATATATGAGAGGCTGGGCGAACGCTATCGCCATTTTTTTATCGATGAGTTTCAGGACACCTCGCAGATGCAATGGAATAATCTTGTTCCGCTGATTGATAATGCGCTATCTTCGGAAGATCTGGCGGGTGACCGCGGTTCACTAATGATAGTAGGAGACCCCAAGCAGTCTATCTACCGCTGGCGTGGCGGAAAGGCAGAGCAGTTTATCGAGCTGAATAAGGAGTATAGTCCTTTTTCCAATCCTGATAAAGCCATACTTAACCTTGACACCAATTTCAGGAGTTATTCTCAGGTTATTGAATTTAATAATGAGTTCTTTAAATTGCTTTCGGGTGAATTTGAAAATGAGGATTATAAAGCCATGTATGCTGCAAGCGGACAGGAGATCAATCCAAAGGCAGGCGGTTATGTAAATATTTCTTTTATTCCTGAAGTTACCGAAGATGCCGAAACGGAATTCGATAAAGATGCTCTTTACCTCGAGGCGACACTCAAAGCGATAAAGAAAGCATTGGCTGATGGGTTTAAATTTAAAGATATCGTTTTGCTTACGCGAAAGCGAACTCCTGGAGTGCTTTTGGCTAATTATCTTACGGAGCAGAATATCCCGATATTATCATCGGAAACGCTGCTTATAGAAAATGCCACAGAGGTTAAACTGATTATAAACCTGCTGCGCTATCTCAAGAGTAACGATAATATTGAGGCTAAAGCACACTTTTTATATTTTGCAGCTACTACACAGGGAGATATTGCTGTACACGATTTTATTGCCGAAGGTATGGCGCAGCCTACCGAAGAGCATCTTGAGCACTGGTTATCGTTGCACGCTGTAAATATATCGTTCAGGAACTGCCGAAAACGTTCATTATATGAAGCTGTTGAAACAATAGTTGATGCTTTCCTGAAAAAGAAAAGTAATCAGAGTTATGTGCAATACTTTTTAGACCTGGTGCTGGAAAGGGATATGCGAACCCAGTCAGGTATTGCTGATTTTCTGGATTACTGGGATAAGAATGGGTCTAAGTTCAGTATACCATCGCCGGAAGGCAATGATGCTGTAAGGATAATGACTATCCACAAGTCGAAAGGGCTGGAGTTTCCTATTGTAATCTTTCCGTTTGCTGAGGAGGATTACAGTCGTTCGCCACGCAGTAAGATGTGGCTTGAACTTGATGATACTACTTTCGAATTTCAGAAGGCATTGGTAGATAGTAATAAGAGTGTAGCAGAATATGGGGAAAAAGCTTCGGAGCTCTACTTTGTAAAAACACAGGAAGAACTGCTGGATAATATCAATATATTATATGTAGCATTAACCCGTGCAGAAGAGCAGCTGTATATTATATCGAACAGGAATTTTACAAGTAAGGGTGAGCTGACGAACAATATGTCGTCGTTCTTTATCAAATACCTGATGCAAAAGCAAAAGTTTGACAATAGTAAAGCAGAATATGAATTTGGTGATAGTAAAAAACTTTCGCCTGATGAAAATGAAGAAACGCAGCAGCAAAATATAAAGGTGGTAGGCGAGAGGTTCAGTCCGCGTGGCGTTAAGATTGCCCAGCGTGAATCGCTCATGTGGGGTTCTGAACGACTGAAAGCAATCGAGTTTGGTAACGTTATGCACGAAATACTTTCCTTTGTAAGAACGGAACATGACATTCCGCTGGCACTGGTAAAAGCTGTTGAAGACGGACTTATAGTAAGGAGTCAGCAGGCAGAAGTGGAAAAAACGCTGAAGGCTGTACTATTCCATCCGGAACTGAATGTCTTTTTTGCAGAAGATAATCTTATATATAATGAGCAAAGCATCATCCGTCAGGCGTTGCAGACTATCAAACCCGACAGGGTGGCAATACAGGGTAATAACGCTCTTCTTCTGGATTATAAAACAGGGGCGCATCAGCCCAAGTATGAACAGCAACTCGCATCTTACCAGTTAGCGCTGGAAGAAATGGGATTAAAGGTGATTAAAAAAGCACTCGTATATATAGGTGAAGATATAAATGTGGTAAATTTGACCTGATTTTTTGAGAAAACAATAATCTATAAACTTAAACGACATAAAAATGTACGGAAAGATCAAAGAACACTTAGCTGCCGAACTTGAAACAATAAAAGAAAACGGCCTTTATAAAAAGGAGCGTATCATCGCTTCGCCTCAGGGTGCAGAGATAACACTTGACTCAGGACAAAAAGTACTAAATTTTTGTGCAAACAACTATCTTGGACTTTCGTCACATCCTGAAGTAATACAGGCGGCTAAAGACGCGCTTGATACGCATGGCTTTGGTATGTCGTCAGTACGTTTCATTTGTGGTACTCAGGATATTCATAAAGAGCTTGAAAAAGCAGTTGCTGATTTTTACGGAACTGAAGATACTATATTATATGCGGCTGCCTTTGATGCCAACGGAGGTGTGTTTGAGCCATTGCTTGATGAAGAAGACTGTATTATATCAGACAGCCTTAACCACGCATCTATTATAGATGGTGTTCGTTTGTGTAAAGCGGCACGTTATCGCTATACTAATAATAATATGCAGGAGCTGGAAGAACAGCTTATAAAAGCTACTGAAGCCGGACACCGTTTTAAGCTTATTGTTACCGATGGGGTTTTCTCTATGGACGGCCTTGTGGCTCCGCTTGATAAGATATGTGATCTTGCTGATAAGTATGATGCCATGGTTATGGTTGACGAGTGCCATGCTGCAGGTTTTATTGGAGCAACCGGAAAAGGTACGCTTGAAGCTAAAGGAGTAATGGGCAGGGTAGATATTATTACAGGTACATTTGGTAAAGCACTTGGTGGTGCCATGGGTGGTTATACTACAGCCAAAAAAGAAATTATTGAAATATTAAGACAACGTTCAAGGCCA
This sequence comes from Flavobacterium psychrophilum, assembly GCA_003243255.1. The sequence continues at coordinate 24,253 of QFQM01000003.1, read as the reverse complement.
TACCTGTTTTCAAACTCGCTTGCTCCATCAATAGTAGGTGCGTCGTTAAAAGTATTTGAGCTTCTGAAAAGAGATACTACACTTAGGGATAAGCTGGAGTGGAATACAAATTACTTTAAGGAAGGAATGAAAAAAGCAGGTTTTGATATCATCGATGGAGACTCTGCAATTGTTCCTGTAATGCTTTATGATGCAAAATTGTCGCAGATTATGGCTGATGAATTGCTTAAAAAGGGTATTTATGTAATAGGATTCTTCTTTCCGGTGGTTCCAAAAGACAAAGCAAGGATAAGAGTACAGCTTTCAGCGGCCCATACAAAGGAACATTTGGATCATGCAATAGCTTCATTTTCAGAGGTTGGCAAATCGTTAACTATAATTTAACGACTTTTTAGCCCTTAACGTAGGATAAATTTTAATAAAACGTTTTGCTGTTCAATTTTAACAGAGTAAATTTGTCTACATATAACCTTTGTAATTAAATAAAGTATGAAACATCTTAACAAACTTTTCGTTGCTGCACTTATGGCTCTGAGCTTGAATGCGCAGGCGCAGGACGAAGACAACCCGTGGTCAATCGGTTTTGGTGTGAATGCGGTTTCTACCCGCTTTGGAGCCAGTGCTGATTTCACAGACAATTTCAATAAGTATTTTAAAGTAGATGAGTGGAATGTTCTACCATCTGTTTCTTACATCAATGTGTCAAGACACATCGGAAACAACTTTTCAGTAGGTTTAACAGGATCTGTTAACAAAATTGATCAGTTATATCGTGATGATGCTGCTGGTACTCATGGTATCCACAAAGAAGATGTAGATGATCTTACTTACTACGGAGTAGATGCTATCGTTAAATATAGCATTCTTCCAAAAAGCTGGTTTAATCCATACGTTCACATTGGTGGAGGTTATACTTGGTTAGATGAGCAAGGTAACGGTACTGTTAACGGAGGTCTTGGTGTAAACTTCTGGTTTACTGAAAACGTAGGTCTTACAGTACAGTCTACTTACAAACATTCATTTGAAAATCAGGTAGAAGCTAATGTGCCAAGACACATACAGCATTTTGCAGGTCTTACTTTCAAATTTGGTGGTAAAGACACTGATAAAGATGGTATCTATGATAAAGATGATGCTTGTCCTGAAACTCCGGGTCTTAAAGAATTCCAGGGATGTCCTGATACAGACGGTGACGGTATTCCAGATAAAGATGATGCTTGTCCTGAAGTAGCTGGTCTTAAAGAATTCAACGGATGTCCTGATACAGATGGTGACGGTATCGCTGATAAAGATGATGCTTGTCCTGAAGTAGCTGGTCCTGCTAGCCTACAAGGATGTCCTGATACAGACGGTGACGGTATCGCTGATAAAGATGATAAATGTCCTGAAGTTAAAGGTCCAAAAGAAAACGGTGGTTGTCCATGGCCAGATACTGACGGTGACGGTGTGTTAGATAAAGATGATCTTTGCCCTCAGGTTAAAGGTACAGCTGCTAACAAAGGTTGTCCTGAAGTAACTGAAGAAGTTGTTAAGAGACTTAACGATTATGGTAAAACTATCCTTTTCAACAGCGGTAAATCTTCATTCAAAGATGAGACTATCCCTGTACTAGAGGCTATGAACGCTATCTTCAAAGAATACCCTCACGCTAAGTTCATCCTTGAAGGTCACACTGACAGCGATGGTAGCAACGCACTTAACCAAACGCTATCTGAAAACAGAGCAGCGGCAGTTAAAACTTGGTTAGTAGAGCACGGTATCGCTGCAGACAGATTGAAATCAGTTGGTTTCGGTGAAACTAAACCAATCGCTTCTAACAAAACTGCTAAAGGTAAAGCTCAAAACAGAAGAGTAGAAGTTAAACTTATCAAAGAATAAGGATAACCTCTCAAAATAAATACAGGAAACGCTCCCATATCGGGAGCGTTTTTTTTATTTTTATGCCATGGCTAATGTAACTTTTCTCGATAGGCTAAGTACCCAACTGATACAGGATTATGGTAATTCGCTACCTGATGTTGTTGTGGTACTTCCCAATAAAAGAGCCAGGATATTCCTGCTTGAAGCACTTAAAAAACAGTTGACCCAAACGGTTTTCGCTCCTAAAATCATCAGTATTGAAGATTTTGTGCAAAATGTAGCTGGCATACGTTCGATAGACACTATTGAACTCCTTTTTGAATTTCATACTCTTTACCTCGGGCTTACGCCAAAAGAAAAACAGCAGCCATTTGAAACTTTTGCCAATTGGGCAAAAACCTTATTACAGGATTTTAACGAGATAGACCGTTATCTTCTCGATCCGATGCATGTGCTTACCTATCTGGAAAATATTCAGGAGATAGAACACTGGGCAGTAGATGTGGACAAGCGAACCACTATGATTGAGAACTATCTTGAGTTCTGGAAGTTGCTACCATCATATTACACTACATTATATACTCACCTTTTAGAAAAAGGTGCCGGTTATCAGGGGCTTATTTACCGCGAAGCTGTAAAGAATATCCATCATTTTTCGAATTCATTTACCAAGGGGCAAATGGTTTTTGCAGGCTTCAATGCGCTTAATGCTGCCGAAGAAAAAATCATACAGCATCTGATGTCGCTTGGCCAGGCTAAAATATACTGGGACATTGACTATGTGTTCCTGAATGATTCGTATCATGATGCAGGTTTGTTTATACGCCGTTTTAAGAAGGAATGGAAACAATATGCATTGCAGCCTTTTGAGTGGATTACGAATGAGTTTAGCGAAGCTAAGAACATTCATATCATTGGTACACCAAAAACTGTAGGACAGGCTAAAATAGCCGGTGAGCTTGTAGAGCAGTTTCAAAAGGAGGGCTATAGTCTCGATAAGACCGCATTGGTTCTTGGGGAAGAAAGTATGCTTATTCCGTTGTTGTATAGTTTGCCAAAAAGCGTTGGAGCCCTTAATATCACGATGGGCTACAGTAGCAAAAACAATCCTGCGCAATTGCTTATACAGAAACTTTTTAAGCTGCATACCAATGCCATTAACCGTAATGAGAAAAGCTACACGCTATACTATCGTGAAGTACTTGATATCTTAACACATCCGATGGTTGAGCCGTATTCAGGTGCAGCGGAACTCATTGAGGCTATTAACCGAAATAATTTTACCTTCTTTTCGCATTCCAAATTATATGAGCTGCATGCCGATGCTTCACCTTTTTTCAGGTTGCTTTTTGATCGTTGGGATAGCAATGTTGGCGATACGCTTAAAAGGCTTTCGGATATATTGGTTTCCCTTAAAGGCTTTATGAGTAATGATGAAGAGGAAGATAAGATTGCGAAGGCATTTCTGTATTCCATCTTTAAGGTGATTAATAAGCTTATTAATTATTATGAGTCGCACACGCAAATGGATAATTTGCCTGTGCTCTATACCATATACAAGCAGGTAATTGATTTGGCGGAGGTTTCGTTTGAAGGGGAACCGCTATCGGGGCTTCAGATTATGGGGGTTTTGGAAAGCCGTGTGCTCGATTTTGAGAATGTGGTCATTACCTCTATGAATGAAGGTAAATTCCCGGCCGGTAAAACCCAGAATTCATTTATCCCCTATGATGTAAAGCGTGAATTGGGATTGCCTACCTACAAAGAAAAGGATGCTATCTACAGTTTTCACTTTTACCACCTGCTTATGCGGGCTAAAAACATCTATCTGCTTTACAATACCGAAAGCGAGGGACTGGATGCAGGAGAACGCAGCCGTTTCCTGACCCAGCTTGAAATCGAGAAACAACCAGATCATACGCTTACATCCCAAATATATAATGCTGTCCTTCCGCCAAAGGCTTACGAGCCTATGGTAGTGCCTAAAACCGATAAGGTTATGGAACGCCTCAAAGAGATTGCAACGGTTAAAGGCTTTTCGCCATCGGCGCTTACCGGATACATTCGTAACCCAATGCAGTTTTACTACCAGAGGGTGTTGCGCATCAGTGAGGTCGAGGAAGTAGAGGAAAGCATTGCGTTAAATACCCTTGGAACGATTATACACGGTGCACTGGAAGTATTGTACAAGCCTTATATAGGGAAGTTTCTTGCTGTGCATGATGTAGACAACATGGCTGCCCTCGCAGATGATGAAGTAATGGTTCAGTTTAAGGAAGTGTACAAAGAAGGTGAGATTAAAAAAGGCCGAAACCTGCTGGCATTTGAAGTTGCCAAACGTAACGTGCACAACTTTTTGAAACAGGAAAAGAAACAACTTGCGGATGGCGATACAGTAAAAGTGCTTTATCTTGAACATAAGTTTGAAAGAATTCTTGAAGATGAACGCCTGCCTTATCCGGTGATGATCTCGGGTAATATTGACCGTATTGAAGAACGTAACGGTTGTATACGTATTACGGATTACAAGACTGGAAAAGTAGAGAAGAATAATCTGTTGCTAAAAACCTGGGAAGGTCTCACCGAGGATATAAAAAATGAAAAGATCGTACAGTTGCTTACCTATGCTTTTATGTATGAACAGCATGGCGGGGGCAAAGAAACCGAAGCCGGTATTATTTCATTCAAGAACATGAAAAGCGGCTTCATGAATTTCTCATTTAAAGACGGTTTTGACAAGTCGGCACCTGCGCAGGATATAATAGACAGCGATGTTCTGGCAGAATTCAAAACACAGTTGGTAACTCTTATCAATGAGATTCTGAATGCGGATATCCCGTTTGAGGAGAAGATTGTCTGAGGTCTGATGTCCGAAGTCCGATGTTCAAATGAGGTCGGGTGATACTTGAAGTTTTTTGTCATTTCGACGAAGAAGAAATCTTTTTTGATTCCAATAGAGATTCTTCGACTCCGTTGCACTTCGCTCAGAATGACAAAGCCTTACTGCAAACTGTGACTGCGACTGTAAACTAAATTAGCAACGCTTAAAAAACTCCAGAGTCTCCTTAAGCAGTTCCTTGCGGCTTTCGATATGGCTCATGTGTCCGTAAGGATAAGTTACCAGTTTTACATCGGTACCCTCTACCTGATCGGCGTGTTCGGTGTAAATAAGACTTTGGTCGTGTTTGCCAAGCACCAAAAGCATGGGGTATGGAGAGAAGTGCAGTATTACCTCACGGTCTTTACGTATTTTCATGCCTTCTAAGGCAGCAACAATTCCCTGCAAAGGTGTTTTTACAGCCTGTTCGCGTAAATGCTCTATATCGTCGGCTAAACGCTCGCGTAGTTCTTCATCAAAAAGATTTGCAATACTCATGCGTACAAAAGCTGTGGCGTTTTGCTTAACGGCTTTAATCGCACGGTCACGGTTCACTTTACGTTCATCACTATCAGCGCGGGAAGTGGAGTTTTGCAATATGATACCCTTTATCATATCAGGATACAGTTCGGCGAATGCCAAAGCCACATAACCACCCATCGAGTGTCCCATAAATATCGCCTTGCGGATGCGCAGCTCATGCAGTATGGCATAAACTGCATCGGCCATGTCTTCCATAGTGTGCACATAGCCCAGGCATTCTGTTTCGCCATGACCCAAAAGATCGATGGTAATAACCCTGTACTTTTTAGAATACTCCGCTACAAAAAAATCCCACATGCTGCTATTTTCCAAAAAACCGTGAAGCAGTACGATAGCAGTGCCCTTTCCGGTTTCGGAATAGGCAAGGTTGATGTTTTTGTAAGTGAGTTGTTTCATTTTTTTTGTCTGATGTCCGATGTCGGAAGTCCGATGATCGGTATGGGTATTTCCTGTCATTGCGAGCGCAGTATAACGGAGCGCGGCAATCTCAGAGGAGTTTCATGGTTGTGTTAACCGATTGCAAAAATACTTTATCCATTCGGAATATTATACTAACAAAAACAAAAAACGGCTCACAATCGTAAGCCGTTTTTGTATTTATATAGTAGACGTAGCAATGCTACGTCTCTACAATAGGTATTAGTTATATTCGCGTTTGAGTGAGCACTGCAAACTGCGACTGAACACTGCTAACTAATTAAGCGTTCATCAAACTCTCAATCTCCTCTGCTTCAATAGGGATATTGCGCATTAAGTTGAAAGGCGCTCCAGATTCCTGGATCACTACGTTGTCCTCAAGGCGGATACCGAAACCTTCCGCAGGGATATAAATGCCCGGCTCTACGGTAAATACCATGTTGGCTTTCATTGGCTCAACAAGCAGTCCGTAATCGTGGGTGTCAAGGCCAAGGTGGTGCGATGTACCGTGCATGAAGTACTTTTTGTATGCCGGCCAAGCAGGATCTTCATTCTGAACATCGGCTTTATCGATAAGGCCAAGGCCAAGAAGCTCAGATGTCATTACTTTACCTACTTCTATGTGGTATTGTTTCCAAAGCGTACCCGGAACAAGCATTTTTGTAGCCTCGTTTTTCACGCGTAACACAGCATCGTACACCTCACGCTGCCTTTTAGTATAACGTCCGTTAACCGGAATAGTACGGCTAAGGTCGCTTGAGTAATTAGCATATTCGGCAGCCACGTCAAGAAGGATAAGATCGCCGTCTTTACACTGCTGGTTGTTCTCAATATAGTGAAGTACGTTTGCGTTGTTACCCGATGCTATGATAGGAGTGTATGCAAACCCTTTAGAACGGTTGCGTACAAACTCATGGATAAGTTCTGCTTCAATCTCATACTCCATAACGCCCGGCTTAACGAAACCAAGCAGTCGGCGGAAGCCTTTCTCGGTAATGTTACAGGCATTCTGCATGAGGTCAAGCTCTTCGCTTTCTTTTACAGAACGAAGCCTTTGCAGTATAGGGTTGCTTTTGGCAACCTGGTGTGCAGGATATTTCTCTTTCCACCATTTGATGAAACGGTCTTCGCGCGTTTGTGTCTGCACCGACGAACGATAATGCTCATTCGTGTTGATGTAAATTGTATCGCAGTAAGTCATTACTTCGAAAAGGGTCTTTTCGAAATCCTGAAGCCACATTATGTTTCTGATGCCCGAAACTTCGGTAGCACGCTCTTTAGTCAGTTTTTCACCTTCCCAAATAGCGATATGCTCGTTAGTCTCACGAAGGAAAAGTATCTCGCGCAGGTGCTCATACGGAGCATCCGGACAAAGTAGTAGGATACTTTCTTCCTGATCGGCACCGGTAAGATATAATATATCGCGGTGCTGCTGGAACGGCATGGTGCTGTCGGCGCTTATAGGGTAAATGTCGTTAGAGTTAAATACCGCAACGCTTTTGGGTTTCATCTCGGCCATAAATTTTTTACGGTTCTTGATGTACAGGTTACGGTCTATCTGATGGTATTTCATGATAATAAGTTTTATTCTGGATACCAAAAGTAGTAAGATTATCGGGAAGTAGACTCTTAAAATTTATCATGCGGCGAAAAAGAAGGTTATTCACCGCATTATTTGCGGTGAATAATTGTATATTTACCGCAAAATTATATCTCATGGCTTATATATATCAAAACGAGCAGTGGCCAAATTTTTCATGGAATAGTGAGGTTTTACTTCCTTTACTAGGGAAAGTGAGAAGTCTGCAAGGTGTTCTTGTTGGTAAAATGAGTGGGTTGGGATTTGATTTGGTAAATGAAGCTTCTTTGGAGATAATAACTCAGGATGTATTAAAATCATCTGAAATTGAAGGGGAGTTGCTAAATCCTGCTCAGGTAAGATCGTCAATTGCGGTTCGACTAGGTGTTGAGATACCGGGAATTATTCCTGCTGACAGAAATGTTGAAGGTGTAGTTGACATGATGCTCGATGCGACTCTGAATTATACTAATGCAATAAGCGCTGAAAGATTATTCGGTTGGCATTATGCTATGTTTCCTGCCGGAAGAAGTGGGTTGTATAAAATAGTTTCAGGAAACTGGAGAGATGATGTCAATGGACCTATGCAGGTAGTATCAGGTTCTTTTGCAAAACAAAAAGTGCATTTTGAAGCACCGGCTGCGGCTATTATTCCTGAAGAAATGCAATTGTTTATAGAGTGGTTTAATGACGACCAAAAGCTTGATGCTGTTATAAAAGCAGGGATAGCACATTTATGGTTTGTAACACTTCACCCATTTGATGATGGTAACGGAAGGATTGCAAGGGCGATAGCTGATATGCAAATGGCAAGAGCAGACGATATTCCGCAACGCTTTTACAGTATATCGGCACAGATACAAAAAGACAGAAAAGAGTACTACGAAATTCTTGAACGGACACAAAAAGGAAATCTTGACATAACAGAATGGCTTGAATGGTTTCTTTTGCGATTGTATGATGCTATTAAAGCATCTGAAATTATACTTAATAATATCATGTTTAAGCATAAATTTTGGGATGCTAACCGTGCGAAAATTGACAATAAACGACAACAATTGATGCTTGAAAAGCTGCTTAATGGTTTTGAAGGTAATTTGACTACTGCAAAATGGGCAAAAATTACAAAATCGTCTACTGATACTGCCCTGCGCGATATCAATGATCTAATTGCAAAAGATATTCTCCGTAAGGCAGAAAGTGGAGGAAGGAGCACTAATTATGAGTTGGTAAACTAAACTACTCCACCCACTTATAATATCTCGCCCCGATTAAATTCGGGATTTCTTTCTCTATTTTGTCCAGTGCCCATTCGCCGGATGGTGCTAAAAGGCTTGCTTTCTGCTCTTTTTTATGGAGTTTAAGGTAAGTGTCAAAACCTATTTCCTGGCTTTCTTCAAGAGTTTCAAAAAGCTTTGCGTTTTGTGCTGCTGCTTTCCAGCCATGCTGAAGCGTTCCTTCAAATACTTTAGATTTCGATCCGCTGCCATAGGCAAGGAAACCGAATTTCTTTCCTGTTATATCAGTATCTGCCTTTGCGAAATGGCTCAAAGCGGATAATAATCCCATAAATACTGAGCCTGTATACAGATTACCAATAGCAGATGATGCCGGTTCGGCGGGTTGCAGTTTCCGGTTTACAAAAGTTTTGTATTCATCAGACTTGGCTATTTCTTTCAGTCGGTTTTGGTAATTGGTAGCGTCTTCATTTCCGGTTAGCAATGGTGTATTGGCATCAAGCGCAAAGATCTCGGCGAACATCCTGCGACCCTGGAAGGCATAGGGCAGGTGCATGATGATGCTTTCCCATGTATCATATAATGAACCTGTAGTGTTGGTCGCATCTTTAAAGCGGTAATACGCCTCACGGGTACGGTCGGTATAGCACTGGTTAGAATACTGCCCGTCAAAAACCGGTTGGTCTTTATGAATTTCGATTTCAGTTTCCAGATTGCCAAACCACGGTTCGTTTTCCTCGTGGTTGGTAATATTCCATTTTGATAAACTTCTGTAAGGCTTAAAGAAGTCGTAAACCCCTTTGGTACTTACAGCCCATTCGCTGCCTATGGCAATGATACGCGGATTTGCAGTCACCAGCATAGCCAGTGCTCCCGCACCCTGAGTGTATTCTCCGGTTGATTCCAGATCGTATTTGGCAATGTCGGTGGTGATTACGATGGCTTTTTTGGTTGGATTCAGCCTGATGTAATCCAGGCAGTTGTGCAGGGCATCTACTCCGCCAATACAGGCAAATGTAAAATCGACCGTATCGCAATTGCTGAAAGTGCCTTCTCCAAATTTTTGCTCCATAAGCGTTGTAAGGAAAGACCCGATAGGTTTTGAACTGTCAATGCCGCTTTCGGTTCCAACATAGATACGTGCAATTTCTGCCGGATTGATACTGTCCTGCGTGATAAGCTTTGTAAGAGCGTTTGCTGCAAATACCACTGCATCCTGATGTGCGTCAGGGAGTGTCATTTTTAGCAGGCCAAGGCCTTTTTCAAGTTTGTCGGGGTCAATGTTTCTTGCTTGTGCAAGGGTTCTTATAGGCAGGTGCAGTTTGGCGATGTCAAAAGCTATCGCATCAATTCCGGTCGTCATGTAAGTGTTTTTTGGAATCGTAAAGTTAAGAAGTGAAGTTTATATGAGGTCTGTTAAAGGATGCTTCCTGCTTATTTTTATCAAATTTTGAGGAAATTGTGTCTTATTTTCTTAATTAGACAATTTCTAAACAGTTTGTAATGCCTATTTTTGCCCTGCAATAAACACAAATCGATTTATCATGAAATTTTATTCGCTTTTAGCAGCATTAGTAACATTTGCTTTTGCTTCTGCGCAGGACAAACAAGGGTATCAGATCTATAGTAAAGGAGGTAAGGCTGTTACCTATAAAAAAATGCTGAATGCAGCCGGAGATGCCGAAGTGGTATTTTTTGGGGAACTTCATGATAATTCATTGATTCACTGGCTGCAGTTGGAGCTGACTAAAGATCTTGGTGAAAAAAACAGCCTTGTGCTTGGTGCTGAAATGATTGAGGCAGATAACCAGACGCAGCTGGATCAATACCTGAAAGGTGAAATAAACCAAAAAGTATTTGATAGTACAGCACGCCTTTGGCCTAACCATAAAACCGATTATAAGCCACTGGTGGATTATGCAAAAGACAAACATTTTCCGTTTATCGCTACCAATGTGCCACGCCGTTATGCAAGGCAGGTAAACAAACAGGGTCTTGAGTCACTGGAAACCCTTAAGGCTGAAGAAAAAAAGTGGATCGCACCGCTACCTATTGAATATGATGCCAATCTTCCGGGTTATGTGGAAATGATGAAAATGATGGGCGACCACGCTACACCGAATATGCCAAAAGCACAGGCGATTAAAGATGCTACTATGGGTTATTTTATCGCTAAAAACCTTAAGCCCGGAACTGTATTTGTTCATTATAACGGAACGTACCACAGCAATAACTTTGAAGGTATCAACTGGTACCTGAAAAAAGCAAAACCGGCTGTAAAAATCATGACGATTGCCGCTGTTTCTCAAAAGGATGTGTCAAAACCGGAGAAAGAAAGCATTAATCTCGCAGATTTTATAATTGTTGTTGACGAAGACATGACGAAAACGCAATAGTTGTAATTTGCTCAAAAATATGCAATTCGGATTTATAGTGCAGATTTATAGCGGTTTTAGGAATTTTAAATTCTTAAAACCGCTTTTTTATTGAAAACAATTCATCAAAACTGTCACTTTATACTGATTATAAATAAGCAATAAGGGTTGTGATGAATAGTATTTATGCCTTATTTTTGTTTGATTTTTTAAAAACCTTATCTTTTTAATCATACACTATGGCAAAATCTGCATTTTTGAAGTCTTCCATCGCCAAGAAATACTGGATGGCTTTAACAGGTTTATTTCTCTGCCTGTTCCTTACAGGACACTTACTGGGTAATCTTCAATTATTGTCTACAAGTAAAGATGCTGCACTGCACTTTAATCAGTACGCATTGTTCATGACAACAAACCCGGCAGTAAAAATTCTATCTTACCTAACGTACATCTCTATCATTTTCCATGCTATCGATGGTATCGTGCTTACAGTACAGAACCGAAAAGCAAGGCCGGTAAGATATGTGATGAACAAGCCTGGTAAAAACACAATCTGGGCATCAAGAAACATGGCAGTGCTTGGAACTGTTATTCTTGTGTTTATTGTTACGCACATGATCAGCTTTTGGGCAAGGATGCACTTTGATAAAGCAATGCCGCTTCAGACTATCAGCATCAATGCCGGAGGTATGCCTCAGGAGTTTTATGTAACTACCGATGGAGGTTATATTCCTAAAATGCAGGTAGATCAGGGCTCAATCAAAATTGAGAACAGGACTGAATTTTATGATGCAGGTGCTAATGTGAAAATTAAAGAAGGTTATAAAGATCTTTACAAAATTACAGTTGCTTTCTTCAAGCAGCCTGAGTACGGATTACTTTATACTTTATTATATGTAATCTCTATGGTAGTTTTAGGATTCCACCTTTACCACGGTTTTGGCAGTGCATTCCAGTCTTTGGGTGCTAACAATCCTAAATACAACGGATTCATCAAATCATTTGGGTATGCGTTTGCAATAATAGTTCCGCTATTATTTGCTGTCATCCCTGTATATATTCACTTTTTTATAAAATAATCAACATCAGTAACTATGTTAGATTCTAAGATACCCGAAGGGCATATATCCAAAAAATGGACAGATTATAAAGACCATTTAAGACTGGTTGCCCCAAACAACAGGCCGAAGATTGATGTAATTGTTGTAGGTACAGGCCTTGCAGGAGCTGCTGCTGCTGCTTCACTTGGTGAGATGGGATATAATGTGAAGGCATTTGCTTTCCAGGATTCTCCTCGCCGCGCGCACTCTATTGCTGCACAGGGTGGTATAAATGCCGCTAAAAACTATCAGAATGATGGTGACAGTATTTACAGATTATTTTATGATACTATAAAAGGTGGTGACTACAGGGCTCGTGAAGCAAACGTTCACCGTCTTGCAGAAGTTTCAGGTAACATTATTGACCAATGTGTGGCTCAGGGTGTTCCATTCGCACGTGACTACGGCGGAATGCTAGACAACCGTTCATTCGGTGGTACACAGGTTCAGCGTACATTCTATGCTGCAGGACAAACAGGTCAGCAGCTTTTATTAGGTGCTTACTCTGCACTTTCAAGACAAATCGGTCTTGGACGTGTAAATATGTTTAACCGTCACGAGATGCTTGACATCGTTAAAGTTGACGGAAAAGCACGTGGTATTATAGCACGTAACCTTATAACAGGAGAAATTGAAAGACATTCAGCTCACGCTGTGATCATCGCTTCAGGTGGTTATGGTAACGTATACTTCCTTTCTACAAATGCAATGGGAAGTAACGTAACGGCTGCATGGAAAATACATAAAAAAGGAGCGTACTTTGCAAATCCTTGCTACGTACAGATTCACCCAACATGTATCCCGGTTCACGGAACAAACCAGTCTAAGCTTACGCTGATGTCTGAGTCGCTTCGTAACTCAGGACGTATCTGGGTTCCTAAGAAAAAAGAAGATGCTGAGGCTATTCGTGCCGGTAAATTAAAACCGACTCAGATTGCTGAAGAAGAAAGAGATTACTTCCTTGAGAGAAGATATCCTGCGTTTGGTAACCTTGTGCCTCGTGACGTTGCGTCAAGGGCTGCAAAAGAGCGTTGTGATGCAGGTTTTGGTATCGAAGCTAATGATACTAACGAAGGTGTTTACCTTGATTTCTCTTCTGAGATCATCAGCAAAGGTAAACAGGCTGCTTATGCTGCCGGTAACCACCATCCTTCAGACGAAGAGGTTATCAAACTTGGTAAAGCATGGTTAGAGGAGAAATATGGTAACCTTTTCCAGATGTACCAACAGATTACTGACGAGAATCCGTATGAAACCCCAATGAAGATCTATCCTGCCGTTCACTATACCATGGGTGGTGTTTGGGTTGACTATAACTTACAAAGTACTATTCCTGGCTGTTTCGTAGCCGGTGAGGCAAACTTCTCTGATCACGGTGCTAACCGTCTTGGAGCTTCTGCTTTGATGCAGGGTCTTGCTGATGGTTACTTCGTGTTGCCTTATACAGTGTCAGATTACCTTGCCGGAGATATCCGTACAGGTAAAATTTCTACAGATCTTCCTGAATTTGTTGAGGCAGAGAACGCTGTTAAAGCTCAAATCGACGGTTTCCTTAACAACAACGGAACTAAATCGGTAGACCACTTCCACAAACGCCTTGGTAACATTATGTGGAATAAAGTAGGTATGGGTCGTAACGAGCAAGGCCTTAGAGAGGCTGTTGCTGAGATCGATGCGCTAAGAGCTGAATTCTACAAAGAGGTATATGTACCGGGTGCTGCTAACGAACTTAACCCTGAGCTTGAGAAAGCTATCCGTGTAGCTGACTTTATGGAACTTGGGCAGCTTATGGCTATGGACGCACTTCAGCGTAATGAGTCATGTGGTGGCCACTTCAGGGAAGAATATCAGGACAGCGAGGGTGAAACCCTTCGTGATGACGTTAACTTTAATTTCGTAGGTGCCTGGGAATATGGCGGCAGCGATATTAATAACGAAAAGCTTCATAAAGAAGTTCTTAACTACGAGTATATTAAAATTGCCGCAAGGAACTACAAATAAAATTCAACAGAGATGGGTTCTAATAAAAATATAAATATAAACCTTAAAATCTGGCGTCAGAAAGATGCTAAATCTAAAGGACAAATAGAAACTTATAAACTTGATAACGTTTCTACAGCAAGTTCATTCCTTGAAATGCTTGATCAGCTGAACGAACAGCTTATCAATGAAAGGAAAGAGCCTGTGGCATTTGACCACGATTGCCGTGAAGGTATTTGTGGTATGTGTTCACTTTACATCAATGGTCAGGCACACGGCCCGGCAAGTAAAGTAACTACATGTCAGTTGCACATGAGATCATTCAAAGACGGCGATACTATTTATGTTGAGCCATGGAGATCTAAAGCTTTCCCTGTAATTAAAGATTTGGTTGTAGACCGTAGTTCTTTTGACAGAATACAACAGGCGGGTGGTTTCGTTTCTGTAAATACTTCAGGGCGTACTATCGATGCTAATGCTACTCCGGTACCTAAACATGATGCTGACAGATCTTTCGAGGCTGCTGCATGTATCGGTTGTGGTGCTTGTGTTGCAAGCTGTAAAAACGGTTCTGCTATGCTGTTTGTTGGAGCAAAAGTATCTCAGTATGCATTGCTTCCGCAAGGTAAGGTTGAGGCAACGCAACGTGTACTTAACATGGTAAGGCAAATGGACGAAGAAGGATTCGGTAACTGTACTAATACAGGTGCATGTGAGGTTGAGTGTCCTAAAGGAATCTCTCTTGAGAACATTGCACGCATGAACAGGGAATACCTTTTCGCAAGCGTAAAATAATCTACAAGATTAATTATAAAAAACGCCTCCGCTACAGCGGAGGCGTTTTTTATTTGTGGTTTAGCTGTAAATATCTTATTTTGCAGGCTAACCATGACCCTATGAAACGTTTTTTTCTTCCCCTGGTGCTATTAGTTTTTGTCTCTTGCACTATTACTTATAAAAGAAATGTAAAGGTTGAGTTCAATAGACAGGACGAAACAACACTTACGGAATTTCTGAATCTGAATAATGTTACTTATGATCCTAACGATATGCTCGCGTTGCGCGATATTAATTACTTTGCTTTCTATAACGAAAAGCATGGTCTTGAGGTGCCTCATGCCTTCTTTTTTAACGGGGATGGTATTAGTGTCGTCAATGATTTTAACGGTACAAATTGCGGACATGTAATTAAGAATCTTGATAAAATTGAAAATGCGAAAAGTGATGGCGCGGGTACTGTTGATGATTTTCTTTTGCCATCAACCTATCTTTTCGGTAAGCCGGCTGACGAAACTAATGGAGGTAAGAAGTATGATGCTTATATTGTTATTACATGGGGCTTGTTTGCAGAGAGTATTTCTAAAGGCATAAACAAAACATCTTTTAAATGGTATGCTGACCTGAAGAAGAACAATCCGGAAGTTAGAGTTTTCCTGCTTAATCTTGATATACAGAAAACCTGGGAGTTGTCTCCGGAACAGCAAGCGTCTTTAGGGATGCAAAAAGTATAAAAAAGAGCAGCTTCAAAGCTGCTCTTTTTATGACTATACCTTAGTAGTTTTATCGGCATCCTTTGCAACATTTTCAAGGAAGGCTACAAAATTGTCCTCATGCGCCACTTCCAGCTTTTTACGGATGCGGTAACGGGCATTTTCTACACCTCTAAGTGAAATATTAAGCAAAGGCGATATTTCTTTATTGGTAAGGTTCATTTTTACGAAGGCACAAAGCCTTAATTCCCTTTTGGTAAGTGTAGGGTTCAGCTTCTTCAGTTCTTCGAAAAAGTTATGATGCACTTTTTCAAAATTAACATCAAATACTTCAAGGTATTCTTCCCCGATTTTATGAGTGTTCAGCTTCTGGAATATCTGAAGCAGCTTTTTACGTGAATCGTCATTTTTTACATAGTCCTTAAGCTCTTTAAGATCGGTGGTTATCTCGTTGAAAATATCTTTCTTTTTGATGAGAAGCATAGTGTAATTAGCCAGTTCCTTACTGTTATTAAGTACTTCTTCCTGTAAATGGATACGGTCTTTGTTGATCTGTTCTTTATCGCGCTGTAGTTTCAGTTGCTCCAGTTCCAGTTCAAGCATTTTTTTGGCCTTTAAAGCCTCTGTTTTAGTTTTTTCGTGGTCACGTTCAATTTTGCGTTTAACGTAGCGCACAATGGCTATAATTAGCAATGCAGCTACGATAATGTATAAAGCATAGGCCAGATTTGTTTGGTACCACTTTGGCAGAATGGTAAAATGATAAGCCGTTTCTTTTCCTAATAGCCCTG
Source organism: Flavobacterium psychrophilum (assembly GCA_003243255.1). The sequence continues at coordinate 8,002 of QFQM01000003.1, read as the reverse complement.
CTGTGTTTCTGCTGCGAACTTTAAATATATAGGTACCGGGTCTCAGGTGGGTATATTCTTTGAAAGCGATGTTTTGCCAGGCTGACCAGTTGTTGTCTACATTTTCGAGCTTATAGCTGTACTGCACTTCGGTGCCGTGAGTCATTTTTGGGGCTGCAAACTCAAAACGGAGGATGTCTGTCTGGTTGGGTAATATCTCGGGGTTGTCTTTACTGTTTTGCAGCGGAAGCAGATTGAGCTGCTGGTCTCTTGAATAAGAGGCTTGCGTGACTACTGTATTTACGCCCGAACTGGATCCCGGATTTGCGATTGTGTATAAAAAAAGACCGTTTGTAGTGCCGAAAAGTATATTGTTTCCTGCAATAGGAACCATGCTTTCCATACCGCGGTTAAAACTTCCTTTTAGATTCAGGAAGAGGTCTTTGTGAAGTTCGGGCTTTTTCTCAGCTGTGTAAAAATAACCGGCTTCATCATCCTGTACAAACCAGGTTTTATTGCCCGACTGCATTAGTTTACGCGTATTCTTGCCAGGGTCAAGGATACTGTTTAGTTTTTTATGGGGTAGAAAACGATTTTGTTTTGTGTCGAAATAATATATACCGGTATTTGTCGTAAAAACCACTTCATTGTTCCATCGGCTGACATTTACGTTGAATGAAGATTCAAGCCCATTTTTGTTTGTGTAATGGTCAACCGAACTGACACGGGTATATGAAGGGTTGATTCGTATCCTGAAAACGCCTTTGTAACCGTGACATACCCAATAGGTGTAGGGTTCGTCGGCAGGTAATATGTCCCTTGCCGATTCGTTGAATCCGCTAAGTTTTTCATGAAGTATCCATTGGCCTTCCTTTTTTTCAAGGAGGTATAACCCATTATAGTGAGATGCAAGATAGATATGTGGCCTGTTCTTCACAGGTGTAATTTTCCAGAAACCGGATGTGGAACCAATTTTTATTGCGTTGCCGTTATCAATCCTGAAGAGGCCATTATCATGTCCTGCTATAATATCGCCTTCGAGTTGCTGTAGAGACCAGGCCTGTCCATGCAGGTTGCCCACTTTTATAAAATCATGCGTTGCCGAAGGATTTGCGCTGTTGAAAGAGGAATAGTATACACCCTGGTTCGTAGCGAGATACATATTGTTGTTAAAAGTAAGGGCATCATATACAGAGGCTTTGTTAAAGAGATAGCTGTAGGGTGACCTGAAGTCAATATAGGCAAGGCCATTGTTTTCCAGCACCCATATGTTGCCATCAGAAGCTATATGCAGTTTGTGTATAACAGCATCCTGAAGATTTTGAAAGATAGCCGGACTCTGAATAGGCTGTCCCTGGCTGTTCGTCATTATAATCTTATTGCTAAGTGTGCCTATAAACAGGTCGCCATTAGTGTACTTAATTGCAGAGGAAACGATATCCCGTCTGTTGTTGCCAAAAACATTGCTTAACAATTGCAATGTGCCTGTGTTTGAGTTTCCTTCGTAGATATTTCCTTGCTTGGTTATTATCAGGATATTTTTTGGAGAATTACCCGGTAAAATTGAAACTATTTCTTCGTTATTGTATTGTTTGATGTCAAAAGCCATAACGGGTTCAATTCCGCCGGCTTCAAGCTTTAATATGCCGTAATTTGAGTCCTGAAGATAGAAGTCTTTATCAATAAGGCTTGAGTAGATAAAAGAAGTATTGGCGGGAATGTGAGTGACGATTTTATTGGTGATTACAATCAGTTCATTAAAAGAGCGGCATAAAATCCGATCATCAACGGCTTTAATGTCCCAGATATTTTCAATGTTTTTGCCTTCAAGTTGTAGTTCTTCAATAAGGGACTTATAAACAAATTTTCCGTTTTTGTTTTTTTGTAGCGTTCCTATCTCGTTATAACCTCCGGCGTATACAACACCTTTGGAGTCTATTTCAAGGCTTCGGACAGATGAGTTATTGGGCAGGTTTACTTTTTGCCAGTGCTCACCATCAAAAATGATTACCCCGTCGTTATTTCCAAAAAAAATAGTTCCGGCTTTGTCTTCACACATGGACCAAAATTGCGGATCGGCATTAAAATCGTTTCTGCTGTATTGCGTTATTTTTCCTGATAGTTTGAGATAATCCGGAGTCGTGTTTTGAGCGATCAGGCAATAATGCAATAAAAGAAGTGAGAAAATATGGATAAAGTTTTTTTTCATGCTGTTTGTTAAATCTTCATTAAGATGAAGTTAATGCGAAAAATACCGCAAACGATGTAATTAACAATTTTTTTATCAATTATAAGGTGTCGTTATAATGCAAAACTACTCATTTTTTTTATAGTATAAATTTTTGTTATACAAATAATTATAAAAAAAAAGTAACTGATTGAGAGTACGTTTTATGGCTATGGTGTACGCAAAGTGTATGGACTTTTTGATATGTTAAATCCCTTAATGATAATTTGGCTATTCTAAAATTTGAGTCGAAAACGATTTCGGCTGTGTCAAATTTGCCATATCCTTAATCTGGCCCATTAAGAATTGTGAAAATGACATAACCTTATGGTTTTCATTACTTTAAAATTAACCCTAACCCAAACAAAAATCTTATGCGATTTAAAAATTACTTAATCTTACTGTTCCTGTGTTTTTCGGCAGCGACTTTTGCTCAGGTAAAAGGATCTGTTGTAGACGGTGGTACAGGTATGACCCTGCCAGGAGTAAATATTCTGGTTAAGGGATCAGACACTAATGCATCTACCGACATGGATGGTAACTTTGCCATTAACGCAAAAGCGGGAGATGTTTTAGTATTTACTTACATTGGATATGCAACTCAGGAAGTTGTAGCATCAGAAGCAATGAAAGTGCAACTTAAAGAAGATGCCCAACTACTACAGGAAGTTGTAGTAGTAGGATATGGTACACAACAGAAAAAAGACATTACAGGTGCTGTTGGTGTAATTAGTGGTGAAAAATTTGAAAACCGTGTAAACAATCAGGTTTCTAGTCTTATTCAGGGACAAACTGCCGGTGTACAGGTTACCTCAAATACAGGAAAACCGGGTGGAGGATTCTCTGTGCGTGTACGTGGTACAAGCTCATTATTAGCAAGTAGTGACCCTATTTATGTTATTGATGGTATTGTAACATCGGACACCCGCTCTCTTAATCCTGCAGATATTGAAAGTATCTCTATCCTTAAAGATGCATCTTCTGCTGCAATCTATGGTGCACAAGGTGCTAATGGTGTTGTGCTAATTACCACAAAACAAGGAAAAACAGAAAAGCCGGTGTTTACTTATGACACTTACGTAGGTTTCCAGTCTGTTTGGAAAAAGCAAAATGTACTTAATGCTGACCAATACCGTGAACTTCAGACGGAGCGTGGTTTAAATACTAATTGGGATTTATATACGGCGAATACGAACTGGCAGGACGAAGTGTTCAGGACAGGTTTTTCTACAAGTCATCAGGCTTCGGTTTCAGGAAAATCTAATGGAACATCTTATTATCTTTCTGCAGGAGTTGTAGATCAGGAAGGTGCCGTGAGAAGTGCTGAAATGAACAGAAAGACCTTTAAAATTAACTTGACACAGCAAGTTAATGAATGGCTTAAAGTAGGTACTAACATGACTTATGTAGACTACAAAGATGTAGATGTTACAGATAATACAGCAGTAAACAGCGGAGGTGTTATACTTGGAGTACTTAACACACCACAAAATATAGGTATTTACAATCCTAATGGTACTTTTACAAGTAACCCGTTCCAGGATTGGGAAAACCCTATTTCGAGTACAGATGCTGCACAAAGAGGTTACAGAAATCAGCGTATCATGGGTAACATTTATGCTGAACTGGAATTTATTAAAAACCTTAAATTCAGAAGTAGTGTAGGTATAGACCATTCTACAGGTCAGAGTGATTACTTCCTGGATCCTTTTAAAACTAGCTATGGTAGAGCTATGAAGGGTATTGGACGTTATTCAACTAATGTTAACAACTACTATATTTTTGACAATACTCTTAGTTATAAATTTGATATCGGGAAGCATAACTTTGATGCTTTAGCAGGTGCCGTTTACCAAAAATATTTATGGGAAAACAGCTCTCTTGAGCGCAGGAATTTTGCAAGTGGAGAAATTACAACTCCTAACGCAGGTGCTGAACTGATCGCTGGTACTGCAGATAAATCAGAACAGATAAATGAATCTTTCATCTCAAGGATTAATTATTCATATGATGACAAATACCTTTTAACAGCTAACTTCAGGGCTGACGGCTCAAGTAAATTTGGACCGAGTAATAAATGGGGTTATTTTCCTTCGTTCTCAGTTGGATGGAGATTATCTAACGAAAATTTCCTTAAAAATGCAGAATCTATCAACGAGCTTAAGCTAAGAGTAGGTTGGGGACTTGTAGGTAATGATGGTATTCAGAATTATGCTTGGTTTAGCCGTGTTGCTTCCGGAGGAAATTATCCAATTGGTGGTGTAGCGCAACCGGGTACTTATCCTGCTTCTATGCAAAATAGTGAACTGAAATGGGAGGCTACAGAGCAAACCAATATTGGTATTGATTTAGCATTGTTCAAAAACAGGGTTCGTTTCTCTGCTGATGTGTACAAAAAAGTAAGTAACGATTTGTTATTGCCATTCCAGCTGCCAACTTCAAGTGGATTTGATTATGTGAATCTTAATGCAGGAGAAGTTCAGAATACCGGAGTTGAGCTACAACTGGGGACAACGAATATTGATGCTAAAGATTTTAAATGGACTACCGACTTAAATATCTCTTTCAACAAAAATAAAGTTAACAGACTTGTAGATTTACCATTAACGACTGGTGATATCGCAGGAAGAGGTCAGGCGGTTCGTGTGGTTGAGGGCGGATCTGTAGGTGAGTTTTACGGTTACCAGTGGGGAGGCGTAGATCCTGCTACCGGAAACGTATATTATATAGGCGCAGATGGAGAACCAACTTTTGATCCTTCTGCAGCTACTGACAGGAAGGTAATTGGAGATGCAAATCCTGATTTCATTTATGGTTTCACAAATACTTTTACTTATAAGAACTGGAGTCTTAATGTGTTTTTCCAGGGTTCTCAAGGTAACGATATCCTGAATGCGACTCGTTTTGATACTGAGAGTATGATTGACGCTAAAAACCAGACAACTGCTGTATTGAACAGATGGCAACAACCGGGTGATATCACTAATGTGCCTAAAGTAACTACAGATGGTAGTATTGCTAACTCCAGAATATCAAGTCATTATATTGAAGACGGATCATATGTGAGGCTAAAAGCATTAACGCTTAACTATAACTTCACTCCTGAAGCATTACGCCAAATAGGGATAAGCGGATTAAGCATTTATGCAACGGGTGAAAACCTTTTCACTATAACTGATTATTCAGGATTTGATCCGGAGGTAAATGTGAATACTTCAGGACAAGCAGGTAATATGGCTCCTGGTGTTGATTATGGAACATATCCACAGACAAGAAATATTATTTTCGGAATCAGGGCATCACTTTAAAATTTAAAAAACTATGAAATTTATAAATCATTCTAAAGCAATATCGGCGGCTGTTATGGCAGCGATGCTTTTTGTTGCCTGCGACGATAAACTGGATCTTGAACCGATTTCAGAAGAAACTTCAGAATCAGCATATACTACTGCCGGTCAGATTGAGGCAGCATTAACAGGTGTTTACGAATCGTTCCAGTCAAGTGACTACTATGTTTGGGATCAGGTGCTTTTTTCTGATGTTCGCTCTGATAACTATTATGCAGGAGGCGATAACCCTGAAATCTTTCAGTTAGATAACATTAATGTTGAAACCACGAACGGAAGAGTTTACAAAGTTTGGGGTAATGTATATAATGCAATATCAAAAGCAAATACAGTACTTGAACGTGCCCCTTTGGTTTCTCAGGGACTTTCGGAAGAAAGAAGGGCTCAGATAATAGGTGAAGCATACTTTTTAAGAGCGTATCATTATTTTACGCTTGTAAAATTATTTGGAGGTGTGCCACTTATCACCGAGGTTATTAAAACACCTGATCCGGCACTTTTACGACCTGCGAGAGCAACCGAGCAGGAAGTGTATGACCAGATTATTGCCGATTTGAATAAGGCACTCGAAACATTGCCAAACGACTATGGTAGTGATCCGTCTGTAAATAAGGCGCGTGCTACAAAAGGTGCTGCTTATGCTATGCTTGCCAAAGCTTACGCACAACAGCCTACTCCTGATTACGGCCAGGTTATTAACTATGCAAATCTTGTTATGACAAGCCCTGCAGGTTATGGCCTTATGGATAATTATGCTGATTTGTTTGATGGAGCTCACTATAACAACAAGGAGTCTATCATCGAAATTCAGTTCTTAGGAGGTAATGAAGGAACCTGGGGTCCGCAAATGCACCTTCCGCCATCTAAAAGCGGCGATACATGGAGAAAATTCGTTACTCCTTCGCATGACCTTGTAAATGCTTATGATGCTGCAGGGGATGTGGTGCGTAAAAATGCCACAATCCTATTTGAGAATGTGCCCTGGTCTGATGAATATTGGGGTAACACACCAAACAGCTCTGTGCCATTTGCTTATAAATGGAAAAATGCTATGGGATGGAACAGCTCTGACCATGTTTATCTTCTTCGTTTAGCGGATATCATCCTTCTGAAAGCAGAAGCTCATAATGCTTTAGGTGATATGGGATTGGCTGCTGCAGAGGTTAATAAGATACGATTCAGGGCTAATCTTCCTGATCTTACACCTGCACAAATGTCTTCTCAAGCTGTAATGAAAGCTACGATTCTTAATGAAAGAAGGCTTGAACTTGCACAGGAGGCACACCGCTGGGATGATCTTGTAAGGAATGATGTTGCTGTACAGACAATGAATGCTGTTCAGGATATTGATCTTAGGGATAACCAGCCTGTAAATTATGGTATGCAGGAGTATGAAATATACCTGCCGGTACCACAACAGGAAATTGGAAGAAATCCTAATCTTACTCCATCAACAGGTTACACATATTAATCACAATAAAACGCTATGAAGAAATTGTTTGTTTATATAGGCCTCGCCGCTTTGTTCTTTTCCTGTTCAGGGAGTGAAGACAGTTCCGGTAATCCCGGGCCTCCGGTAACACCGGGTGAGTCAGGAAATGTTGTTGGCACTGCCAATGTATGGATTACCAATGGCGAGCAGACCAAACTTTTAAGCAAACAATCTTCAGGAGCATCTGTTTATGATACTAATGCCACCACTGATCCTTCAATCTCTGTTGATTTCTCTCAGCAGTATCAGGAGATTGAAGGCTTTGGTGCCGCATTAACAGGTTCGTCGGCTATTGTAATCAATGGCATGAATGCAGCCCAAAAAGATGCATTGATAAAAGACCTCTTCAGCTCTTCGGAGGGAATTGGCCTTAGCTACATGCGCCTTACTATCGGAGCATCTGATTTTTCAGCAGCAAATTTCAGTTATAACGATATGCCGGCAGGCAGCACAGATGCTAACCTTGCTAACTTTTCGATAGCTCCGGATGAGACGGATGTTATTCCGGTACTGCAATCGATACTGGCCTATGCACCAAACATAAAAATTATGGGTAGCCCATGGAGTGCTCCGGCCTGGATGAAAACCAGCGGAAGCATGAACGGAGGCAGCCTTAAACCGGAGTGGTATGATACTTATGGCAACTATTTTGTAAAATACATCAATGCCTATGCTGCACACGGCATTATCATTGATGCGGTTACACCGCAAAATGAGCCGTTGCACGAAATTAATACCTACCCAACGATGAAGATGACTGCCATTGAGCAGGCCGACTTCATAAAAAACAGTCTTGGCCCTAAATTTCAGGCAGCCGGGCTAAACACAAAAATAATCGCTTACGATCATAACTTTGACAGGACGGATTATCCGTTAAGCCTATTGGGTGATGCCCAGGCAGCACAGTATGTAGACGGTTCGGCTTTTCATGCTTATGGTGGCGATGTGAGTGCAATG
>QFQM01000093.1 GCA_003243255.1 Flavobacterium psychrophilum | reverse complement strand
ATTTCGCTTTCACCGAGCAGCATACCTAGGTTGAGAAATGCCCGGAAGTTGAATATTCCTAATTGGGTGGTTTTAGCCTGGATGTTTATAACTCCTCCGAATTGTTCTTTGAAAGATTTTAGAGTGCTTCCTTTAAACAATTCATAGCCATTATGCTTTAATTCTTTTTCGTATTGAGATAGATAACTGTCTATTGTTGATGGATCAACTTTATAAAAATCAGCCACCTGTTCTTTGGTAAATCTAAATTCACCTTGAAATAGCATTCCGCTGACTCCTAAGTATTGTTGTATGTTTGTAACCGCATCAAGGTTATTGAGTATATTTTGGCGATCGATTGCCGAAGTGGTTAAATCTCGCATATTTCCAAGTTTTGTGGATAAAATGTGAATTGCTCGCCTTTTAAATCAGGTGAGCAAACTATAAATCATTGATCATCAACGTCATTGCAGGTCTTAAAAGTTCCAATGCTTTCGCTGCTACTGTTATTAACCAAGCTTTGTGGGGCTGTTCTGTATTTTTAGACCCAAGTTCATAAGAAGCTTTTTGCGCATGTTGTAAAACTTAATAAGCTTTAGTGCCGCTCGACAACATCATTGGGTATTTAATTGTGATTTGTTACTACTTGACAACAAACCAGCATCCTGTAATTTTCGTCCTAATGGATCATTAGCCGCCACTAAAAGCAAATCCTTCTCCAGGCCGAGTACAAATAATACCTGTAAATAGGCACTCATAGCAACTCCTGGCGTTCCTTTTTCAATCAATTGCAGAGTTGATCGTGCAATGCCAGCATGTTCGGCAACTTGTATTCCAGTTAATCTACGACGCTTACGGGCTAGCTTAATATTTTCACCCAATTCTTTTAATACTTTTTCTGCAGTGGGTAGCAATACTACTTTCTTGCTTTTCACGTTTTACCGTTATTTCAGTCAAATATAGCTAAAATGACCGAAATAACGGTCATTTTTACTACAAAGGCATGTTCTATCATTCTTCACGAGCCTTGGCCACTTCGCAATACATTTTCTTTAAATGCCAGTAATTTCTGCGAATATTCCTTTTTAATCGACTTCTCAAAACTATCGAGATAGCTCTCCGTCGTCTTCATGCTGGTATGACCAAGCGATTCCTGGATAAACTCCGTACTTACGCCCGACCTCTTCATGATGGTCGAGAAAGTATGTCTAGCCACGTAGGTAGACACCTTTTTCTCGATGCCGAGCTTTTTGCCGATCTTAAACATCCAGTGGTTGATAGAATATACAAACAACTCGCACAGTTCCACCTTGCGTAATGGGGTTATATTCTGCTCCATCCATGGAAAGATGTAATTCTCCGGATCTTTGTTCTTGTTGCCCCAAAAGTCAATGATCTTCCGCATGTCGTCAGATATGAAGACCGTTATTGGCCGGGGATCCAGCCGGGTAGCGTTCACCGTCTTCGCCCGCTCAAATACGAGGTACTCGCCCTCGATATTTTTGTACTTGAGGTTCATGATATCTGTTGGGTTGATTCCATTGGCGAAATACGAAAACAACCAAAAGTCTTTCGCCTTTCGCTCTTGCTTATTTTCCGGGTTGTAGTAATATATCTTACTTACATCTTCCAAGGTGAGCGCCTTCTTGATATTCCTCGAAGTAGGGGGTTGGTAAAGCCGGCGGCCAAAGGGATAACAGTTTTCCCTTTTTATAATTCCCTGGAAAATGGCTTCGTTAAATAATGCACGTAGGCATCGAGTATAGATGCCCACAGTTGTTTTGGAATATTTGTGCTCCAGCATCCAGGCTTCAAAACGCTTAAGATAGACAACATCGATATCAACGAAACGAACATTGCCGCTGAAGCGGGCAAGGACATTGTAAGTGGTTTGATAATGGGCGGCTGTACGAATGCGGTGCTCGTTCAAAAGTTTGCTGATATAAAATAGAAATACTGCCAGGATCGTGTCCGGTTCCGGCTTGGGCAACCGAAAAATAGGGAACCGGTTATCATACATGACCTAGTTGAAGGGGTGATTTTCGAGTTCAGCTATTTCCTTGATGGCCTTCCGCTGGTGAAAAAAAGGATTATTTAATATAAACACTTTCTCGAACGCAGCAAACGTAAAAGGGCGAAGATTTTCGCCTACTTCCTCGGCTCTGCGCTGTATTTGCTTGAGCTCGTCGGATACCTTAAGGAGGCACTCTGATTTTTTCTTTGCAGACAAATTTTTGAATTCTTCTTCGCTTAGGTCGTAAATCGTCTGATAACGCTGCGGTTCACGGTTAAAAATTGCCAGCAATTTCACCGGAAACTTCCCCGTTTTTTTAGCCCGGCGGGTGTCCAGGGCAATTGAAATACTCAATGACATTTGACTAATTTTTTCAGGTTCACAAATAGCTCTCCGACATCCAAAATTTGCCAACAATTTGCCAGCAAAAACCCGTTAAGGGGCCTTTAGCGGGCTTCGACCAAATTAGTCAAAAAACATTAAGTGGTTGATATTTAAACAGTTAAGTTAAGCCAAGTTAACCCTGATTTGACCTGATTAAGGCATTTTCGCAGCTGTTAATCAGAGGGTCTCAGGTTCAAGTCCTGAAGGGGGAGCAAGCATGACAGTCTTACAAAGGTCGCCAATGGCGACCTTTTTCATTTAAGAACTCTTACCTTTTTCCCCTACGCCTCAGTTATTCAATCTTTATTAATTTCACTTAATGAAAGATGACCTAATAAAGACATTGTCCTATCTACGAAGTTTGCCAGGAGAAACAGAGATAGTTGAATTTAAGGAGGCAAAGACTACCTATGATTTCAATAAACTTGGAAAATATTTTTCTTCTATTGCTAATGAAGCCAATTTAAAAGGAAAATCTTGTGGATGGCTGGTCTTTGGAATAGAAAATGAACATCATGATATAGTTGGATACCAATTCCGACCTCAAAGAAAAGATCTCGACAGTCTTAAATCTGAAATTGCAAATAAAACAACCAATCGAGTAACTTTTATTGAGATTTTTGAATTGCAATTACCCGAAGGCAGAGTGATAATGTTTCAGATACCCGCCGCACCTAAAGGTATCCCAATAGCATGGGAAGGCCATTATTACGGGCGAGATGATGAAGAACTTAATGCTCTTAATATTGAGGAAATTGATAGAATTCGCTCGCAAGCCTTGGCAGAGGATAGGAGTGCTGTTGTTGTCCCTGAAGCAACGCTTCATGACTTAGACCCTAAAGCAATTCAGGTAGCGAGGTTAAACTATAAAAATAAATTTGTAGGTAGTGCTACTGAAGTTGATAGTTGGGATGATGAGACATTCTTAAATAAAGCTAAAGTTCTTATAAAGGGTAAGATAACTCGGACTGCCATTATTTTATTAGGGAAAGAAGAATCTGAACACTACATTAGTCCGGCTGAGGTAAAAATTCGTTGGCTTTTAAAAGACAGTTTTGGAAACGATAAAGATTATGCAATATTTAGTCCACCAATGTTACTTGCGGTAGATAAAGCATATACTAAAATTCGGAATTTGAAATACCGTTATCTTAAAGACGGCTCTCTTTTTCCTGAAGAAGTTGATCAATACGAACCTTATGCGATCCGTGAAGTTATCAATAATTGTATTGCTCACCAAGATTACACAAAAGCTGGCCGTATCAATGTGATAGAATCAGATGATCAACTTACATTTACCAATGTTGGAAGCTTTATTCCAGGATCAGTAGAAAAAGTAGTAATTGATGATGCCCCAGAAGAACAATATCGAAATAAGTTTTTAGCCAATGCTATGTTTAACCTTAAGATGGTTGACACCGCTGGAGGTGGAATTAGAAAAATATATAATTTCCAAAGATTCCGTTTTTTCCCTTTACCTGATTATGATCTCAGTAATGGTAAAGTCAAAGTTACATTGACTGGCAAAATATTAAATCAGGATTATGCACGTGTACTTGCCTCTAATACAGACCTTAGCTTAGAAGAGATCATTTTGTTAGACAAGGTTCAAAAGAAGCTTCCCTTAAGTATAGAAGGTGAAAGACACTTAAAAGCAAAACGTCTAATTGAAGGGCGAAAGCCGAACTTCTTTATTGCACAAAAGATAGCCCAGAAAATTGGCAGAAAAGCAGATTATTCGAAGAATAAAGGCTTTGATGATCCTTATTATTTAGATTTTATTGAAAAATCTATAAAAGAACATGGTCATCTAAATAGAAAAGATATTGACGAATTACTCTGGAAAAAGCTACCAGAATGGATGGATGATAAACAAAAAAAGGTCAAAATAAACAATTTGCTTTCTACCCTTAGAAATCAGAAAAGAATCCAGAATATCGGATCTGATGCCGTTTCGAAATGGGTTTTAGCTCCAATAAATAAACACAAGGATCATTAGACAGTGATCAAATTAAAGACGCGATTAGGGTCATAATTAGAGTCATAATTAGAGATCTATTAGAGACAAGAATACAACTAATTGGATTACATTTAATTATGGCCAGAAACTACGTTACATAGAGGTTTATTAATTTAAAAAATAATCTTCAACAACACGGAAACCAGAAATAGATAAAATTAAATCCTTTACAAGCAGTTTAGTCAAAGAACAAAAAACTACGAGATTACTTCTTTTACAAGAAAGATTATTCTAGTAGCCAAGGGTTGTAAATCTCCGGTTAAACTGATTCAAAAACTGTCTAATCCAATTTATAGTTTAGGCTTATTGCCTTCGATGGGCTTTAATCTCTTAAACTCGAACTTTAGTCTCGCTTTGAGTCCGATAATATATGCATGAATAAGCGTCCTCGTTCATTGCTTTGCCATCCGCAAAAGGATATACGATTTACAAAAACTGTTTCAAATTGCTTGCGCATATTCATAAGATTACCTAACTATTTTGTAAATTCACTTAAATCGATTATAGCCTAAAACAATATTCTATAATCATGTGGCAACCTAGGCAGCAGTTAAATAAAATGACTCTTTTAAAGTTCAGTCAAACTTTAGAAGAAAGAATACAGGAAGAAATAGAAGATGCTTATCCAGCCAATTGGGATGAAGATTACATTTCCCGACGAATTTTGGTTGCCTTGACATCTATGCGTTTTAGCAAAGTTGAAGTACTAACTACATTTAATAATATTTTTATTACTTCTTTTAAATTAAAAGGAAACTTAGAAAAGCACTTTGGTGACATTGCATTTGTTATACAAATAGAATACAAAGATGGAGATTCAATTAGAGGTGCAGCATTTCTTGAAGCGAAAAGAAGATATGCAAATAGTGATGAGTATACAAAGCTTGATTTTACTCAATTAAAGAGAATTTATCAAAACGCCCCTTCAGCCAGACTCCTGTTATACAATTATCAATACATGTCTAACTTAGCACCAACCGGTCTCGACAATTCAAAAAACAAAGCCTCTGGCCTTCTCCCGAAAATACCAGGTACATATACTTCTGTTTTACCCGCTAATACAGCCATTCATCTTAATAAAAAGGGAGATAGCTTACACAAGCTCTCTATTCCACTTTCTTATCAACTTTCATTTAGGTATTTATTCGGTAAAGATTTAGAGTTTAGTGATGATGTGATAAACAAAACATTAGGGTTTGTGAGTTCTGAACAACTACCTAAACATGTAGTAATGATTAATATTAAACCAAGTAAGAAGGGCGACAAGGAAACTAACTTTGTTTTTCAACCAGAAATAAACAGAGAACTATATGCCGAAATAACGGATATATCCAGATTTGATAATGATCGATTCTAACTTATAGAGTACAATCTGATGCAATAACATAGAGAATTAAAGCAATGCTTCGACAACCCCACGACTATTCAGCCAAAAGATAGCCCTGAGAAACAATCGACATACGTCAAAATCATTCACCAGATAAGCTTTCAGTCCGGCAAATCAGCAAAAGCCTCTAAATCAAGCACTAATTGGTTCAAAGACTGTCCTGAAGGGGGAGCTGAAAATAGAATGAAAAAGCCGCGCTAAGCGCGGCTTTTTCATTCTATTTTGTAATTATATCCAACTCCGCATACCCTACTGTATTGTTATTCTGTGTCTTCTTCGTTGCCCGCAGCCCGATATACCGCGCTTTTACTTCATCAAAAGTTTTCACTTGCCACAACGGGATGTTCTTGAAGATAGAAAATTCTCCTTCACCCAGCAGTTGCCATGTTTCATTGTATGATATGTAAACCTGATAGTTAGTAGCCGTTGGTGCCACGCGGTAGATATGTAAGAATTCCAGATTAGACGAAAAATACCTAACAAAACTTGAGACAAAACGCACAACGACCAATTGTGGAGTGTTGTCGGAAACATGGTACATTAGATGGCCTCAGCACAATCGTTAGCACTTCGGGTTATTCATTTTATTAATACCCTTTCAATTTATAAATCAATCTTTATGATTCGTTATCTAACAGCTTGCGTTAAGTCATTCATTTTAGCATTTACGCTACTGATTTTATCTGCAGCCGCCATGGCACAAGACGGCACCATTTATCCTTTAGCAGCTCCTAAAGAGCCAAATGCCATATTGCTCGGCACTGGCGGTGTCGAGAATCAGCCAGCCACTGAATCCTGGTTTCGTCAGTGGGGCGATCCTATGGCACGCAACATTACTGTAGCGACGCTTACTCCTTTCTTACCTAAACCAGGAAAGGGAAATGGCGCGGCGGTGATCGTTGCACCTGGCGGCGGCTACCGGTGGCTATCGATGGGCAATGAAGGCTGGGAAGTGGCGCAGGCACTTGCAGATAAGGGCATTGCCGCCTTTGTGTTGAAATACCGGCTTTTCCCGACTCCACCTGCGCTCGATGATTTCAAAGCCTGGATGAATCGCCCCCGCACGGCTCCCCCGGCCTCTTCCGATACATCAAAAAAAGCAACACCACCAAGTCCGCCACAAATGGACCTGTCCAACCAGTTAGCAGACGCTGAGGCTGCCTATGCCATGATCCTGAAACGTTCTAAAGAGTGGGGTGTAGATACCAGCAGAATTGGCATGATTGGTTTTTCAGCCGGAGCTGGTCTTACGATGCATTCAACACTTCATTCCAAAACGATGAAACTGGCTTTCATCGGACCTATTTATGGCGGAATGGGTCCGGTAGAGGTGCCTAAGAATGCTCCTCCCATGTTCAATGTTATTGCATCTGATGACTTTCTTTTTGGTGGCCAAACGGGTTTGATACAATCCTGGTTCAAAGCGGGCAAGCCGGTTGAATTTCACCTTTACCAGAATGGTGGTCATGGTTTTGGCTTGGGAAATCCCGACAGAACCAGTAACCGCTGGTTTGATGCTTTCATTTACTGGCTCGAGGTTAACCGTTTTCTCAAAAAGTCCAGCTAATGCGATAAAAGAATAAAATCGGCCATAGCGAGAGCGCATAATGTTGAAGGGTTCAGATTGTCTGAACCCTTCGTCGTTTTATGATATGTTGCTTTAATCTCTCTTTACCCCCAGTCATTTTCACAACGTCTCCTTCCTTCACTTCAAACTTACTTTCCAACGTTATACTATGAAATCCCCACGGTTCACTCAAAAAGCTACGTAAATTAATGAGTTGATGAGTAGCTTCGGAGTTATGCCAGAAGGCGAGCATGTACAAGATCAACAACTACACACCATGAAATATCTTTTACTTATCCTTTCTCTTACCTGCTCTATTACGCTTACAGCACAGACTCAAAAGCGGCTTTATACTACCCTGGAGCATGAAAGGATGCTAAAGCTCCTGGATTCAACGCACAATGAGCTGGTGAAGGTTGTTAATTCGCTCACAGACTCCCAATTCTTCTATCATATCGATGCTGATACCTGGTCTGCCAATGACATTGTAGAACACCTGGGGCTTATCGATGAAGGCTATGTGCGGGAATTATGGTTTACGCTTGCTCAGCCAACCTTTCCTGCGAGTTATGTGGACTCCACCAAAGGAGGCGATGAAAAAGCACTCGCTTATGCCACGCAACCGGAAAAGGGCAAAGCGAGGGGAACGAACTTGCCCAGCAACAGATACTGCAACAAGCAGACTTGTGTACGCATTTTTACTGAAGCCAATGAGTTGACCAAACAGTTTTTCACGGCCAATGCGTCAAAGGACCTTAGAAGGTATTTTATTTTTAGGACAGATAGCAAAGGTGTACGTAGCATCAAGGACACTTACCAACTGGCTTTGTTGCTTGTAGCCCATCGCATACGGCATACTGATCAATTAAAAAGGATCATTGCCGATTCCAGGTTTTCGAATGCCCGCTGACATTTTGACCAACCAGGGCTTACTTATGAATGCTACTTAAAAAATCATCGATCAGCTTCAACACTTCATCAAAGTTTGTTTCCAGCACCCAGTGGCTGCCATCGACAATATGAACCTGAGCGTTAGGTAAATCCCGCTTGTAACATACAGCCTCTCCCACATTGAAAAACGGATCATGTTTTCCCCAGATAACAAGGGCTGGTGGTTGATAAACACGGAAATACTCCTGAAAGACGGGGAACATTTTCATGTGATTCTTATAGTCGCAGTTCAACTCGTATTGCATATCGATATTACCGGGCCTTTTCATAGAATCCCAATCAAGCACCCATAATTCAGGGCTTATTGTTGGCAACAACTCTTCAGGCACTCCTGCTTTATACTGCCACTTCACACCCTCCTCACTAAGGAACGCATATAGTTTTTTCTTTTTTTCAGGTGTAGGGTTTTCCCAATAATCCCCCATTTCATCCCATATCTTTTCAACGCCTTCTTCGTAGGCATTACCATTTTGGACAATTAGTCCCTCGATCTTTTCAGGATGACTTACACATAGCCGAAGGCCGACAGGAGCGCCATAGTCGTGCAGATAGATGGTGAATGACTGTAGCTTTATCTCATCCGTAAACTTGTTGATATAAGCTGATATATTGCTGAATGTATATTCGAATTGATCTTTATCTGGAAAAGCGCTGAATCCAAATCCCGGGAAATCCGGCGCAATCAGGTGAAACCTGTCTGCCAAAGCCGTCATCAGGTTTTTAAACATTATGGACGAGGTTGGAAAGCCTGGTAACAATAACACGGATGGATTTATTTTATCGCCAGCTTCCCGATAGAAAATATCGATACCGTCAACTTTAATCGTTCTGTTGAAAATTTGTCTGCCCATGTTGGTATGCCATCAAAGACTGTGCCCCTGATCGTTAGTATTTGCGCCATTCACAGGACTTCGTAAGTGGCAGTATTTGAGTCTTTTAGCGGCTTAAAGCAATTAAAAATTTCATTAAAGTGCCGAAGTAATTGTACAAAAAGCACTCACTAATCACCAGCTATTGCTATATGTTATAGCTGGTCTATCTTTGCATAGATTGAAGCCACATGAACCACTTATCGCAAATATTGTCGACCCCTCACAGCACAAAATCTGTTTTTTGCAAACTGCTGACCAAAAATGATGACTCCGGAAGACATGGGATTGTTGTTCCTGTTGATGCTTATGCCATGCTTCCCAATATACTAACAACAACTACCGGTAGCTCGATAGGACTTAATTGTGACTTCTCAACATGGTCTGGAGGTAAAAAAACTACTCAAACAAGAACAATAAATTATAAATTCTATCACCAAAAGTCTCATTCACACCCGGAGAGAAGACTAACCAACTTTAGATCAAAAGAGTTAAATAATTCGTCAGCAAAAGACTTGTTTATTCTGGCGAAAACTGCCACAAAGTACGAAGCTCATTATATCCCTTCAACTGAATTAAATTATCAGGCTATTATTCGTGAACTTGTTTTAGACAAATCACCGGCTGGCGGGTTCTTTATTGATCTTAACTGGAAACCTACTCACGCGGTTACTATATCACCACAGTTATCCGAATTACTAAATCTCTATGACGGCGTAAAAGCGACATGGTATAAAACTGTTAATGCATCGTCGCAAGGTGTAGGAACGACTTTCGAATCCCTGATCGGGATTAAAGCCAACAACTCTTCACTGGCTGATTATAAGGGTATTGAAATTAAAGCATATAAGTTGAAGGGTGCTGCTCAGCCGGGTGACCAAGATCTGTTTCTCAAGGAGCCAGCCTGGGCAAATGATTTAACAGGGGAAAAGTTGAAAAACAAAAACATAGTTGAAAAGTATGGATATAGAGATGAGTTAAACAGGCAGGCCTTAAAAGTTCGCCTTTCCATAAAACCCAATTCACAAGGTCTATATATCGAAGCCGATGACGTTTATAAAGAAATCAGAATTAAACATAATACAGATACTCTTGGATCCTGGAGTTTTAAGGACATTGAAAAACGATTGGGGGAAAAGCATAAGCATGTAGCATTTATCGGCGCTGAATCAAAATCGTCCAAAGGTATGGAAGAATTTCAATACAGGTCTTTCCTGTATTGCAGCAACCCATCAGCTGAAAATTTTTTTCGACTTATTAATGAATCAATCATCAAGGTTGAACTCAGAATGCACATCAACGAAAAAGGGGTAATCAGGAATCACGGTACTCAATTTAGAATTAAAGACTCAGAATTAATGAAGCTATATTCTGTACATGTCAAACTAAGATAACTGCAAAGAGCCCTATACCCACTTTTTATAGTCACATAAGCCCTCCCTAAAAATAAATTTGCGCAACCGATCGGCTGCATGTATATTTGCAACCGAACGGCTTCTTATTTATTATTTATGAGACGAGACATTTTTCAAGCTATAGCAGACCCCACCCGACGAGCGATCCTCGTTCTGATCGCGGTGCAGTCCATGACCCCGAACGCCATTGCGGAGCATTTCGACATCACCCGCCAGTCTATATCGAAGCACCTGCGCATCCTGTCCGAATGCGACCTGGTGGCCCCAAAGCAGGATGGCCGGGAAATCTTCTATGAACTAAAAATCGATAAACTGAAAGAGATCGATGTCTGGCTCGACCAGTTCCGGAAGATCATGGAAGAGCAGTTCCTACAACTGGATCAGGTATTGAATAACTTAAAAAATAAGAACAAATGAACTTGCTATTTGACTTCACCGTTGACAAAGCAGCGCAAACCGTATACATAACGAGAGAATTCGATGCTGACCTGTCGCTGGTATGGGATGCATTTACCACAGCAGAGATCCTTGACCAATGGGTAGCACCCAAACCCTATATGGCAAAAACAAAAGTTATGGACTTCAGGGTGGGTGGACGAAGATTTTATGCGATGGTAAGCCCCGATGGACAAGAGCGTTGGGCAATTCAGAAATACACTTCCATCAGCCCCAAGACCAATTTTAAAATGTTTAACGCTTTTGCGGACAAAGATGAAAACCCCGAATTGCCGGGTTCTGAATGGGATTACACTTTTAGCGAAGAGAACGGAAAAACAATAGTGCGTATTACTATTTATAATGAATCGCTTGCCCGGATGGAGAAGATGATCGAAATGGGCTTCACAGAAGGATTCAAAATGTCGATGATCAATCTGGAAAACGTGTTGAAGACTTTATCTCAAAAATGATTCCCGTTTAACAACTTAAAAAATAAACATTATGGCACAGATCAATCCTCATGTTAATTTCAACGGAAATGCCGAAGAAGCATTTACCTTTTACAAATCAGTATTTGGCGGAGAGTTTGCAAAGATCATCCGTTTCAAAGACCTTGCAAGCGCTGAATTCCCGGTAGCAAAAAAAGAAGAGAATAAAATCATGCATATTGCTTTGCCTATCGGTAAAGGCAGCATGTTGATGGCTAATGATGTTCCGGAAATTATGGGAAGAACGAATGAAAATGAGAACAGAAGTAAAATTGTAGTAAGTGCTGAAAGTAAAGCAGAAGCAGACAAAATATTCAATGGGCTTTCCGTGGGAGGAGAAATAGAAGGGCCTATTGGCGACAGTCCCTGGGGTTCCTATTTTGGTTGTTTCAGGGACAAATACGGTATTGAGTGGATTGTGGAGTTTGATCCAAACAATAAAGGCTAATTATAACCGGCGAAAGGGCCTCTGCGTTTATGGCTTTCTTTCTTACCTTAGACTTCTAACAAAGTGGCATTCATGGCAGTAACAGGAGCAGGCATGGCTGACAATACCGGCTTACCCGAAGCCCGATCTCCTGTTGTCAGTATGTACCGCGTTCTTCGCCGGTTGTTTGCTTTGCACAGGCGGTTAAAGCAGCAGGAGCAGTATTGCAAAGATCAAATTCCTGTACTGCTGGCCGAGGTGATGCGCGATACGCAGTATAGTTTTTCCCCGAAAGAAATACAGCGGATTGCCAAGTACTACCAGCTTTCGCTGAACGTGCTATGCGACAACCTGTACCAGCTCACCGGAAATCAATTAAAAGAAGAAGAACATAAAAGGATCATCCTGTTAAGTGTTTTCATGCCGCTGGTCGATGACCTGTATGATGACCAACTGCTGAACCACGAACAAATTAGCTCACTGATTACAGCACCGGAGGCGTACAACCCGGTAAATACCGCAGATCATGTGGTGAAGTCGTTGTACCTGGGGTTGTTGCGCCTTACGCCAAGGCGGCAATTGTTTATAGAATACCTGCAAGCGGGTTGTAACTGGGAGAATGAGTCGTTGAAGCAGCTGAATGAAAACATAACAGAGCCGGACCTTTACCAGATCACTTATAACAAGAGTTATTACAGCATGCTGTTGTTTTATGCTATATTGGATCATTATCCATCACAGGAGATACACCAACTGCTTTATCCGGCGGCTGGCCTGATGCAGCTTACCAATGATGCTTTCGACGTATGGAAGGATGTACATAATGGCTTGTATACGCTGCCCAACCTGTACCGGAATTTTGAACAGCTACAGCAATTATTCCTTTCAGAGATCGCTTCTATCAACCGCCAATTATCGCAATTGAATTATCCCGTAAAGGCCCGGCAAAACTATGCGATCACGATTCATGCGTTGAATGCGATGGGGTGGATGTCACTGGAGCAGTTGAAAAGGGTTACGGCCGATGTTTCAACGATTGAGGAATTAAAGACGTTAAGCCGGCAGGAGCTGGTTTGTGACATGGACGCCCTGCGACAATACATGAAGTGGATAAAGCTAACCCGGCGGTTTACCAATCATTATGACGCTGCTTCTTCCGATAGTATTCACCGGTATCAATCAACGGAGGAACATGCGCTTACTTCCTAATGAGTCTCGTATTATAAAAACTTAGGTGAGTCCATATCGAGGTCGCCAGCATCCGGCCACTTTCGTTCGGGCATACTCAATTTGCCATGTGGCCAGCACTTCCAATCAGGTTTAATCTGCGTAGCGGTAACCAGGTTATCCAACACTACTTCCAAATCGCTCAGGCGCCACACATCTTCATTGGGATCGTCTTCTTTTCCGGCAGATGCGGCTATTGCCTCCTGACCAGTGCGGGATAACACTATTGTTGAACAGGGCGGGCTCCAGCACCCCAAGCCTGCAAAGGCGAAATGAAGGCGCGCCGCTACGTCAGTGCCACCTACGGAATCCATAGTTATCGCACAGCTTACAGGTTTTCCGAAAAGAGCAGGTGCATTTTCGAAGGCAGTCATGACTTCTAAAAAACGTTGGAGCGGCGAACCCCAGCTATTCCAATAAGTACCTGTGGTCACAAAAAAGCCCCTGGAGCTATTCAGTAAATCATACACCCCGGCAATACTACTTTTCAGCTGTGATAAAGTAAGTATAGATGATGAGACATTGTGTTTTTGCTTCAAATACGATGCTGCCTGTTGAACTATTGCGCCAGCGTTGCCCAACTCTCCTCTTATAGAGCCATTAATGAGGAGGATGTTTTTATTGTTCTCCATTTGATGCGCCTTGCACTTTTCAGGCAAATGTAGTTTATCTACCTTATTGGGCTTTCCATGGCGCACTGAAACGGTAACTGCCGGAACCCACCTTCAGCACCACGTATTCTTTTTCCTGACCAGCCACCTCGATGTCTTTGGATGCTGATAGTGCATTGCCACTTTCCATTACGTCACTGGCTGCCGCCACAGGCACATAGATCGTTGCCGTCGTGTTGGCCGGCACTTCTACTTCCAATGTCAGCTGGCCATTTTCGATCTTCCAGCCTGAAGATAATTTTCCGTAGCGGGTTATGTAGCTGGCTGCCGCCTGTGTAAATGCTTTACCGATATGGGGCTTGATGGTGATCTTTTTATACCCTACGGCGCCTTCTTCGGTATCGAGGCCAACCATTACGCGGTACATCCAATCGCCGATGGCTCCGTATGCATAGTGGTTGAAGGAGTTCATGCCAGGTGTTTGAAAGGAACCGTCTGTCTTCTGACCATCCCAACGCTCCCAGATGGTGGTGGCACCCATCTTCACCGGATACAGCCAGGAAGGATAGGTTTCCTGGAGCAGCAGGGTATAGGCCATATCCGAGTGACCGAATCGGCTGAGCACATGACAGAGATAAGGTGTGCCCAGGAAGCCGGTAGTCAAGTGATTGCCGTATTGTTTGATATTGTTCACCAGCCTGTCTGCCGCCTGTTGCCGCAAGGCTTCCGGCAGCATATCGAATTGCAGGGCCAGCACGTAGGAGGTTTGCGTGTTGCTCACTGTAGTGCCATTCGGTGTAGTATATTCTTTTACGAAAGCATCTTTGACCTTTGCCAGCAGGGCCGTGTAAGTGGCAACGTCTTCTGTTTTACCCAACACGGTAGCCGCCTTGATCAACAGTTGTGTGGAGTAAGCATAAAAGCATTGGGCGATCAGGTATTTGTTGGTAATGGCTGAGCGGCCATCCGGGTCATCGCCAAGGCTGTAAAACAACCAATCGCCAAAGTGAGATCCTTTATTCCACAGGTTGTTGGTGCTTTGGCTCGTCATATAGCCAACCCAGGCTTTCATAGAGGGGTATTGGTTTTCCAGTATGCTTTTATCACCATAGGCCAGGTACATGTTCCAGGGTATGATGGTAGATACATCTGCCCAACCAGCACTGCCACCATCCTTACCACCTAATACATTCGGCACAACATGTGGTACTGCACCGCTGGCAAACTGATCTGCTGCCACATCTTTCATCCACTTGCTGAAGAAATTATCTACGTCACGCAGGAAGGAAGCCGTGCGGAAAAACACTTGTGCATCTCCTGTCCAGCCAAGGCGTTCATCTCGTTGCGGGCAATCGGTGGGCACATCGAGGAAGTTGCCTTTCAATCCCCACTCGATATTGTGTTGCAGCTGGTTGATCATCTTATTGGATGAAGTAAAACTGCCTATCGGTTTAATATCAGAGTAAAGGGCAACGGCTGTAAAGTTTTCAGGTTTCAGTTCGCCGGGATAGCCTTCTACTTTCAGAAAGCGGAAGCCATGCCAGGTAAAGTTTGGTTCAAAAGTTTCTTCGCCGCCGCCTTTTAAAATGTAGTTGTCTTCGGCTTTTGCTTTACGGAGGTTGGTGATGTAAAAATTTCCGGCTTTGTCCAATACTTCGGCATGGGAAAGCGTGATCTTATCTCCAGCTTTTCCATTTGCTTTGAGCACTACCCATCCCACCAGGTTCTGACCGAAGTCGATCACCTGCTCACCCGCTGGTGTTTTGAAAATACGCACGGGTTTAAAGGTTTCGTGTTTCTTCACCAGCTCGTTGTAGGTGGCTATCAACACGTCTTTAGAAAAATCCGCTTTCTTTACGCCACTCCATGTTTTATCGTCGTAGCCGGCGACAGCCCATCCTTTCTTTTCCAGCCGGGCGTCGATGGTTTCTCCATGATAGATTTCTGCATAGCGGATAGCGCCGGTGGAAGACTTCCAGCTTTCATCGGTTATGATGTTTTCAGTAGTACCATCTGTGTAAGTAATATTCAATTGAAACAGCAGGGCGATATCTTTTCCATACAGGTCTTTGCGTCCCTCCCAAACAAGGTTGCCGCGGTACCAGCCATTGGCAAGGGTTACGCCGATGGCATTGTTACCGGTTTTAACCAGATCGGTTACGTCATACACCTGGTATTGTAATCGTTTATTATAACTCGTCCAGCCTGGCGTGAGGTACGCGTCTCCTACTTTCTTTCCATTGATCTGTGCTTCGTACAGGCCATGTGCTGTAACGTAGGCCGTTGCTGATTTGATCTTTTTCTTACTGCTAAACTCTTTACGGAACAAGGGTGAGGCTCTGAGACTGTCCTCTTCAAAACCTGGCACTATCCATTGGGCAGTCCAATCAGATGGTTTCAGCAAAGCCATTTGCCAGAAGGCAGGTGTACTCCAGGCAGAAGTCTGCCCGGTATTGTCCCATACCCGTACCTGCCAATAGTAGCGTTTTCCGGAGCTTAACGTTTCGCCATCGTAAGGCACCAGAATCGATTGATCGGAAGTGACTTTACCTGTAGTCCAGGCGCTCTTGCCACGGGCAAGTTCTTTGGGATCGCTGCCTACTCTTAACTCATAGGCTGTTTGCAACACGTTCCGCTTAGTGGAGACCAGTTGCCAGCTAAAGTGGGGCTTTGTGATGTCGAGGCCAATGGGGTTGTTTAGGTTTTCGGTGGCGAGGTTTTGTACCTGTACTTGCGCCATAGACAATGAGATACCAGCTGCGAATGCAGTCATAACGGCAATGAATTTCTTCATATAGCTTGTAATGTTCTTAAGTTAGCAATTCTTAACAAAGCATTGGTTTCGAATATACAGAGCCTGTACAAGCTGGCTATCCTGCCGTATCCTGCATTAAACAGATCAACTTACAGGGATATTTTCCAATTCTTTCTTTAACGCTGCTATGGCTTCAGCGTATCCGGCATGGCTTCTTGGTGTTTTGGCCGAAGGATCGGCTTTGATGATCTTACGTAATATATTGGGCTGTTGTTTGCCTTCCGGAGTCACTTTATAGGCGTCAATGATCAGCCGGGGCTTCTTTTCATCCTGGTGGGTATGGATGTCGAATACATGGTCATTGGTCCGGAACCTTTCTGTGCGGATCAACATCATATCCAGGCTTTTCTCCCGTCCTCCACCTGTTACTATTTCAATCACCTGCACAGTTATCTCCTTATTTGAAGCTTTATCCAGCGGCGGAAGTTTCGTTCGCCCGGGGGCCGTTGTTTTCTTAAAAGTAGAGCCTTGGGAGAGAGCAGATACTTTTTTACCTGCGGCAGGCATCTTCTTAGCAACTGGTTTCTTTTTAGCAATTGCTTTTTTCTTCGGCGCGGCTTTCTTTTTTCGTGAGGGCATATACTGATTTGTAAAGGGAAAAATAGCTTCCTAAATATAATCATTAGCCGGATGCTTTTCGGTAAACAGCCTGACCTTTTCGATGGTCAAGGACGGCCTCATGTTCGCGTAATACGCGGATTTTCAAGAACCTTCTTCACTTGGAAATAAATTTC
>QFQM01000490.1 GCA_003243255.1 Flavobacterium psychrophilum | reverse complement strand
GTCATTAGTACAGGTCGCAAACGGATAGCTGTACCTGTTAGAATTATGCTATTTATATCTCTCATACCATCCCTTTTTAACCGGTTAAACTCCGTAATCAGCACGATGCCGTTTAATACAGCCACACCAAACAGCGCAATAAAACCAACGCCAGCTGATATACTAAAAGGAAATCCCCGTATCCAGAGTGCGAATACCCCGCCTATAGCCGACATGGGAATGGCTGTGAAAATGAGCAATGAATATTTCAGCGAACCAAAAGTGAAGTATAACAGTAACAGGATTAATCCAAGCGCTACCGGTACCGCCACCGACAATCGCTTGTTCGCTTCTTCCAGGTTTTTAAATTGTCCGCCATAAGTAATAAAATAACCAGTGGGCAATTTAATTTTCTGGTCAATCTTTGCCTGAATGTCTTTTACGACAGAAGCAATATCTCTACCCCGAACATTAAAACCTACTATAATTCTCCTTCGGGCTTCTTCCCTTTGTATTTGATTGGGCGCTAACTGATAGCTAACATCGGCTACCTGCTCTAAGGGAACCTGATTACCATTAGATGTAGTAACAAACAATCTTTTTACATCTTCGATACTTTGCCGTTCCGATTGTTCTAATCGCACCACTAAATCAAACCGCTTCTGACCTTCAAATACAGTTCCGGCAATACCGCCTGCAAAGGCACTATTGATAGCACTATTAATATCTTCTACGTTCAACCCGTACTGGGCAATCTTACTGCGGTTTAGTTTAATAGAGATTTGCGGTAAACCTGACACTTGTTCGATATAAAGATCTTCTGCACCCGGAACTGAAGGAATTAAAGCCCCAATCCTTTTTGCCAAATCAGCCAGTTCCTCCAAATCATCGCCGAATATCTTGATACCGACATCTTGCCGTACACCGGATATCAATTCATTCGTACGTAATTGTATAGGCTGGGAAAAACCAAAAGTCACTCCTGGAATGGCTTCAAGGGTTTTCTGCATCTTTTCCACTAATTCCTCTCTTGTGATGGCACTTGTCCATTCTTTTTTGGGCTTCAATATAATGGTCAGATCCGTGGCTTCAATAGGCATAGGATCGGTGGGTATTTCCGATGCTCCTATTTTGCCTACTACTTCTTCTACTTCAGGATAATTTTTCTTTAACAGAGTAGAAGCTTGGGTTACTTTCTCAATGGACTGCTCCAGAGAGCTACCTACCAGCAGACGCGTTTCGACGGCAAGGTCACCCTCTTCCAATGTCGGAAGAAATTCACCCCCCAAAAAAGAAAATACAACTATGGCGGCTGCCAATAAACCGAAGGCAAGCAACACCACGGTCCTTTTAAACCGCAGGGCACCTTTAATTAGCGGACTATATCCCCGCTGGATACGCTCCATCATTTTATCTGAAAAATTCTTTTTGTGCGAAATTTTCTTACTTAAGAATAACGAACTCATCATTGGCACATACGTCAACGATAATATTAAAGCGCCGATGATAGCGAAAGAAACGGTTTCTGCCATTGGACGGAACATCTTTCCTTCAATACCAACCAATGACAGGATAGGGAAATAAACGATAAGGATAATGATTTGACCAAAAGCCGCCGAATTCATCATTTGTTTTGCTGAATGAGAGACTTCTGCGTCCATTTCCGGTTGCGTGATTTTCCCTTCCTTTCGATGAACAAGGTGGTGCATGGTTGCTTCTACGATAATTACCGCCCCATCTACAATCAATCCAAAATCAATCGCACCTAAGCTCATCAGGTTACCAGAAACACCAAACACTTTCATCAAGGAAATAGCAAAGAGCATTGCAAGCGGAATGACTGATGCTACGATAAGTCCTGAGCGAACATTACCCAGAAAAAGCACTAATACAAAGATTACGATTAACGCACCTTCAAGAAGGTTTTTCTTAACTGTATCAACAGCCCTGCCTACAAATTCACTCCGGTCTAAAAATGGCTCAACAGCTACGCCTTCGGGTAATGATTTTTTAATTTGCTCCATTTTTGCTTTTACGCTGGCGACTACTTCGTTGGCATTGCTACCCTTTAGCATCATTACAATGCCACCAACCGCTTCTCTGTCATCACGGGTAAGAGCGCCGTAGCGTGTAGCAGTTCCAAATCGTACCGTTGCTACGTCGTTTATGGTGATGGGGACACC
>QFQM01000092.1 GCA_003243255.1 Flavobacterium psychrophilum | reverse complement strand
GCCGTTGGTGTGCAGCTCCAGAATTCCCATTTCGCCCTCCTTTACCTCAATACCAAGGATGTCGCTGTAAAAGGCTTTTGCCCTGGCGGTATCATCTACCGAATATCCGCTAAATGCTTTGGTGTTTTTAAACATAACTTTGACTTTGATTTTTTAAACCACAAGGTTCACAAGGACTTCACTATGTTCACAAAGCGTTGTGTTCTTTGTGTTTACTTTGAGAGCCTTGTGTTTAAAATGAGATTTTACTACTACTGCTGATACTTTTCACTATAACTAATCATCCACTGCGTTCCGAACTTATCGGTAAGCATGCCGTAATAATCGCCCCAAAACATATCGTTCATAGGCATCGTAGCTTTACCTCCTGCACTAAGGCCATTATAAACACGGTCAGCTTCTTCACGGCTGCTTGTGTTTGCGCTTATAGACATATTGGTTCCGGTTGTTACCTGCTCCATAGATTTTGGAACATCGGTACCCATAATTACATTCGAACCGATAGGCAGTGCAATGTGCATAATACCGTTTTTTTCGGTTTCCGGCATGTTTTCACAACCGGGAGTCTCGCCAAAGCGCATAAGCATGGCAAACTCGCCACCAAAAACGCTTTTATAGAAATTGAATACTTCTTCGGTATTGCCGTTGAAGTTCAGGTACGGATTTAAAGAGTTCATACTATTTAGATTAATTGTTTGTTTGCTGTTTTATCTGCTTTCCAATATTTGCTTCAGGTCGTTAAGGCTGATGTTCATATCATTGCGCAGCGCACCTTTCATCATGGCCGACATAAGGTTTATCGGGTAAGGGCTTTTGCCGGTCATACGCCACACAATTTTGGTGCTATGTTCGCTTTCAGCTTCAGTAGTCATGTAAAAGTGAGCTACACTCTTAAAAGGCCTTATGAACCTCACTTCAGTGGTAATGCGTTCGCCGTCTACAATTCCGGTTATTTCCTGTTCACCTTCACCGGCTTTGCTGTTGCCATTCCAGGCATAAATGTAGCCTACAGTACCATCAGTTCCTGTAAGGGTCTTTTTAATGTTGGGATCGGTTTTAACCCATTTGCTGTATTCTTCCTGATTGTTGATGTATTTCAGGTAGTCAAACACTTCGTGTTTTGGTTTGTTGATGAAGGTAAAGGCTTCAACAGCATATTCTTTTGGTATAAAAAGTGCCAGAATTGCCGGTATACCCAGTACTATTACTATTATCCAGATCAAGGTCATCATAACGTATTATTTTTCAAGGTTGTTTTTCATGTTTGTAAGTCCCTGCTCAAAGGCACCACCCAGCTGTTTGTTCATAAACAGGTTCATGATGTTCATAGGGTAGTTGCTGTAGCCTTTCATGTTCCAGGTTACTTTTGTGCCGCCGGGAGCATCTTCGGTAGCCATGTAGGTATGGGCATCACCTTCAAAAGGACGGATGAACAGCAGACTCATATCTACACGTTCCCCTTCTTTAATGGCAGTAATTTCCTGTTTACCTTCGCCTACCTCATCATTGCCATCCCAGTGGTATATAAACCCAACAGTACCATCTGTTCCTGTGAAGTTTTTCTTCATATTAGGATCGGTCATGTTCCATACGCTGTAATAGTCCTGGTTTTTGATGTGCTTTACATAATCAAACACTTCGGCTTTAGGCTTGTTGATGACTAATTCGCGGGTAACATCATATTCATTGTTAACGAATAACGCAATGACAAAAGGCAATGCGATCAGGATTACGATTACGATCAGGATTTTTTTAAGGATTCTCATAAGTGGTTTTGGTGTTTGTTGTGATGCTATTTTTCTGCAAGCTGTTTGATCTTAATAAGAGCTTTGTCCCACATGTCGGCCATTAGGTCAGCATATTCTTCAAAACACGCCGATTCAATGTCGAGTTTTGTGCCTCCGGCAGTTTCGGATAACCAATAGGTTTCGCGATTACCTTTGAGCATCTTGGCCTCTGGACTTTCAAAATCATCTTTGTTGTCTTTTACCATGCCTTCA
Organism: Flavobacterium psychrophilum; assembly: GCA_003243255.1. The sequence continues at coordinate 15,386 of QFQM01000092.1, read as the reverse complement.
GATTCGATGGATAAGGTTTTTCCCGGCACATTTTCGGCAATTTTACCTACCATACCTAAACCATTGCTGTCAACAACCCTGTATTTGCTTCCGGTTGACCAGTCGGTTTCTACTTTAAGGTCTTCGCCAAATTCGGCATACCATTCATCTATGTAAGGAGATTCCATTAGCACTTGCCATACCTTTTGAGGAGAGGCATTTAAAGTGATGCTTTTTTGTATGATTCTGTTGCTCATAATGAATTATCTGATTTTTGAGGTTGATATTTATTTGTTAAAAAATTAACATTTATTTTATGTATTATTCTATTTCGAATTGCTTAAACAAAGTTAAGTTAAACAATTTATTATATAAGGTGTTATAAAAGTCAAGATAAGGGGGTGTTTAAGACAAAAATATTATATTTGTTCTTCCCCTCTAATCTTATCGCTATGCAATTAGGAATCTTATTAACGCAGGACCACCGTTTACTTAGCGTGGCTGCTATACTCGATGTACTTGAAACAGCTAACCGTTTTTATCGTAATGAAGGTAAAGAGGAGCCTTTTACGATAGACCTGCTGCATCTTCCGGCTCACAAAAACATGATTTATCCCGGTTATGCTGTGAAAGTAGCGGAAAAAGAAGAGTATTATGACCTGATTCTTGTGCCTTCATTTACAGGGGAAGGGCTGTCGGAATCACTTAAAGCTAATATGGCCTGGATTCCGTGGTTGCAGGATCAGTATAAAGAAGGGGCTGCTGTGGCCAGTTTCTGTACAGGGGCATTCTTGTTGGGTGCTTCCGGATTGCTGGACAACAGGCCTGCAACTACACATATTAATGCTGAACAGGCCTTCTCCAAATTATTCCCTTTAGTGCAATTGCAGGCAGAAGCGGTTGTGACCGAAAAAGACAGGGTATATACCAGCGGAGGAGCAACCAATACATTCCACCTGCTTATGCTGCTGTTGGAAATCTATTGTAGTAAGAAAGTAGCAGTAAAGGCAGCAAAGGTTTTCTCCATTGACCTTGACCGAAACAGGCAAACGTATTTTGGAACATTTACTCCTGCCGAAGATCATGGGGATGATTTAGTAAAAAGGGCTCAGGAAGAGATCAGAAAGAATTTCAACACTGCAAATACAATCGAAGAAATTATTATCGATGTGCCGGCAAGCCGACGCAATCTGGTACGACGTTTTAAGCAGGTTACGGGTATCACACCTATAGAATACCTTCAGAAGACGCGTATCGAAGCCGCAAAGCAAATGCTGGAACAGTCACGTCACAGTATATTAGAGGTAATGCTTGAGTCAGGGTATAACGACCTGAAAACCTTCCGTACTTTATTTAAAAAGAATGTAGGTATGACTCCCAAAATGTACAGGGAGAAATTCAGCGGGCAATTAGTGTAAAGATTTATACTTTTTTAGGCTGGGTCTTTTTGGCTGGTCTCTTTTTCAGAGGTTTGCTAATAGTTTTCTTTTTCTCAGGAGCCGGTTCGGTTTTGCCGTCAGTATAGACTACAGTCTCAACACCAGTAGGTTTACACATTTCTGACTCATCAACTATAGTCACAGCACTTTCAAAGGGCAAATTCACACTCATTTCATTATCGAAATCGTATCGTACTGAATCAGGAGATAAAGCATCCGATATGCAAAAGAAAAGCAGCAGTGTAAAGAGTAATGTTCGTGCCATGATTGATAAGTGTTGGTTGTGTAAATGTAGCTAAAATTTTGATTGTCAGTAATTAATTTTAAACTCAAGGCCAAGTCCGCGGTAACTGTTGATCGCAATTGCGGTATCTTCCCCAAAATATTTCCGCAAACGACTGATGAAAACATCCATGCTTCTTCCGGAGAAAAAATCGTCGTTACCCCATACTTCAGTAAGTATATCTTCCCTTTTGATCATACGGTTTCTGTTGGTAAACAGATAGCTTATCAGGTGGGCTTCTTTTTCGGTAAGTCGGTGCAGGGTGTCGTTTAGTGTTAGGGTATAATTAGTATTGTCAAATATATAGCTTCCTATAGCAATCGTTTCGGTGCCGGTTTCCTGAGAGGTATAAGTGCGTTGCGAGCGTTTCAGTATGTTGGTAATGCGTAATATCAGTTCATCGGCTTCAAAAGGTTTTACCACATAATCATCGGCACCCAGTTTGAGTCCGCGAATTTTATCTTCCTTCATGCCTTTGGCAGTAAGAAAAACTATAGGCGTTTCAGGTTTTGTGGCAATTACTTTTTCGGCAAGGGTAAAGCCATCCATCTTTGGCATCATAACATCAAAGACACATATATCCGGATTGGCTTCAGGGAACAGGGCTAATGCTTCGGCGCCATCTTTGGCCCAGGTTACGGTAAAGCCGGATATTTCAAGGTATTGCCTGAGTATGCTGGCATAATCAAAGTCGTCTTCGGCTAATAATATATGCTTCATGCCTGAGGTATTGAGATTAAGAATTCGGCACCGCGGCCTTCATCACTTTTTACAGAGATGTGACCTTGGTAGGCTTTTACAAGCTGTTGTACATAAAACAGGCCAAGCCCCAATCCTTTAGAAGTGTGTATGTTGCCTTTTTGTACACGGTAAAATTTATCAAAAATGGCCTTTTGCTCTTTTTTGGCTATACCAATGCCGTTATCGTTTACACTTAAGGTAATGGTATCGCTGTTTTCAGTCAGGTTAATACTGATTGTATCAGCACCATATTTTACAGCATTGTCCAGAAGATTGATAAGCATAGTTGTAAAGTGAAACCTGTCCATGCGCAACAGGGTAGCACTGACATTGTTCTCTATTTTAATATCAGGATGCGATAGCATAAAATCTTCCAGTATCTCATTGATGCAATTCCTGTCAATATACTGTTCTCTGGTAGCAGAGATATTCCCTTCGGTAAGCGAGGCTTCGGTAACCTGTCCAAAGAGTTTTTGCATACGGATGTTTTGCCTGTCGATAATTTCCAGCGAATGCCTGAAGTGCTCTTCGGTAAGTTCGCCTTCTTTTTTGCGAAGGGTCTTTACAGCAATGTCGAGAGCGGCTATAGGTGTCTGGAATTCGTGGGTAATGTTATTGATAAAGTCGGTCTTTATCTCAGCAATCTTTTTCTGGGTTATCAGGTTTTTTATCGACAGATAGAAAAGTATCACGACAAAGCTCAGTAGCACGACCGAAAAAATAAGCAATCCCGCCATTTTGATGTAAACCTGTCGTTCCCAGTTGGCAATACTGTAATAGCGTTGCGATACCACCTCAAAAGTATATTGGGATGTTGTTTCGTGGTCGTCGCTAAATTTTCCGTCGCGCCAGGTAGAGCGTGACGCAGGAGTTTCGGGCGTTCCTGCAGCATTGTTTCCATAAAGCATCAGTTTACCCTTAAATAGCGTGTCGGGAATTTTGCTGCCATCCCTGAAAAGTACTATCGTTTTAAGGTAATTGATGTAGTTTACCTCATATTGCTCAAAGATCTGGTTCTTGTTAATGTAATTATTCATAGCATCCGACAGGGAATCAGACACCTTTGCTATGAGTTTTTTGTAGTCCTCTTTTTGCGCTCTATTCTCATAATAGTTCCTGATGAATTTACCTGTTTGCAACATCCATGCACTATTAAGGGAGTCCAGCTTTCCTGAGGTTTCCAGCTCCAGGAATTGTTCTGTAATCTCTGCATTGGCCTCTTTGGCTTTCAGCTTATAGGTGTTATAAATAAAATAGCCCTGTATCACGGCAAGTGCCGATACGGTAACTATGCATCCGATGATAAGGAAAAGTATCTTTCGTTTCATGTTCAGGCGTAATGTCTGCAAGTTACAAAACTAAAGGTTTCTTTATTGTTTATGCTATCAGTAATGGTCATTAACCTGTCGTTAACCTAGCATTAACCGTAGTACCCAAAACATTTACAGAGATTTGCTTCATCATCAATCATCAAATCATCATGGGTTCAATCATCATTAAAAAACGTTTGTTTTCATTTATTATCACTTTCATTTCACTTACCTGTGCGGCGCAGAACCCCGCCGTATCCGGTAAAGTGCTCGATACCAACAGGCAGCCTGTAGCTTTTGCCAATGTAATCCTGAAAGCAGTATTAAAGGACAGTACCTTTTTAAGGACTTCGTTTACCGATGAAAATGGCCGTTTTGAAATTGCTTCCGATCCAAATCAGCACGATTATACCTTGGAGGTTAGCACTATTGGTTACGAGAGTTACAGTACCGCACTTCAGATTACAGGAAACCTAGCGGTTCAGGATATAATACTCAAAATATCAGCGAAAGAGCTTGATGGTATAGTAATAGATAAGAAAAGGCCGGTAGTGACCCGCAAGATAGACCGCCTGGAGTTTGATGTGGAAAATTCGATATTGTCATCTGAAAATGCCTGGGAAATCGTGAAGAAAACACCGGGAGTAACCGCAGCAGGCGATGGGCTTTCCATTCGCGGAAGCAGTGGTATACTGGTTACCATAAACGATAAGAAGGTGTACCTTACCGGAACTGAACTGAAAAACCTGCTTGAAAATACCGATGGGAGTAATATAAAATCAGTTGAGGTGATTACTACTCCGCCTGCAAAATATGAGGCTCAGGGTAGCGCTGTACTGAACATCAAAATGAAAAAGAATATTGGGGGAGGCTACAAAGGTATGGTAACGGGAGCCTATGTGCAGTCAATGTACCCTAAAGGGGTGGTAGCGACCAATCATTATTATAAAGATAAAAAACTTACGGTTTTTGGGGGCTATATGTTTGGTTCAGGCCATTATTACGCGCAGAGCCAGGGAGAAGTAAAGTACTTTGATGCCAATGGGGATGTCTCATCTACATGGAAGAGCATGGAGAAATCGCATTACCGTGCAAAACAGCAAAACAGCTATAACATAACTGCTGAATATGCCATTGACTCACTTAATACTTTTACAGCAGGATTTAACGGTTTCCAAAGTCTTAAGAGTACCGCACTTATAACTACGCCAACGCATATTTACAATGCTTCCGGCCAGCTTGATTCATTGTTTACAAGCCATAATCACAGGGATTACCCGGAAAAGAACAGCACTTTCACAGGATCTTTTGAGCATAAGTTCAACGCTAAGCATGTATTGGTTCTTTCGTCTGACTATACCACATATTACACCAACCAGGATCAGGGGATAAATACGGCTTTTTCATTGCCCGATGCACCGCCATACAGGCAACAGGACATTCAGAGTGATGATACCCGACGTGTCGATTTGTTATCGGTTCAGGCCGATTACAACGGGCAGTTGGGTAATACTAAAATTGAGGGAGGAATGCGTTACGGTAAGGTAGATGCCGAAAATAATTTTGATTATTACAGCGAAATTGACGGTGTTCAGGTTCCGGGCAACCTTTCGAACAGGTTTTTATATGATGAATCAATCGTTGCGGGATATGTAGGTGCCGACAGGGAGTTTGGTAAATGGGGCGTTAAGTTGGGGCTTCGTGGTGAGCATACTAAACTCGAAGGGAACCTGGAAACCACAGGAGAAGTAAACGGTCAGGATTATTTCAAGCTTTTCCCTTCGGCTTATCTGTTGTATAAGGCTTCCGATAATCATCAGATCGGCTTCTCTTATGGCAAGCGTATCATCAGGCCACAGTATGGCATGCTCAATCCGTTCAGGTCTTATAGTACGCCTTTTTCATACACTACGGGTAATCCGCAACTGCAACCGGCACTGGCCCATAATCTGGGTTTACAGTATACGCTTAAGGGTAAATATATGTTTGGGGCGTTTTACCGTTACGAAAAAGATCCGTTCAACATGATAACCTATCAGGATTATGCTACGAGTACTATTATAACAGAATATACCAACATTAGCAGCAATACATCTGTAGGGGCAGAATTTAATACCAATGTAGAGTTGTTTCCGTGGTGGGAAGCAGGAACTTTTTTAACAGGAGGGTATCAGCAAAACAGCTTTCAGGGCGTGGATGGAACTATTCAGGAAATAGACAGGTGGACGTTTTACGGAAATACCAACAATCGCTTTACGCTGAACAAAAAGAAAGACTTTTTTGCCGACCTCAGTTTCTACTACTCTTCACCAACTGTGTACGGAGCTTACAAATTAGATGATATTTCGAACCTTTCCATAAGCTTCAGGAAACGATTCTGGAAGGAAAATGGCGAAATTTCGCTAATTTTCTCTGATATCTATAAAGGCGAGCGTCAAACTACCACTACAAGTTATGCTAATCAGTACAGCAGTTACAGGAATTATGGCGATACGCAAAGTTTCAGGATTCAGTTCAGGTACCGTTTTGGTAACCAGAAATTGCAGGATGGGAAAACCCGCCAGACAACCGAAGAACAGAATCGTTTATAAACAATAACGTTTGAGTTAGCCGTCCTGTCCCGTCATTATTGGCCGGACAGGACTTTTTGTATTTATATAGTTGGTATATTTGCACCCACAAGTTCTTTACTTAATTTCTATCAAATGGAAATGGTTTTTGGCTAAGGCCGGAATGAAAAGGGAATCGTGTGCAAATCACGAACTGTCGCGCAACTGTAAATGCCACACCACAGTTTTTACTGCTAATGTTCACTGTCTGCCGCTGCGGATGGGAAGGACTGTAAAAACGGCATAAGTCAGGAGACCTGCCATTACTTACTTGACAATGCTTTCGCGGTTTGAAGCTATTGGTTACAGTTCCCTGGAATACCCACGCCTGTAAACATACTTCTTAAGGCATTGTGAAATGGGCAGAAGGGCTTTTAACTAATTTATTAATTTTTTAAAAGCAGAAAACATGACACAAAAATCATCAGGCTTATGCCAAAATGTTGGCAGTGCGTTTTATTCGTCTTCCGGATAGAGTTTAGCACCATTATTGCTGCACGCCAATACATACATCAATCAAATTTTATGAATACCAAAATAAACGCAACGATTACAGCTGTTGGAGGCTATGTGCCTGAAACGGTACTTGATAATGCCGCCCTGGAAAAGATGGTGGATACCTCAGACGAATGGATTATTACCCGAACGGGTATAAAAGAACGCAGGATACTGGAAAAAGGTAAAGCTACCTCAGACATGGCAGCTTACGCAATACAAAACCTGCTTGAAAAATCGGGTGTAAACCCTGAAGAAATTGAAGTACTTATTCTGTCAACGTCCACACCGGATAATTTACTGTCGCCTACCGCACCCCTTGCCTGTGTAAAAGCAGGGTTAAAAAATGCATGGGGTTTCGACCTGAATGCCGCCTGTAGCGGTTTTTTATATGCGCTTTCTGTAGCAGCTTCGCTTGTAGAGAGCGGAAGGCATAAAAAAGTACTTTTAGTAGGAGCCGACAAGATGAGTGCCATCGTAAACTATGAAGACCGCAATACCTGCGTGCTTTTTGGTGATGGGGCGGGAGCGGTACTGTTAGAGCCTTCTCAGGATGGTACAGGAGTTTTGGATACGGTTTACAAATCTGATGGAAGCGGGGTTGAGTTCCTTTCGGTGCCGGCAGGAGGATCGGCTGAAGGAACAGGCCAGCAAACACTTGACGATAAAAGGCATTATGTACAGCAGGACGGGCGTACCGTGTTTAAAAATGCCATAAACGGTATGACAAGTGCAAGTAATGAATTGTTGCAAAAACTGGATATTACCACTGAAGATATCAACTGGGTAGTGCCACATCAGGCCAACCTGCGTATTATCGATTCGGTAGGGCAAAATCTGGGTATTCCTAAAGAAAAAGTAAAGGTGAATATTGAGCGTTACGGCAACACCACAGCGGCTACGTTACCGCTTTGCCTGTGGGACTTTCATAACGATTTTAAACCCGGTGACAAAATATTGCTGACCGCATTCGGTGCCGGATTCACATGGGGAAGTACCTGCGTGGTGTGGGGAAATCTCAGAAACTATAACTAACAATGACATTACAACAAAAAATAGACGCTGCACAAACACACATTTTTAAAGCAATATTCCCTAACACGACCAATCATTACGATACGCTCTTCGGAGGTATGGCCATGCACCTGATGGATGAGGTAGCTTTTATTACCGCTACACGTTTCAGCAGACAGCGAATGGTAACTGTTAGCAGCGACCGTATTGATTTCAAGAAACCGATACCGGCAGGTACTTTTGCCGAACTGATAGGCAAGGTTACGCATATTGGTAACACCAGCCTTAAGGTACATGTTGAGATTTATGTAGAGAACATGTATTCTGACACCAGGGAGAAAGCCATAACCGGTGATTTTACTTTTGTTGCCATCAACGAGAATAAAGAGCCTGTGGCTATTAATAAATAATAAGTTACGTAAGTCATTGCGAGGAGGTACGACGAAGCAATCTAAAAGAGATTGCCACGCTACGTTTCACTTCGCTCGCAATGACAAAACGTATTACTTTTTCTAAAACAAATTATAACGCATCCCTATATAGATCCTACTACCCTGCAGCGATCCATAGTTGTAGCTGGTATCAAAAGTATATCCATTAGGATTGGTTACCGGATCATCGGCTGTTTTATCAAATGGGTCAAACGGGCGCATTAAAGGAGCATCCGGGACAAAGTCCAGAATGTTTTTCATACCGGTATACAGCTCCAGCCCGTAAGTGAATTTTTTGGTAAACTGAATATTGGCAATGCAAAACCAGGGTGAATATTCAGGCCTGTAATCATTAGGCTGAATAGGAAGGCGCATTGGGCCATACCAGTTACCGGTAAGGTCTATACTGTAATTGTTTTTAAAGCTGTAGGTAGCTACAAAATTTCCTGTCCATTTAGGAGCGTGCAGCTGCTGTGATCTTTCATCACCATTTCCTTTATTATCCTCTATCTGGAAAACATCCATATATGATACACCCACCATCATTTTTAGAGGGAAGTTAAATGTAACATCGGTATTTAGGGATACTCCCTGAGATATGGCGTGCCCGTTGAGGTTATCATAAATAATCTTGTTAGGATCGGTATCAAAATCACCTACAATCTTATTCGTAAAATAGGAGTAAAAACCTGTAATATCAAAGTTCAGGAAAGCAAAGTTTGCCGGGACTTTAAGTATATAATTCAGGTTACCATTGTAAGAACGTTCAGGTTTTAGTTCCTCGGCGATAACAACATCACGGGCACCGGTAAGTGCAGCATGGTCTTCGGTAAAAAGGTTTACGACCCTGAACCCGGTTCCAAAGCTTGCTCTCACAGTATTATTACGGTTTGGGGCAAATTTATAAGCAACCCTTGGCGAATGCACCCCACCGTGGTTTTTGTCATAATCAAAGCGATAACCTCCAAGTAGTTTGTGTTTTTCATTCAGTGTCCATTCATCCTGTATAAATAATGCAGGAAGCGGAGTTTCCTGCGGCCTGTTTCCAGTGCCGTCTATGCTCGCTGTAGCTGGGGTGTTATCGTCATAATAGGTGTAACGGAACGCACCACCTAACAGGAAATTATGGTTAGGACCAAACTGTTTGTCCCAGTACGTCTGTACAAAAGCTACTTGCTGATTGGCCATATAAGGCGTAAATCCGTAATATGAGTTTTGGTCGTGCCAGTTGTATGAGAACTGCGTGAATATCCTTTCGGTCGTGGGAAGCTGGTATAAACCTATTAGCTCTGCGCGTTTGGTATAGATGCTCTCGCCATAAATGCTGTCGCTGCCACGCCATTGTTTGGTCCAGTTCATCTGGCCTCCCCAACGATCTTCGTATACATATCGTGCTCCCAGGCTGAAAGCACGGTTTTCTTTGCGCTCAAAATTCCATTTATTGAATATGGAGATACGGTTTTGTTGTGTAACATCGGTAAAGTTGTCTCCGTTTTTATCCGCAAGTACGCTGTAGTTAAAATAGTTTACGCCAAGAAGCGATGTAGCTGTACCGGCTTTGAGTTTCACCGCAGCATCAAGGCTTTGTTCTCCCCAGCTGGTAAAGAAATAGTCAGCGCTTACTATGGGTGCTTTAGTTGGGCTTTTGGTTATCACATTAATGATACCTCCCATCGCTTCAGACCCGTACAGCGAAGAAGCAGGTCCTTTTACCACTTCAATACGTTCTACAATGCTGTTAGGTATACCACTAAGCCCATAGACGGTGGACAGGGCACTAACTATCGGCATACCGTCTATGAGTATCATGGTGTATGGTCCTTCCATACCGTTTATGTGTATGTCTCCTGTATTGCATACATTACAGTTAAGCTGTGGCATAACTCCATTTACCATTCCCACGGCTTCAAAAAGGCTGGCGGTGGGATTCTTTTTAAAGAGTTTTGGTGTAATGATCTCTACCGGAATAGGGCTGTCGCTTCTGCTTACTTCTTTCATTGTTCCGGTGATAACCACTTCTTCAAGGGCTTTGTTCTCATCCTGCATGGCAATGTTCAGTACAATAGGCGTAGTACTATTTACAGTTACCTTTTTGCGTTCGTTCAGCATTCCTACTGAAGTAAAGATGATTTCATAGTTACCAAAAGGCATATTTTTTATTTCATAATTTCCATCGTTGTCCGCAGCTAAAGACTGGCCTGTAGGGAGTACAACAATGTTTACAGCAGGAACGGGTTCATTGTTTTGCGTGATGGTTCCTTTTATGCTTCCCGTTTGGGCGAACAGGGGTAATGTGGCGAATATCAGTAGTAACTGAATGTAAGTTTTCATTATCTAAATATATAATTAGTTTTACAAAAGTATAAATTTAGATTAGTCTAAAAATTATTTTTTATGATATTTTAAAATTTTATTTGTAAAGGCTAATTTTATAAGTTGCTTTTTAACAATAGATGTTATGTTTTTTCGTTTACTATTTCAACGGGATTGCTTATTTTTACTGAAGAGAAAAGAGAATGGCATTGGATACGACGGGAAATTTTATAACCATAAAACCTAAAGATGTGGTAGTAGCAAAATATATAGACTACTACTATTTTCATGTGTCTGATGATCCTGTATTCAGTAAAAAATTCTTTTTTTACCCCAATTACAAACACGCTATCACCATTTATAAAGGTTCGGAAGTTAGCCTTACCGATGAAGGTTCTGTTGTGTTGCCTTCGTCGGGGGATAAGATACTTTCTTTTTATTCCATTAATACCGATCAAAATTTTAGAGTGGAGCTCAATGGAGTGTTCGATAAAATAGGTATTGTATTCAATCCGTTAGGACTAAACCACTTTTTAAAAGAGGCTTTAGGGGGCTTTTTTGATAGGTCAATGAACGTACTTAATTGTTTTGGTAATCCTTTTGTTGAGGCGATGCAAAAAGTTTATGCAGAGGATAATGCAGAAGCTAAAGCCGATTTGCTTGATGCCTTTTTTAAAGCAAATTTTGTAGGTTTTGAGGAACCGGTAGTAAAAAAAGCGGTTCAGGAAATATTGAATTCAAACGGTTCGGTTAAGGTAGAAGAGCTTTCAGAACAATTGGATGTGAACCGTAAAACCTTATTGCGCCTTTTTAAAAAGCACCTGTGCTGTAGTGTTGAGGAGTATAAAAAGCTGGTAATGTTCCGCAATGCGCTCAACTATTCTCAGGCAATGGGCGAGGAGGCTTCCCTTACTGATGTTGCCCTTTACAGCCTGTATTACGATCAGGCACATTACATTAAGCATTTCAAGTCGGTTACACATCAGTCGCCTAAAACATTATTGTCTAAGCTTACTAAGCTTGGAAGCCAGGAAACGTATTGGTATTTTGAAGATTAGTTGAAATGTCCCAATTTTACAATTTTCTGTTGTAAAGATTTGGTACGTTTGTATCATAAACCTGATAAATCAACCGGTTATGAAGATTACAACTAAAAAACAATTGCTACTCCTGATAATAACTGTAAACCTGCTTGTCTTTTCTGTCATCGGCGCAGTATTGTATTACTTTGACGGAGTAAGATCTTTGGTACCGGTATTCTCTACAGCTGCCGCACTTATAGCCATTCAATACAACATGAGAAAGAAACAACTTCTTGAAGCATAACGATCCTGATGAAAATTACCTTTGTACATACTTTAATTTTTTGCACTTTGTTATTTGTTAGCCTTACCATAGGCTACCTTGCCGATACTTTGTTTGATGTACGCTGGTATGGATATCTTGCTGTAGGCTCAGCACTAAGTTGTTTTCTGTATATCAATACTCAGGAAAAACCTTTTATGGCATCTTCAAATCCTTACCTAAGGTATTCTTTTGGTATACTGGTCTTGCTGCTTATTTTTAGTGCGCTGGCCTTTTTAGGGAAAATTATTTTTGGTATTGATTTCATAAAGCCTATACTATTTGGCTTTCTTATGACGTTTGTAATATTCTTCAATCAAAGAAAAACCACAATCAAAAAACAATAGTTATGTTACAATTTATAGTAATGATCGTTGCCTTTATACAGGAGATAATCATAAGCATATTCTGCTAATAAAAAAGCTTCCTGAATATATAGGAAGCTTTTAACGAAATAAGCACACACATTATTTTTAAGTATTTGTCCGGGGGCAACGAATACTGTTTGTGATGCAGTTAACTGACTAACAATGAGTTGATTTGCCCAAAAAAAATATATTCATTCGCAAAAAGGGTTTAAAATTTACCTTTTGACCTGATATTATGCCTTCTCGTCGTATTTTTCTTTAGCACTTTTCCGGAAAATGATTTGATTTCTCTTGGCTTTAAAATTGTAGTGTATTGATAGTTATGTTTTTATGTAAGAAAAGAGCCCGAATATTTTTGTTAAAGTATGGCGCGTTTTTTTCCATTCATCAATATATTGGCTTAGTTTTGTAGCGCATCTGTACGATAGGCTCTGACGAATTCAATTGGTCATTTATTACGTTTTCGTAATAACATTGGCATGCTATTCGTGTAGATTTGCAAATCCCTATACTATATCATATTATGAAGGTAAAATACATTGTATATACACTCTTGATTGCGGGCGTTGGAGCCCTTGTTTTTTACAGGATATCGGAGAACAAAAAACAAAAAATGGAATCTGCCGGCGGAGGTGGAGGCAAAGATGGTAAAAAGCCAACAATGGCTGTAAATGGGGTAGTGGTTGCTCCTCAGGAATTTGCCAATACATTATCCCTCTCAGGATCTATTGAGGCGAATGAGCAGATTGAAGTGCATTCAGAAGTTTCAGGTATTGCCGAAAAGATATTTTTTACCGAAGGTGCCAAAGTCAGTAAAGGACAGGTGTTGTTAAAGATAAATGATATAGAGTTGCGTGCACAGGCAGGCCAGGCAAAGACAAGACAGACTCTTGCTGCTGAAAATGAAAGGCGTGCGAGACTGCTGCTGCAAAAAGAAGCCATAAGCCAGGAAGAATATGATATTGCCAGTGCCGACTACAAAACTGCACAGGCGCAAACGCAGCTTATCAATGCACAGATAGGAAAGACCTCAATCAGAGCTCCCTTTTCAGGGACTATCGGTTTGCGTAATATCTCTCCAGGAACTTATGTTACCCCAACAACGCTTATAACAAATTTGGTTAGCAGCAGTCAGATCAAGATAACTTTTTCTGTTCCTGAAAAGTATGCTTCGCAAATGAAGGTGAATTCAGTAATTACATTTACGGTAGCCGGAAGCGCAGAGAAATTTCAGGCTAAGGTATATGCTTTGGAGCCATCTGTTGAGGTTACTACCCGTACCCTGAAAGTAAGAGCTATTGCAGACAATGCTCAGGGCAAATTGCTGCCGGGTACTTTTGCGAATGTAATCCTTCCGCTTGATGAGGTTAAAGATGCTTTTGTAATCCCTACCGAGGCTATCGTTCCGGTACAGGGAGGCAAAAAAGTTTTTGTAGTAAGGAACGGCCAGGCGCAGGAAGCCCCTGTTGAAACCGGCACACGTACCGATAAAGACATTGTAGTGCTATCGGGCCTTAAGGCAGGAGATACTGTACTTACAACGGGTGTACTTACCCTGAAAAAAGAAACTCCGGTAAAAGTATCGCTAACTAAAAAAGCGAAGTAGCGATGAGTTTATCTACCTTAAGTATAAAGCGTCCCGTACTTACCATAGTAATGAATATTACCATAATCCTTTTTGGGGTTATAGGCTATACATTTTTGGGCGTAAGGGAATTCCCTTCTATCGATCCGGCACAAATATCTGTACGTACCAGCTATGCAGGTGCTAATGCCGATATTATTGAATCACAGATTACCGAACCGCTTGAAAAAGCCATAAACTCTATTGATGGTATCCGTAACATTACTTCATCAAGTAATCAGGGTTCGAGTAATATTACCATAGAATTTGAACTTGAAAAGAATCTGGAAGAAGCTGCTAACGACGTGCGCGACAAAGTATCCCAGGCGGTACGCAGCCTTCCGCAGGATATTGATGCTCCTCCTGTAGTATCTAAGGCAGATGCCGATTCAGAGCCCATCATCACCATGACGGTTCAGAGTGCTACACGCGATCCTCTTGAATTGAGTGATTATGCCGAGAATGTTATTGCCGAAAGGTTACAGACCATTCCGGGGGTGAGCAGCGTACAGATATGGGGGCAGAAGCGTTATGCTATGAGGCTTTGGCTTGACCCTATAAAACTGAATTCGTATGGTGTTACCGTTAGCGATGTTCGTAATGCGTTGAACAGCCAGAATGTCGAACTGCCAACGGGTAAACTGACTGGTGCCAATACTGAGCTTACTATCAAAACATTGGGTAACCTAGCGTCTGCGCAGGAGTTCAATAATATTATAATCAAGTCGGAAGGCGAGAAGATCGTTCGTTTTAGCGATGTAGGTAATGCCGAACTGGGTCCTGAGAATACAGAGACTAAAATGACCAATGATGGTCAGCAGCTTGTCGGCCTTGCTATTATTCCGCAGCCGGGAACAAACTATGTTGAGATTGCCGATGCTTTCTATGCTCAATACGACCAGATGAAAAAGGAGCTTCCTGCCGATTTGGTTACTAACATCGTTATTGATAATACAGTATTCATCAAAAAATCGGTACTGGAGGTTGCTGAAACACTGGCAATATCAATTATACTGGTAACCCTGATTATTTACCTTTTCTTCAGGGACTGGGCTATAGCATTACGTCCGTTATTAGATATACCGGTATCGCTTATCGCTACATTCTTCATCATGTATATTTTCGGTTTTTCGATAAATGTACTTACACTATTGGCAATCGTACTGGCTACGGGACTTGTAGTGGATGATGGTATTGTTGTTACCGAAAATATCTTCAAAAAGGTGGAAGAGGGTATGACACCTATAGAAGCCGCTATGAAAGGAGCAAATGAGATCTTCTTTGCGGTTATTTCCATTTCCGTAACGCTTGCAGCGGTTTTCCTTCCTGTAATCTTCCTTGAAGGTTTTGTGGGCCGACTCTTCCGGGAGTTTGGGGTCGTCATCGCGGCGGCCGTGTTGGTGTCGGCTTTTGTATCGCTTACGCTTACACCAATG
>QFQM01000091.1 GCA_003243255.1 Flavobacterium psychrophilum | reverse complement strand
AATTTGCTTCTATTTTTCTTCGATACCTGAGTAAAATTTCTTTTAAGCATTAAAGTACTGACTTTGCTAAACCCAGATCCATTTCAAGACTAGATCCTAGTCGTCTCGCCTGTTCAACATCTTCAATGGATACTCGTAAAGGAAACTGAAGTTCTACTCCAGATGTTAAAAAAAAACCACCATAATTCTTCGGTTCTAATTCATTTGTCAAGCCGACTAACGTCTAGAGAAAGTAAATTCATATATGCAAAGTGCCTGGCGATGCGTTAATGGCGGAAGCCAGATTACAAAGCAGCTGATAAAACAGCTTAAAAAATACGGAGGCGAAACCTATAAATACAAGGAGGTAAACGGCTTTGGCTTTGAAGGCGATAAGCTTGTCTCGGCTAAGATAAAAACAGGGGAAGAGGTTTTTGGGGATATTTTTATCTCTAACATTGAACCCAAAACAACACTTGATTTTATAGGCAAAGAAAAATTCAGGAAATCGTACTATAACCGTATTCAGGGATTAGAGTGTGTGTATTCTGCTTTTAGTCTTTATATCGTATTCAAGCCCGGAACATTTAAATACCTGAACCATAATTACTATCATTTTAAGGACAGTACAAGGGTGTGGGATGCTATTAATACAACTCCTGATTCATGGCCGGAAGCCTATATGGCTTCGATGAATGTTTCGGCAAAACAGGAAGAGTGGGCAGAAAGCATGACGCTGATTACCTTTATGGACTTTAACGATGTGAAGCAATGGGCACATACCCATAATACTACTGCCGAAGAGTTTGACAGGGGTGAAGAGTATGCCCGTTTTAAAGAGCAGAAAACCGAACAGTTCCTGAAAGAAGTGGAGAAGAAATTCCCGGGGATAAGGGAGTGCATCAAATCGGTGCATACCTCTACACCGCTTTCTTATCGGGATTACATTGGCGGGCAAAATGGTAACCTGTATGGCTATGTAAAAGATTCTAATAGTCCGATGAAGACTTTTATATCGGCCAAAACCAAAATTGATAATTTTTACTTTACAGGCCAAAGCATCAATATGCATGGTGTTTTGGGCGTTACTATAGGGGCGGTTGTTACCTGCTGCGAAATTTTAGGCAAAGACTACCTGATAAATAAGATAAATGCTGAGTTAGGCCATTAAAATGAGAAAGATTATATGTTATCTGCTACTATGCTGTACAGTACTGTTACTGTCGTCGTGCGGTACATATAATTCTCTTCATGATAAACCGGTTACCGAAGGCTATAATGGCACCGTACCTGTTGTGGTGAAACAAAATGACAGTACGTTTCAAAGTGGTAATAACTTTTTACTGAAGAACAAACAGGGCCTATGGGAACTTTATGCCGAAGGTGATCCGTTGCAAAGAGGATTGGTTACTGGAGCCCTCTCTCAGGATCTTATACATTATCAGGAGCAGGTTTTTTTCGAAAAGGTAAAAGAGATCGTGCCTTCTGAATTCAAGCTGAAAATGCTGAGACAGTTCCTTAAATGGTATAACAGGAAACTGTACCTGCATGTAGAACCGGAATACAAGACCGAGATTTACGGACTTTCGCAATACCTTTCTCATGATTACGACTATGTAGCCCCGCCATACCTTCGTTCACTTTACCTGCACGCAGCCCACGATATTGGCCATGCATTGAGCGATCTTTCGCTGGTAGGCTGTACCTCTTTTTCGGTATGGGGAGATAAGTCGGAAGACGGCTCGCTGCTCATTGCCCGTAACCTTGACTTTTATGCCGGCGATGATTTCGCAAAGAATAAACTGATTTCATTTATAAAACCTTCTACAGGTTATCCATACGTTTCAATTGCCTGGGCAGGAATGATAGGTACACTTTCAGGTATGAATACCGAAGGGCTTACGGTTACCATTAACTCAGGTAAGTCAGATATGCCGCTTGTAGCAAAAACCCCCATATCCCTGCTTACACGACAGATACTTCAGTACGCTAAAAATACGGATGAGGCTATTGCCATTGCGAAGAAGCATGAGGTTTTTGTCTCGGAAAGCATTATGGTAGGCAGCGCCAATGACCATAAAACGGTATTGATTGAAGTGTCGCCTAATAAGTTTGGTGTGTTTGAAATGCCAAATTCGTCGCAGCTTGTTTGTTCCAATCATTTTCAGAGCGATGCTTACAAAGGAGACGAAAACAATAATTACGCTATTAAAAACAGCCATTCTGAATACAGGTTTGAACGTATGACCGAACTCCTCGGTGAGCAGGATAAAATCAATCCTGAAAAGGCAGCGGCAATCATGAGGGATACCAAAGGGCTAAACGAACTGGCATTGGGTTATGGCAATGAAAAAGCAGTCAATCAGCTGTTGGCGCATCACTCAGTTATATTCAAACCGGAACAAAGGCTCGTGTGGGTTTCGTCTAATCCGTATCAGTTGGGTGAGTATGCTGCTTATGACCTTGATGAGGTGTTTGGCAAAGAACATAAAAATACTACCGTATCGCTTGCAATAGATTCCCTTGCAATACCCCAAGACGAATTCGTAAATTCGCAGGCATACAGGAATTATGAAAATTTCAGGATAGAAGACCGTAAAGTAGATAAGGCTATAAAAGATAAAACACCTCTTGATGAGTCATATATAAGGCATTATCAGGCATTAAATCCTGATTTTTGGGTAGTATATTATAAAGCGGGACTGTATTTTTACAATAAAGGCTATTACACTGCCGCTCAATATGAGTTTGAAAAGGCACTAGGAAAAGAAATTACGACGCTTCCTGATAAAGAGAAAACGGAAGCGTATCTCAAGAAAATAAGTAAGAAACTGAATTAGTATGGATGTCCCTTCTATAGAAACGGCTTCGGCAGCCGAAATAAAAACACTACAGGAGCAAAAGCTTGTAGAAGCACTGCGTTATGCTGCGGCTAATTCACCTTACTATAAACGTATTTTCAGTGCTGAGAAAATTGATGTTGCATCTGTAACTACTCTCGAAGGCCTGCAAAAGCTTCCGATAACGACTAAAGAACAGCTTCAGGAATTCAATGATGATTTTTTATGCGTTCCTAAATCGCAGATCATTGATTACACAACGACATCAGGCACATCGGGAAAACCGGTTACTTTTGGGCTTACAGATAAAGATCTCGACAGGCTTTCCTATAATGAAGCAATATCCTTTTTGTGCTCAGGGCTAAAAGAAGGTGATGTGGTTCAGCTCATGACGACTATAGACAGGCGCTTTATGGCCGGACTGGCCTATTTTTTAGGATTGAGAAAAATAAAGGCAGGTGTCATCAGGGTAGGTGCCGGCGTGCCGGAATTGCAATGGGACTCTATCCTAAAATACAATCCGTCTTACCTTATCACGGTGCCTTCTTTTTTGCTTAAGCTAATAGAATATGCCGAAAACCATAATATAGATTATAAGAACTCGGGAATAAAAGGTGCTATATGTATTGGCGAACCTTTGAGGAATCAGGATTTTTCTAACAATACCCTGTCGCAAAAGATTAAGGATAAATGGGATATTAAATTATTCTCTACTTATGCCTCTACCGAGATGAGCACGGCCTTCGCTGAATGTGAGTATTCCTGCGGAGGGCATCAACATCCCGATCTTATCATTGCTGAGGTGCTTGATGAAAACGATAATCCGGTTTCCGATGGTAGTCCCGGAGAGCTTGTGGTTACTACGCTTGGTATAGAAGGTATGCCTTTGATACGTTTTAAAACGGGCGATATCGTTCAGTTGCATCACGAGCCTTGCCAATGTGGAAGAAATACCATGCGCATAGGTCCGGTTATAGGGCGCAAGCAGCAAATGATAAAATATAAGGGAACGACATTATATCCGCCTGCAATGATTGATTTACTGAGGTCTTTTCCTGAGGTTGAAAACCATATCATTGAGATAAGCACTAATGATCTCGGAACGGATGAAATCCTTATCAAAGCAGTTGCTGTAGCCCCTACAGATGCGTTGTTAGCCGAAATTAAAGATCATTTCAGGGCCAAGCTCAGGGTTACGCCTAAAATCGTTTTTGTATCGGCTGAGGAGGTAAACAGCGTAATGTTTAACCCAATGAGCCGAAAGCCGATTAATTTTATTGATAAGAGGAGTTGAGGGAGTTTGTATTAATTCCCTACGGGAAAAATTTGTCTTTTTTCTTAACTATTGATACCAAAATTATTTTCCTAACGGGAAAATGAGAGTCGGATATTTATAGCTTAGCGATTTAATGTTGGTAGAAGTAATTATTTATTATAAAATTCTCGTAGGGAATTAATAAAAGCCTTCTAAAAATAAGCCCTTAGCTGAACACTACCTGTATGTATGGCTTTGCTGGTTTCGCTCTTTCTGCCCTGGTAGCTCACATTCACATCAAGGAATTGCGTAAGGTTCTTTTGAAGCAATAATCTCCAGGTCAGGTTTTGCCCAGCCTGTAATCCCTCCAGCATCTGGAAGGCCGCAGGAGTCATTTCATTACCGGTAAAAGCATTGTTGTAAAAAGAGAATTCCCCATTAGCTGTAAATTGCTTTTCGGATGCATAGCTGAATGATGTCCCCAAACGTTGCTGGTCTAGTTTTTCCATGTCGCCAATCTGGTTCTCTTTGTTACGGTATTCGTAGAACAGGTCCCAACTCGCATTACGCGAAAAAATATACGATACTTTTGGCGCAAGCCCGAAGCCTTCAACCTTAAAGTTTTTACTGCCGTAATTTTCTGAGGATGATGCCGAATTAATAGTTTGCCCTAAAAAGCCGAACAGCCATGTTTTTTGTACCAAATGCGCATATTGCAGCTGATGGCTGCTGTTGCTGTTTTCCTGTGATCCGACAGTTAGCAAAGTTCTTGCACGGTTTTTTAGGTAAGTATAGGTAACGGAATGATCCTGCTTACCACGGTTGTAAAACAAACTGTTGCGTATGGCTGAGCTTAGCCCTAACAGATTCTTCTCGCTGTTTGAAAAAGGATTGAGGTCGAAGTTATCAGAGTCACGTTCTATTTTTCTGTCGATAAGGAATGAAGCCTGATCATAAAAATAAGACAGGAATTTTTTAAAACCCGTTTCGTTTTGCCATTGGTTAGGGTTAAATGTAACCGACTGCGAGAATTTATTCTGATGTGTTCTCAAAAATACCTGATTGGGCAAAAACACCCTTACAAATGTTGCCTTGTCAGGGAAAGGAGCTATCTCAAATTCCTGAAGTTCCTGAATACCATTGCCGTTATAATCGTTCCACATGTATACTCCCTGTCCCGGCTCTACTTCGAGATAAGTGAATTCCTGTTGTGCTATTGTTCCTGAAGTATTCTCATAAGCCGTATTAACCTGTACCAACTGATCCCAATAACGGTCGTTGTACAGCACCCTTGAATTGAGCGAAGGCTCATCTTTAAATGCCGGGTCTTCAAATTTCAGCCTGCGATAGTTCACAAACACTGTCAGGTCGCTTTTATCAGTTTTCAGTAGTCTGGATTTCATGTAATACGAATTCGAAGTATTCACTTTTTTCAGCAATCCGTTTACAAGGCTATCGTTGGTACGCTGAAGATAACCGAGCTCCATATATACTTTTGTACTGTCCCCACGGCCAACGAATGCTCCGAATTCATTAAATCGCTGGCTGAGTGTAGTAAATGCTTTTGTAGGTTTCAGTTTTTCCTGGTTATCCTCAATGCGTGAAGTACCACCTACCCAGTTTTTGCCAAAGTGGTATTTGGCAAGGGCTTCATTACGCACAAATGTTGAAGTGGAATAGTCGCTGTTGCTGCTTAGGATGCTTCCTCTGTCCTGAACCAGTAATTTGTTGAAAGTAAGCCTCCCGTCAACCACATGGCGTGTTCCGGTAAAGGCATTGGAAAAGTCCAGTTTTTCGATCTGGTAATTCACTTCCCCTTTTTTGGGTAGCCTGAAGGTTGTTCCGGCGATGAGGTAACTCTGATTACCCTCGGTTATTACGATATTAGTAAGGTTCCAGTCACGGCTGAACTCGATGTTGAACAGTCGCTCAATCGTCCTGAAGTCTTTTTGGATGAACTGGTAATTGGCAAAAGCATCCAGTTCCCAGTTTCCGGTATAAAGCCGCTGTTTTGCATTCAGTTTTCCGGCCACACCATTGTTGTTATCATCGTCTAAAGGCGAGAAAAGGTTGAGGTCATTATTGCTGATACCGGCTTCAAAATCTATAAGGGTCTTTTCGCTTGGGTTATATTTACCCAACACGGTAGCAATCTGTATTTTAGTGGGAGGCGTTAGGCGTATGATAGGCTCATAATTTCCCTGAGGTATACCGTCTATCGGTTCAACATACTGATAGATGCGGCCTACCGCAGCGGCATTCGCCAGAATGTAATTTCCCAGGTTATTGCCAACAAGACTGAAACGTACATTATACAATTCATCCGCCTGATTGTTGGAATATTCAAAGGCTTCAACTCCGTTTATGACTACCTTTTTATAAAGGATCTTATTGTCAGAATAACTGTCGACGAAAGCAGAAGGTGCAGTCATTTTCAACGGGTCGTCTCCGGCTTGTTTTAATATTTCTATCTGTTCGTTAGAAAGGTTTTGTTGCAATTGCTGCGTTTTTACATCATTTTCAGAATACACGAATCCGCCAATGCTCCAGTCTTCTGCTTCATGCGTAACACCACCGTAGGTTACAAAACGGGTATAGCTGCGTTCGGAATACTGATATTCTACATTGATACGCATTTCTGAAGTAATTGGAAAAAGTGAGGTAAATATAATTTCTCCTGCATTATAGTCGATGATGTAATCGTTGTTCTCGCCGCGTTCAAGAAGAATACCGTTTACAAATACCCTTTCCGATCCGGATATCACCAAAACATATAGTTCGTTATTGGCACCACGGAGTTTATATGGTCCCTGATTGCCTTCCTGCCCTGTAAAGGTACTTTTGGCATATTGCCCGCGGACCAGTGCTGCGGCTGCAAAAATGGATGTTTTATTGCCTTCCCTTCCAAAATTGAAGGTAGTGGACAACCCCTGTACTTTTTTGTTGAAGTTAAGGAAACGCGATTGCCGGTTTTCAAGGAAAAGGTCACCGGCGCGTACGGCCCATTTATCGCTGAACATTTCTATGAATATCTGGTCGAATTCGTCCAGCTTTTGCGAATAGCCCCCTTCCTGTAACGGAATGTTGGTATCCTGTATGGAAGCGCGAAGGCTTACTTTTTCGGATATTTTTCCGGTAATCTGAAGGTCAAGATTAGAGTTTACAACCGCATTCTGGTTGTTACCAACTGTAATGCCACGGGTAATGCTTCCTGATGTGGTAAGGCCGTCAAAAGGCCTGTAGGTATTCAGCGGATCGCGGGTAACTTTATAGAGATTCATGTTGCCGGCATCGTTGCTCACAACACGGCTGTTATCATAAATGCTGTATTTTTTGGTAAGATGTTCTGGGTAGGAGAGGTACCGCATGGTAAGGCTGTCCTGAGAGGTAAAGCCATTACGGAAAACCAGCGTACTGTTTTTAAAATCAACCTTGTAATAAGAGGTGTCTATATCAGCACCGTTTATGTCCTGAAGCTTAAAAAAGGCTTTGTTGATACTAACGCTGTCTATTTTTAGGGTATCCTGAACCACAGCAATCTTACGGTTTTTATAAGGCGTAGTGATCTCCTGCCCGTAAAGTGCAGAAAAGCAACATAAAAGTACCAGTAAGAGCCCGTTTTTCAGCATAGTACACTATAAACTCAAAAAAGGCAAAAGTAGTGTATTTAAAGGGAAGAATTAAATGCTGTTCTGATACCACAATTTACTTATTTTCGCATTATAACCAATCTTAAACCATTTATGAAAATCACCGAAAGAATATTACTCTTATTTGCCGTTATCGGAATCATATTAAGCTTAATCCCAATTCCGGGAGGGAACATGCTTACAATACTGGCCTTAGGCTTATTAGCTATGCTTTACTTCTATTTTGGTTTTGCCTTTTTTAATGGAATCAGGACAAGAGATATGTTTAAAAAAAGTAGTTATGCCGGTATAAAAGGAGTCCGTATTCCGGGAGCGATTTTTACAGGGATGCTATTGTCAGTTGCGGTTGTCGGAATACTGTTTAAAGTTATGATGTGGCCTGGAGCTTCTTTTATGCTCTTGGTGGGAATTGTGCCGTTTTTTGTTTTGACATTAACAACAATATTAAAATATTCCGGGAATAAAGATGGATATTACAAGAGGATATTTGTCAGAACAATAGTATTTGGCTCAGTTTCATTATTGCTTTATTTGCTTCCTGCTAATACAATTTTAAAAATAAAATACAGATGCTGTCCTGAATATGTGAATGCAGTAACAGCTGCTTCACAAGACCCTGAGAACGAAGCTTTACAACAAAAAGCAAGAGAAGAAGAGGAGAAAATGAACGGAATGGAAGGTAACGAATAACTTAAAAGAAAACCCCAATAATTTTCTAATTATTGGGGTTTATAATTTTATAGTCTTAAAGATTAAATACGCTTGTTGAAAATTGCGACTGTGACTGAAAATTAACTAAGCCTCCTTAGTAACAATCTGCATTGTTTCGCGGCTTATCTGTTTTACCAGTACTTCTTTGCCTTTGGCTACCGTTTCAGCAGCAGCTTCGGTAAAGTGGCGGATGGTGTATAGCGATACGTTTTCGTTGTAAGTAACCTGGAATTTCTTAGCCAGTACATTTTTTAGTTCCGGGAAGTTGCCGAATTTATCTTCAACACAAATCGAGAAGCTAATTGCCGTATTCTGAATAAGCGTTACTTTGATTTTGTATTTATGAAGCAGGCCAAAAATTTCGCTGATGTTTTCTTCCATAATAAAAGAGAAATCAAGCGATGAAAGCGAGATTAGCAGTTGGTTTTTCTTTACGATAAAACATGAAGCCTGTGGCTCAAGATCGGCTCCTTTGCTTACGCGCGTACCCGGCAATAATGGGTTTACGAACGATTTTACAAATAGCGGAATTTCCTTTTTCTGTAAAGGCTGTAATGTTTTCGGGTGGATAACCGTTGCACCGTAAAACGCAAGCTCGATAGCCTCACGGTACGAAATCTGATTAAGCAGTATGGCGTTTTCAAAATAACGAGGGTCAGCATTAAGAACCCCCGGTACATCTTTCCATATGGTTACGCTTTCCGCATTCATGCAGTATG
Source organism: Flavobacterium psychrophilum (assembly GCA_003243255.1). Next base: position 8,237 of record QFQM01000091.1, on the reverse strand, counting down.
CAAAAATAGCAGCAGTATAGTCAGATCCTTCTCTTCCAAGTGTGGTTGTGAATCCGTTTTCGTCAGACCCCAGGAATCCCTGAGTGATGTTAAGGGTCTTTTTCTTAAGCCCTTTAATGTTTTTCTGTGTTTGGTCCCAGTCAACAATAGCATCACGATAGGTGTTGTCGGTTTTGATAAGCTCACGCACATCGATCCACTGGTTTTTAAGTCCTCGTGAATTAAAGTAGTGGCTCACTACTGTTGTAGAAAGCACCTCACCAAGGCTTACGATCTGGTCGTACACAAAGTTATAGTTAGGCGACTTATTATGCTGAAGGAAGCTTTCAAGATCGGTAAATATAGCATTGATAGCACCAAAAACCGCATCGTTCTCGTCTTCAAACAAGTCCATCAATATCTGGTTATGGTACTTTTTTACTTCCTGTATGGATGCCTGAAGTTCAGGCGATTTATCGAAATAGTTCTTTATAACCACCTCGAAGGCGTTGGTTGTCTTACCCATAGCAGAGATAACCAGCAGCACGTCTTCGTGGCCAACTTTTTCTAAAACATCATACACATTTTTAATACCATCGGCATCTTTTACTGATGCTCCTCCAAATTTGAAAACTTTCATTTTTTCAGTTATTTATAGATCTAATGTAAACTTAGTGATTCCTTCTTCGGTCATCTGTACTGTACGCCAGCTTTCCAGAATGGCCGCTCCCGAACGCTCGTAGAACTCAATAGCATGGGTATTCCAGTCGAGCACATTCCATTCTACACGGCGCACGCCTTCTTGTTTAGCGTTCTTCATAAATTCCTTATACAAAGCACTGCCCGCGCCTGTACCCCTTTTACTCTGGGTAACTATAAGGTCTTCCAGGTGAATGGTTTTGCCTTTCCACGTCGAATAACGGTAATAAAACAATGCCATCCCAATAATTTCTCCATTCTCTTCTGCAACAAAAGTATTGAAGAGCGGCACAGGGCCAAAGCCATCGCGTTCCAGTTCTTCTACAGATACCACTACGGCATCGGGTTCTTTTTCAAATACTGCCAGTTCTCTGATAAGTTCTAAAACGGCAGGCATATCTCCTTTATGTCCTTTTCGTACAATCATTTGCCAAATTTGCGCAAAAATACGAGCAAAAAGGTATGGAAATAATAATTTCTTTTCATATCACAAAAATTTCGATATTTGTGCCCTCAACACAACTACAACGTTATAGTAATGGAAGAACGCAACAGGACATTAGGCGAGTTTATCATTGAAAGACAGGAAGATTTTAAATATTCTTCGGGCGAATTATCAAAACTAATCAATTCGATACGACTTGCAGCTAAAGTCGTGAACTACAAGGTGAACAAGGCCGGATTGGTTGATATCATTGGAAAGTTCGGGGAGCAGAATGTACAGGGAGAAGACCAGCAGAAGCTTGATGTTTATGCTAATGAGATCTTTATGCAGACGCTTATTAACCGTGAAATTGTATGCGGTATCGCCTCTGAAGAGAATGACGACTTTATCACAATTCAGGGTAATGACGGGGCACATAATAACAAATATGTAGTGCTTATGGATCCGCTTGACGGATCATCTAACATAGATGTAAACGTTTCGGTAGGAACTATATTCTCGGTTTTTAGAAGGGTAACGCCGGTGGGAACTCCCGTAACTATTGAAGACTTCCTTCAGCCGGGAGTAAATCAGGTAGCGGCAGGTTATGTTATTTACGGAACATCAACCATGCTTGTGTATACTACAGGAAACGGTGTTAACGGGTTTACGCTTAACCCAGCCATTGGTACATTCTACCTTTCGCACCCTAACCTGACTTTCCCTAAAGACGGAAACATCTATTCGATAAACGAAGGTAACTATGTGCATTTTCCGCAGGGCGTTAAAGATTATATCAAATATTGCCAGCTGGAAGAAGGCGACAGGCCCTATACATCACGCTACATCGGTAGCCTTGTTTCAGACATCCATAGGAACATGATTAAAGGTGGGATCTATATTTACCCGACAAGCTCTAAAGCACCAAAAGGTAAACTGAGGCTTTTATACGAATGCAACCCGATGGCTTTTATTGCCGAACAGGCCGGGGGGAAAGCGTCGGATGGTTTTGGAAGGATTATGGAAATACAGCCAACAGAATTGCATCAGCGTGTGCCGTTCTTCTGCGGAAGTGCTAATATGGTAACTAAGGCGGAAGAGTTTATGGCGAAATATGAGTAGCTGAGTTTCTGAGTAACTGAGAAGCTTAGGCTCTTAGGTTACTAAGTGATAGATGAAGGCTATATAAAAGAAAATCCCGCAAAAGCGGGATTTTTTATTTTGAGATTGCTTTAAACCTAAGAGCCTAAGCTTTTCAGTACCTAAGCAACTTTCTTATTTATTCATATGTTGCATTTCGTAAAGGAAAGTATCTAAATCTACATTTAGAACCAATAGCGATAATGCTTTATCTACAATGTAATGTACGTTACCCGGTGTAAAGCCAAGTGCTAGTGCAAAACGTGTAAGTATTTCTTTTTGTTTCGGTCCAAGTACGTGGTCTGCATAAACCATTCTCGAAAGGTCGTAAAGACGCTCAAGCCTGTGTACGTGAAGGTACGGAGGGTTGATAGGGTATCTTAGAGGGTTTTCAAGTATTTCTTTGTATTCTTCTGCTGAAATCTCAAGCTCTTTAGCCAGCTTGTCAAGAAAGTGGCGCTCTTCTGTACTAAGGTGGCCGTTCTCCATTGCAACCCTTACGATTGCAGAGAAATGCCCTTTATTCCTGTTCTTGAAACCACTATCGAATAAATCTGAAATGGACATGTTGTTTCTGTTAAAATTGAACAGCAAATATACTTCTATATTTTATGCTGAAATAATTTTTTAAAAGATTTTAGCTAATCCTGCGTTCTTTATAAGAGATTACAGTAAGAAAAGTTTATTAAAAATACCGTAAGTTTACGGTTTAAATAATTATTAGTCCTATTATGTCAGATTTTTGGCTATATTTTGAAACTGGCCTTCGCCATGTGCTGGATATCAATGCATACGACCACATTCTTTTTTTGGTTGTGCTTACCGTTCCTTATACTTTTAAGGACTGGAAAAATGTGTTGCTGCTGGTTTCGATATTTACGATAGGGCATACACTTTCGCTTATGCTTTCGGTGTATGGGGTGGTAAAGGTAAATCCCGGGGTTGTTGAATTCCTGATCCCGATTACTATATTCATAACCGCTATATTTAATATCATTAAGTCGGGAAAAAAATCGCAGAAAAACAGTAACAGCCTTAATTTTGTGGCGATAGTTACGCTTTTCTTCGGGCTTATCCACGGGCTTGGTTTCTCTAATTACTTTAAGCTGATACTGGATAAGAATGCAGAAGATAAGTTTTTACCGCTGCTGGAATTCGCATTGGGTATAGAAGCAGCACAGCTGATAATTGTACTGTGCGTACTGATTATAGCCTATATACTTTCTGAATTTTTTAAACTCAACAGGCGTGACTGGGTATTGGTTACATCTGCTTTTGTAGCGGGTGGGGTGGTACCGATGATCATAAATAATAAATTTTGGTAATTTTTAACGTAAAGCAAGTCCTGATGGGCTTATATTTGGTAATAAGGGGTGTTTCCTGAGATGAAAGAGAAAAAACAAAACAAGTATGATAAGGCATATCTTAGGATAGCCAGGGAGTGGGGCCAGCTTTCGTATTGCAAACGCAAAAAAGTTGGCGCAATTATTGTGAAAGACAGAATGATAATTTCTGACGGTTATAATGGTACACCCTCAGGCTTTGAAAATTGCTGCGAGGACAATGAAGGGCTTACTAAATGGTATGTGCTACATGCCGAGGCAAATGCCATCCTGAAAGTTGCCCGTTCTACGCAATCATGCGAGGGAGCCACGTTGTATATAACAATGTCACCCTGCAAAGATTGCAGTAAGCTGATACATCAGGCAGGAATTACAAGAGTTGTTTATCTTGAGGGTTATAAAGATAACTCAGGGATAGATTTTCTCAAAAAGGCAGGAGTAGACGTAGTGCATATTCCTAATCTGGAAGCTGATTTACATGAAAATTAAAAGAATATATTTACCGATTGCTTTGTCACTGGCACTTGCCGTAGGGCTGCTTATGGGCAGTTTTTTGAATTTCCCTGCAGAAAAGCGCGGTATGATCTCAAGCTCTAACAAGAGCAAACTCAATAAGCTTATCGATTTTATTGAAAGCGAGTATGTTGATGATGTGGATACCGACTCTATAGTTGATATTACCGTGAACAGCATTCTCGAAAAACTCGATCCACATTCCATCTATATAGCGAAAAATGAAATGGAAGAAGTTGCCCAGAGCATGAAAGGCGATTTTGTAGGTATAGGTGTTAATTTCTATATGTATAAAGATTCGGTAGCGGTAATTAAGCCCATTCCCGGAGGTCCTTCTGACAGGGCCGGGATTAAAGCGGGTGACAGGATCCTTTTTGCCGATAACAGTAAACTTTATGGGCGCAAGCTGACCAATGATACGCTTTTCTCTAAGCTGAAAGGTGAGGAGGGCTCTAAAGTAACGCTTACGGTTTTCAGGAAAAGTGAAAACAAGAAATTCAAGGTAAATGTAACACGCGATGTAGTTCCGATTAAGAGTGTTGATGCCGCTGTAATGGCCGGTAGCACTGCCGGATATATAAAAGTGAACCGTTTTGCTGAAACTACTGCTGACGAATTCCATAGGTCACTTATCAACCTAAAAGCGCAAGGCGCAACATCTCTGATTGTTGATTTACGCGATAATGGTGGCGGTTATCTTGAAAAGGCAGTTGAGATTGCCGATGAATTCCTGAAAGATGGTGAGCTTATCGTGATGACCAAGAACAAAAAGAACCGTGAAGACAGGACCTATGCTACCAAAAAAGGAGACTTTGAAAGTGGTAAGCTTTATGTTCTTATTAACGAGAACAGTGCCTCTGCCAGCGAAATATTAGCCGGTGCTATACAGGACAATGACAGAGGTGTAATTGTGGGCCGACGTTCTTTTGGTAAAGGTCTTGTGCAGCGTGAAATGCCATTGGGCGACGGTAGCGCAGTACGTCTTACTGTTGCGAGGTATTACACGCCTTCAGGAAGATCTATCCAACGCAGCTACGACCACGGTGGGGAGGAATATTTTAATGACTTTGAGAAACGTTACGAAAGCGGAGAACTATATTCTGCTGACAGCATAAAAGTTGCCGATACCTTAAAATTCAAAACCGCCAAAGGCCGCATCGTTTATGGTGGCGGGGGTATTATTCCTGATACTTTTGTGCCGCAGGAAGGCAAACACGGTGATGAGGCAGTTACCATGGTTATGCAGAGCGGTATAGTGAGCTATTTTGTGTTTGAACAGCTTGATAAAGACAGGAATGGCTTTAAAGGTTTACAAACGACACAAATTACCGATAAAGTAATGGCTACTGATAAGTATTTTGATGCTTTTAGCAGTTACCTGGCTAAAAACGGACTTGTTTTTCATCTTAATAAACATAAAGACAGGGTTAAGCACTATCTGGCAGCTGAATTTGCACGACAATTACTAAGCGAAAAGACTTACTACCAAATGATTCTTAAAGAGGATAATATGGTGAAGGCTGTTTTGACTGAGAAAAAGTAATCAGTTTGCAGTCACAGTAGGCAGTGAGCTACACCCGTAAATAATAAGCCCGGATTACAATATAATCCGGGCTTATTATTATTGTTGTATAAAGGCCGAGTGAAGCTACTGCCAACTGACGACTGTCAACTGTCAACTGTAAACTACTTCCTTATACTGTCGTGGTATTGTGTCTGTTTGCCTTCATTCCATAGCGTCAGGATGTCGGTTCCTACTGCTGCTCCGCTTCCTGCGGCAATAGCAAGCTGACTGCGGTGGCCTGCAAGAGTTCCTATGGTATAAATGCCTTCGGCTACCAGATGATCATCGTTTTTAAGCTGGATACGGTTTTTTTCAGGGATGGCTTTTTTGTGAGGAATAACATAATCCATAAGTCCCTCTATAGCAAATGTATTGGCTGAACCAATTCCTACTACTACAGCTTTTGTTTTGTATGAGCCTTTATTAGTGGTTACGGTAAAATTACCGGCTTCACCTTCTATGCTCATTACTTTTTCGTTAGCGAATTGTTCCATTTCAGGATATAGCGTTGCTAGTTGCTCCAGGCTGGTTTCCATTAGTGCTGAGCCTAGTGTACCTGCCGGAATACCATATGCATTGTTGAAAATGGCATCCTGAAGTGAAGTTGATTTCTGGTGGGTAAATATGCCGGCTTTTTTGCCTTCGGCATAAGGTCTTTTAAGTGCTGAACCTATAATAAGTGCACAGGAAACGCCAGAAACGCCTCCTCCTATAATTAAAACATCAAACATTAGTTCCTGGATTTTTCTTCGATGTTTTTAGATATTTTAAGGATAAGCAGTGCGCATATTGCACATAGTGACAATACTATACCAACGGCAGCTGCAAAACTGTTTCCTTCAAAAAGGTTATTAAAATCGAGTAGGGTTACATTAAATATAATGAGCGCAACAGCAAGTCCCATTAATGTATAAATAAGAATTTTCATTGTAGTGTGAGTTTCTTTTTTGGTAAGGTGAGTTTTGGTTTTAATATGTGAAATTAAACAATATAATGTTACACAAACAATTGTTTAACATTCGCGGCAAATAATTTAACAGCTATAGCAAGCAATATGACCCCGAATACTTTGCGGATAACGCCAAGGCCGTTTGTTCCCAACGCCCTTTCTATGCGGGAAGACATTTTAAGCACGACAAAAACTACGATTACATTTATTACTATCGCTATGATTATATTGATCTTTTCATATTCGGCCCTAAGGGATAAAAGGGTGGTCATGGTACCTGCTCCGGCTATAAGCGGAAAGGCGATGGGTACTATTGAGGCAGTGCTGGGGTTGTCTTCCTTGTAAAGACGTATACCCAGGATCATTTCCAATGCCAGGAAGAAGAGTACAAACGAACCGGCAACGGCAAACGAACTGGCATCGATACCTATTAGCTTTAGGATTTCTTCTCCTACGAAAAGGAAGGTGATCATGATGACCATGGCCACGATAGAAGCTTTTTCTGATTGGATATGCCCCAGTTTATTGCGAAGGTCTACAATAATCGGAATGCTTCCCACAATATCGATTACTGCAAAAAGCACCATGCTTACGGTAAAAATTTCTCTCCAGTCGAAGCCCATACGTTTAAATTTGTTTAATCGGCAAAATTATTCTTATTATTTAACAGTTACAAGCTATTTATGAGGATTTTGGCTACTGGTAGTTTTCCTAACTTTTATTTACCTTTGCGGCATGTTTCAACTGGGAAAAACAATAGTGTCTGAGGACATACTTGAAAAAGAGTTTGTGTGCAATCTTTCTGCATGCAAAGGGGCTTGTTGTGTAGACGGCGATGCCGGCGCACCACTTAATGAAGAGGAAACCAAAATACTGGAGGCTATTTATCCTAAGGTAAAACCTTTTTTGCGAAAAGAAGGTATTGCTGCGATAGAAGCTCAGGGAACATGGATTACAGGAACCGATGGCGATCTCGAAACGCCACTTATTGATAATAAAGATTGCGCTTATGTGATCTTTGATGGCAAAACTGCGCTTTGCGGAATCGAGCAGGCCTATAATCAGGGGATTGTAGACTGGAAGAAACCCGTGTCATGCCATTTATATCCTATACGTGTAAAAGACTTTACTGAATTTGCTGCGGTTAACTACGACAAGAGGGATATCTGTAGTGACGCCTGTGCACTTGGCAAAGAACTGGAGGTGCCGGTATATAAATTTGTAAAGGAAGCACTGGTAAGAAGGTTCGGGGCCGACTGGTATGCCGAGCTTGAAAAGGTCGCTGAGGAATTAAAGCAAAATCCGCTTCCAAAACGCCGCTAAGCCCTTTAAAAACACTTGTTTTTAGAATATTTCTAAATAATTTCCCGTATATTTATGTTTTACAACTTATTGATTATTAATTAGTTGAGATGTGTTATTTTGTTTGTAGGAAAAAGAGGGTTGTTAAAAACTATGTCCAATTGTGAATAAGTTTGACTTTCATTTTTTATTTCAAATGCCAATCTTTGTACTACTCCTTATGACAACATCATCTATTTTATAATACAATAAAAGTCAAAACAATATGTCTGCAATCGAACCAATATTACAGGAAAATAAAAACCGTTTTGTGATTTTTCCCAT
>QFQM01000489.1 GCA_003243255.1 Flavobacterium psychrophilum | reverse complement strand
GATGCCAAAGCGCCTGAAGGTTACATCGATATGGCCCGCAAGGATGCAAGAACCAATATCCGGAAAATTCAAAAAGCGTTTGGTGCAAAAGAAGCCGATCAACGCCTGGTTGACTTGCTCCTGCACATACTCAAGAAAGTTGTGGACAGCAAACCAGACCAGGGAATTACGTACCGGAAAGTGATGTACGCAAAGGAGGTGCAAAAAGAATTATTCCGGTTAATTGCAAGAGAAAGCGAAATTCAGGATTGGGATGATGAACTTCGGCAAGTTATGTATTACCTGAACTATAACTCTGTGAAGGTGCTCACCTATCATGCGCACTATATTTCTTCTCTTCTTGATCAATCAGAAACCCGGGCGGAAAAGATCGAGACGTTGTCTTTTGTTTTGAAGAAGATCAATCAATCGCAAGTGAAACCGGGAATACGGTATAACCAGAACGGCAGTCCGCTGAAGGATCAATTGAATATTTACATTACCGAAGAAATTGACTACCAGGAAAGACTGCAACAATTGAGCAATAGTTCACCTGACAGGTCGCCAGACTCGTTCCTTCCAGGCTTCAAACTCAAGTTTGACGCTTCTGTTTCACAGTTGGCTTACCTGCTCAGGATTTTCATGGAAACAAAATTTATCATCAACAACAATTTAACTCAGGTACTTCACTTTCTTGTGAAGTATGTGACAACAAAACGTTCCGAGGCCATATCTTATGGAAGCTTCAGGTCAAAATTTTATACCGTTGAATCTGGCACAAGGGAGTCCGTGAGAAACATGCTCGTTTCAATGATTCAATATATCGACAGGGCTTAGAGGATTGATTTTCTTCGTTTGTTCAAGTTGTACGAGTTTAGCCAGCGCGCATCTTTACGCCATTGCTCAAAGCACAAGTTGTATTTCTCTTCGATCCCGCTAGCCAGGGTATCAAAGGTTTTTTTAATTTCATCAAACTTTGCCGCGAGTAGCTTTAATTCTTCTATCTTTTGCATATAGAAGGATTGATTGAGTTGCTGATGTACAACCAGATCATTTCTGTCATTAAGGTACGTAACAAGGTACTGCATTCGTTCGATTAGTTTAGGCAGCTTTTCGTGATCGATCATGTTGGTAGAGAGGCGTTTGATGTACCCGAACAAAACAAACAGGAACCGGACTATTTCCTTAACCTAAACGTGTGAAGAAATTTCTATCGGATGTCTCCGAAATATCCGGCCCTGAACGTTTGCTATGGGTTATAACAATTACAAAGTGACGGTGGCGCGGTCAATACATAGTCTACATTCTGAATTTCTTTTAAAAAATTCAGTGATACTCAACCACAAAAAATAGATGAGAGTGTTGGACTAGATTACTGAGCTGGTGGCATTAGGACAACTCGGTTTTCTGTTTTTCGCAGCCCCCTGTAAGCGCTCCTATGAAGTAACACCAGGCTCGATCATTTCCCCGCTCTCCATTCTTGCGGAGTTAGACCGTACTCCTGTTTAAACACTCGTGCAAAATATCCCGGATCAATATACCCGCAATCCAAAGCAATGGTACCAATTGGTAGTGAAGGGTTGGCTAATAATGTTTTCGCTTTTTGTAAGCGAACTAATTTTATAAACTTATTGGGCGAACAATTGGTAAGCGCTTCTAATTTACGATGCAGTTGCGAGTGGCTCATAAACACTTGCCTGCACAACTGCTCTACGCTGAACTCGTAATTGGTAAAATTGGCTTCCACAATTTCTCTAACCTTTTTTACAAACTCATGTTCTTTTCCCTCTTCAATATCCTGTTGCCCAGGAGTAGGTATTGTTTCCGGATCGGCAATGATGCCCATCTGTTTAATATAGTATTGCTGTAAATTTTTTCTTTGTTCTATTAATTTTCTGATGCGTAGCAGCAGTTCTTCTTTATTGAATGGTTTTTCTAAATACACATCTGCGCCCTGTTCCAAACCTTCCAATTTACTTTGTATATCGGCTTTTGCGGTAAGCATGATGATGGGGATGTGGCTGGTGCGTTCGTCCTGCCGCAGTTTCCGGCACATTTCAAAACCATCAATAAACGGCATCATGACATCAGTAATAATTAAGTCCGGTATTGTTTCCACAGCAATATCAAACCCTTCCTGGCCATCTTTTCCAACACTTAATTTATAATCGGGCAAACAACTTGCTGTATAAGCCACTAC
>QFQM01000090.1 GCA_003243255.1 Flavobacterium psychrophilum | reverse complement strand
AAGCCATAGCGGCCTGGAGCGGCTTTGCTTTTGTAATTTCATTGATGCCGAGCTCATCCCGCGCGTGTGCCTCCAAAGCATTTTGAAGGGTAAGCTGCAGGGCCACCTCGTTAGCCAGTGTTTCGCTCAATCCCCGCTTTATATATATCTGAGACAGCTCCTCAAGTTCCGCTTCCGGCATTTCTGACAGTTCTTCCATTTCCCTTTCAAGGTCAGCCTTCTCAGTATCGCTTTGGGAACTTGCCGATACGTACTGCCCGGTGGCCATGGACAATGCACCCGCCACAACACCAGCCAGTGCAGCCAAAATTATCGGCGGCCTCGTCGCTTGCTGCAGCAATACCAATGACCAGGCTGGTTGTTGATAATGTTCCAATACATTCTACAGATGCGATCTCGTTACGGTCGTTAAAACTAACGGATAAGTATAACGTGCGACCTTGATGATAATAAATCAATTTTGCTGCCTGCTCATTTACGTATCCCCACTGCAGGGTTTGAGAAGGGTACAAGTTAGAAGGCATCAATGTACTTTCAGAAAGTCATCGCAACAGTTCCCCCTCATCAATACCGGTACAATGCCTGTTAATTATCCTGAAGGCGGACATCAGCCAAACAAACAGATTGCTCTTACTTTTAACAAACGAGTCGACAGCAGTAAAATATTTAGTTTTGCCTTTCCATACGAAAGCTGCTTTAGGACCTGCCACGTATCGCTCACCACGGATAGGTTCCCATGGCTTCTCCAGCGCTGTCCGGAAATAACCCTCGTGCTCTAATCGTGCTGTCTCGGCCTTACCGATCTTCCGGTAAGCAACTTTGCAATGGTGGGTATGGCCGGTACACTAAGCGGCCTTTTTCACGCGCCGCTTACTGCAATTTTCCTGATAGCCGAGATTACCGGTGGCTATGACCTTATAGTGTAGCTAATGATAGTGTATTCAGTTAGTTATGCGATTTCAAAACGTTTTTGAAAACACTCACTTGATGTGAAAGGATTGGTTAAGAAGAGTAATGTTTTTACGAATAACAAGGACACCAATATTTTATGGACACTTAAAATAGAAAGTATTATCCACCCTGACAACAAAATACTACACCCGAATGATAGTGTTGAGAAATTGAAAGATATTATAATAACATCTGATAAAGGCAGATTTTCGGTTGTAATTGAAGACAAACTTGCAGGAGTTATTTATTTTAGTGATATAAGGGAGTTAATTTTTAGCGATACCAATGTCCAGATGAAAGATATTATCGTGGCGCCGACTGAGCTAGTTACATATATGGACGGTATGGAGACGATAATGCGCAAACTCGAAAATAGCAGCAGGCCCTATCCGCCTGTAGTTAAAGACGGCAATTATCACGGTTACGTCGATAAGAGCGATGAATTAAAAGCTTATTGTAACCAGCTAAAAGCAATGGCGTTTGATTGATTTTCGTAAGTCAGATTTCCGGTCCGATCTTAGTAACAGTTGGCGATTGTACAAGTTGGCGACACCTAAGCATTTTATATTATTGGGATCGCCCGTAGATAAGTTTTAACACCTTGTTTCGAAAATTGCAGGCATACGATCCGCTAGGTAAATTTAGCTTAAAGCATCTTTTAACCGCTCTTGATTTGTAACGTTAGAAAGATTAATTGCTGTCTCTATCAGGGCAAGGTGGGAATAGGCCTGCGGGAAATTGCCTAAAAGTCTTTTAGTTTCAAAATCAATATCCTCACTAAAGAGCCCTAAATGATTACTATAAGACAATAGTTGATTGAAAAGAGACAGGGCTTTTTTACCTTCACCAATCTTATAAAGACTATTTATAAACCAAAATGTACATATCGTGAAAGAAGAAGAAGGTAATCCAAAGTCGTCTTTGTTTTTATAACGGTATAAAAGGCCTTTATGGCTTAGTTCTTTTTCTATGGCATGAACAGTACTGATGTAGCGGGGATCAGAAGCTGCAATTATTCCGTAGCTTTCCATTAATAATACAGAAGCATCAAGATCTGAAGAACCATAAGATTGGCTAAAAGCATTACAGTCATTATTCCAGGCATTTTCAAAAACATCTTTTTTTATGGCATCGGCCAATGGTATCCACTTTTGGGCTTTGGCTTTTTTATCCAGTAATGAGGCTACTTTTATTGCCCTGTCTATAGCTGTCCAGCACAGTACTTTTGAAAAGGTAAAATGGCGCTCTTCTGTACGGAATTCCCATATTCCTTTATCGGGTTCCCGCCAGTGCTGTTGTACTACCCATACAATACCTTTAGTAATATTCCATAGTTCCTCCCCATTTTCAATGTTGTTGCTAAAATGAGTGAGTTGCTGGTAAATTACATCCATCAGGATTCCATAAATATCATTTTGACGTTGTGAATAGGCTGCATTTCCTATTCGTACCGGCTTTGAATCTTGATATCCTGAAAGGTGTTCAAGCATTTCTTCGGTAAGTTTTTTTTCACCGTTTATTCCATACATTATCTGGAGCTTCTCATCCTTATCAGGAACAAGGCTTATAATAAAGCGGAGATAATCACGCGCCATCTCAAAATGACCTAGTTCGTGAACAATTTTTACGACCATAGATGCATCACGAATCCAGCAAAACCTGTAATCCCAATTACGAACTTCTCCAATGGTTTCAGGTAAAGATGTTGTAGCAGCCGCTAATACAGCTCCGGTCTTTTCATAAGACAATAATTTGAGAGTTATGGCACTTCTGGATATTTGTTGTGCATAACTTTTGTAAGTTGTCGTTCTTTCGCTCCAGTTAAGCCAATATGTTTTTGTTCGTTGGAGTTCAAGTTCAATTTTTTTTAGTGTTGGGACAAATATTTTTTCATTATAGGTAAGTAGAAAGAAAGCTTCTTCAGTAATGCATATTTCTGCTCCGTTAAGTACTTTATCTTTGTCTAGATTTGTGTATAAAAAGGTCGAATCGAATTTTTTGGTATCGGTTACACTGATGATAAAATCTTCTTTTACATAACTTCTTGTTTCTTCGAGAGCATATTCCAGTTTAGGATCATATTTTACATAAAAAGAAGGACTTCCTGAAACTGGTCTCAGGTAGCGAATTATTTCCGGAGGGGAATAAAAACCGTTAATTTCTTCACCATATCGGGGCATAAAATCAATAAGCTCAAAAGCATCTTTACCATTGTCAAATTTGGTAATCAATATTGCGGTATCTTCCATGTAATATTGATTTATTTTGTAATCATCAGTAGTTTGTATACTAAAACTACCGCCAATTTTTTCATCGAGAAGCTTTGCGAAAATTGAAGAAGAATCAAACTCTGGTAAGCAGCACCAATCAATTGATCCTTTGTCGGAAACCAATGCTGAGCTACGGCAATTACCAATTATGCCGAAATTTAAATTAGTCATAAAATGTGTATTTGGGTAGGTTTAGGGCTTTCAATTTTTTAAATTTACAAAAATCGACTTATTAATCCAAAATACTTTTGATGAATAAAACAATTATAGTTTCTAACCGTCTGCCAATCGAATTACAATTTGAAAATGAAAAAATGCATATAAAAAGCAGTGTTGGAGGATTAGCTACAGGCTTAAAATCCATCCATTCTGACAGTGATAGCATTTGGGTAGGATGGTCAGGAATTACCGAAGATGAGTTATCGCAGGTTCAATCCCAAAAGGTAGACGAAGCGCTTGAAGCGCATAAGTGCATCAGGGTACCGCTTACGGAATATGAAATTGAAAATTATTATCATGGTTTTAGCAATAAGGCACTTTGGCCATTGTTTCATTACTTTCAGGCTTATACAGAATTTGAACTCCATCAGTGGGAAACCTATAAAAACGTAAATAAGAAATTTGCAGATACAATCGAACAATTTGCTAATGAAGGAGATACCGTATGGATACATGATTACCAATTACTCTTAGTTCCTGAATTGCTCAGGGAAAAACGCCCAGATGTTACAATAGGTTTTTTTCTGCACATCCCTTTTCCTTCCTTTGAGCTTTTCCGTACGTGTCCGTGGAGGGATGAACTTTTATATGGTATATTAGGAGCTGACCTTATCGGTTTTCATACGTATGATTATGTTCGACATTTTCTTTCGTCTACCTCAAGGCTTGCAGGACTTGATGTACGTTTCAATGAAGTTGTCTATGGTGACAGAAATGTAAAAGTTGATTTTTTTCCTATGGGGATTGATTATGACCGATACCATTCCGCGGCCGTTGAGCATGCTGCAAGACCTGAAATAGCAAAGTCGCAGCTTAGAAAAAGCATTGAACAGCATAATTCTGCTAATACAGAATCAAGACTTGTACTTTCCATAGACCGAATGGATTATACCAAAGGAATACCTAACCGTATAAAGGCATTTGAGTATTTCCTGAATAAGTATCCCGAGTTTAAAGGCAAAGTACGTCTGTTGATGCTCGCTGTTCCTTCAAGAGAGAAAGTAATGCAATACCAAAATCTTAAGCGTGAGACCGACGAATTGGTAGGCAGGGTAAATGGGCAATTTGCAACGGTGAACTGGACACCTATATGGTATTTTTACCGTACAATGCATTTTGATGACCTTATTGATCTTTATGCATCTTCAGATGTAGCTATGATTACACCTTTAAGAGATGGTATGAATCTTGTAGCTAAAGAGTATGTCGCTACCAGGATTGATGGAAGTGGCGTACTGATTTTAAGTGAGATGGCCGGTTCAGCACGAGAAATGCACGAGGCATTATTGGTAAACCCAAATAATTTTGAGCAGCTTGCCGATACTCTGAAAACTGCATTAGATATGCCTTTAAAGGAGCAGCAAGAAAGGATGGCAGCTTTACAAAAAATGATATCCAAGCATAATGTAGAAAAGTGGGCTACTGCTTTTATGAAATCCATTACAGAAATTAAATCTCAAATTACCCCAATTTTTCCAGACAGATATACTGATGCTGACAATGAAACGCTAAAAAAGCATTATTCAGAAGCCGGTAAAAAATTATTGCTTCTTGATTATGATGGCACTTTGGTAGGTTTTAAAAATAATCCCCTGGAAGCGAGTCCGGATGAAGAGCTTTATAATTATCTGGATTCTCTGGCTAAACATTCAGATACTGAAATAGCTATAATCAGTGGAAGGGATCGTGCTACTTTGGAAACCTGGTTTGGACATAAAGACTATACAATAATAACTGACCACGGTGTGTGGCTAAGAAGAAAAGGTGAAAGCTGGACGCGTCTTGCGAAAGCAGATGGAGATTGGAAAAAAAATATTAAGCCCATTCTTGAAAACTTTGCGGACTGTACCCCAGGAGCCTTTGTAGAAGAAAAGGACTATTCACTGGCCTGGCATTACCGCCGTTCTGATGCCGATTTGGCAGATTTTCGCATAAAAGAGATAAAGCATATGCTTACGGAAATGCTAATTAGCAGTTCATTATCGCTGCTTGCAGGGAATAAGGTCCTTGAGATAAAAAGTGATGCAGTGAATAAAGGACGTGCTGCAGTACGGTTACTTTCAAATATAAAGTATGATTTTATTTTATCAATTGGGGACGATTGGACTGACGAATTTATGTTCGAAGAATTACCTGTGGATGCATATACAATTAAGGTTGGAACAAATAAAACCGCAGCAAAGTATTTTATAAAGGATTTTACAGAGGTGCGTAAAATACTTATGTCCTTGTCGTAATAGAAATTTAATGTAATATTTTAAGATGTTTTATTAGTTAGTTCCATTGACTATTTAATACATGTTTGTCTTTAGGTGCGTAAGATGAAATTTATAGTGCACTATTCGTTTGATAATAAATACAAAAACCTGCATTTTTTGCAGGTTTTTGTTTATTGATAATTTTGTGATGTTAAGTAACTTGAAATTTTAAAGTTTGGTTTTGTACAGTCCCTTTTATAATTTATATCTCAACAGCACGCCACTCCATCATGATAGTCTTTCACCTTTTACAGAAAGTTATTCAGGCTAGTTGAGTAGTACCCCGCATAATCTGAATTTATCTTTCATTATTGTTTTCGAGATTGGTATATTCATGCTTTTTAGCCATTTTTCACAATCTAATGTCCACGATTTACTTGTGCCATTTATGCCAAGTCCAAAACCATGACCTACTTTTTCATAGATATGTAGTTCAACAGGTACATTGTTTTTCTTTAATGCGATAAAATATTGTATACTGTTTTCTACATGAACTGATTTATCATTACAAGCATGTATTATAAATGCAGGAAAAGTGTTTTCAGTGATGTGTAATTCATTTGAGTATTCCATTATCATTTCATCACTTGGGTTATCACTTAACAGGTTAGTTTTCGATCCTTTATAGGTGATTTCATTTTTCATGGAAATTACCGGATATATCAATATAGAGAAATCAGGCCGGGCACTTGTCTCATCTTTGGTTTCATAAGTCCTCTGCTTGTAATGAGTAGATAATTTTGCTGCTAAATGCCCTCCTGCTGAAAAGCCCATAACTCCTACAGTAGTAGGATTAATTCCTAATTCTGAAGCATTTCTCCGTATGAACCTCATGGCTTCCCGTGCATCCTGCAATGGTCCAATGGTTTTGTCTTTCATTATGATATCACTCGGAAGCCTGTATTTAAGTACAAATGCTGTCATCCCCAATGTGTTTAGCCATTCAGCAACTTTTTTCCCTTCTTTATCAATAGAGAGATGTGCATAACCCCCGCCGGGGCAAATCAGGACAGCTGTACCCTTTGGTTGTATTTGTTTTGGTTTGAAAACCAGAAGGGTAGGAGTAGTTACATGGCTAACTCTTTGTAAAATTCCATCATTTTTTTACTTCAGTTTCTTTGTAATCATCATTATTTATGTTTCTAGGTATCGCTTCTCAAAAAAGGCAGCGAATAGGCAAGCCTTGAACGTCTGAAGACCGACTGGAAAGATAAGATACGTCCCATAATGGAAAGCTTTACCGACAGTGCTCCCAGAACTTTTGTGGAAGAGAAGGATTATTCAGTGGCATGCCACTATCGCAGGGCGGATGCCGACCTGGGCAATTTTCGGACAATGGAACTCAAGCACGTGCTTACGGCATTGCTGGCGAACAATTCGCTATCCGTGCTGGAAGGCAACAAGGTGCTGGAAGTCAAGAGCAGCAGCAGCGTAAACAAGGGCCGGGCTGCCGCAAGGCTCACTGCTGAAGATGGGTTTGATTTCATATTGTCTATCGGGGACGACTGGACAGACGAGTATATGTTAGAGGAACTGCCGTATACTGCCCATACTATTAAGGTAGGCACGCAGAAGACAGCGGCGCGTTATTACAGCAAAGACACGACAGAAGTACGCAAGATATTGGAACGTCTGGCGAATTGAGAGGCAATTCGACGGGCCTGACTGGCCGTTCATCCCTTGCCAGATCGTTCCAAGTTTCCTATTTTTGCAGCTATGGCAAAACTAATCAACCTCAAGATATTTGCGCATTTTTTCCAATCCTCTTCCGCAGGCGGCATATTGTTGCTTATCTGCGTCGCCTTATCGCTCCTTATTGCCAATACAGGGCTTGCAGAGGGCTTTACGGATTTTCTCAATTTGACCCTAGGCTTTGAAAGCGATGTCATCCAAATGCGCTATCCGTTGCTGCTCTGGATCAACGACGGTCTGATGGCCATCTTTTTCCTGCTGGTCGGGCTTGAGATTAAAAGAGAGATTGTTGAGGGTGAGCTTTCCTCGATCCGCCATGCGTCGCTTCCGGTACTTGCTGCCATAGGGGGTGTTGCGCTCCCGGCGCTTATCTATTCCTTTTTCAATGCCGACACAGCAACTTCCAAAGGGTGGGGCATTCCTATGGCTACTGACATCGCCTTTGCACTCGGCATACTTTCACTCTTAGGGAATAAGGTGCCCACCGGGCTAAAAATCTTTTTGGCGGCACTTGCCATTGTTGATGACCTTATCGCTATATTGGTCATCGCAATCTTCTATTCAGCAGAGCTGCACTTCAGCTACTTGGGCTATGCGGGCGGGGTGTTTGCCCTGTTGATTGTATTCAACAGGATGGGCATCAAAAATCTCTTTTTCTACATCATCCCGGGGATTGTTATGTGGTACCTGATCCACCACTCGGGCATCCATGCGACCATTGCAGGAGTGCTGACCGCATTGACACTGCCGACCAATGAGGAAGATTACGATTCGCCGCTCGAAAAGCTCGAGCATATGCTGACCAGGCCAGTTAATTTCTTCATCATGCCGATATTCGCCATCGCTAACACAAACATCACTTTTGAGGCCGGGATGGTAGAAGGATTGTTAGGTAATCTTGGGCTGGGCATCCTTCTTGGCTTATTCCTCGGCAAGCCTATAGGCATATTGCTGATGTCATGGATTTCCGTAAAACTAAAGGTCTCCGAGTTGCCGGAAGGGACCAACTGGACACATGTGCTCGGGCTTGGCCTTCTAGGAGGCATCGGCTTTACGATGTCCATCTTTATTGCCTTGCTTTCCTTCAGCGATGCAGCGCACCAGACCGAGGCAAAATTTGCCATTCTTATTGGATCGGTGCTCTCAGGCGTTGCCGGCTTTACGCTGTTGAGGTTGTATAATAAGAAGAAAAATGGTCAAACAGCATCTGGCAATTAAGTCTTACTGCTTCTTGAATATCTCAACATTCTTTACGGCAAGGCGCTGGTTGAGCCAGTTTCGCAGCTTTTCCTTTTCAGCGTCCTTAAGTCCATCCTTCGCTTCGTAGATAACTGCCGTTACTCCTATTACGCTGTCTTGCGCCGTTGTCATGTCATGGTGCGCTATCGAGAGCGAGCTCACTTCAGGAAAGATTGTCCGGGTTTCACGCAGCAGCTTGCCGTTGTCATAGTTGTATTCGGACAGCTGTTTTTCAAGCTGCATGATCTTAACATCCTTTTCGCTCAGCTCGTTCTCGCTGCTCTTGATCTGGCTCAGGATATCACCCCGAAGGGCTGTAAACCTGTCGGTGGAATCCTGGCGTATAACCAGCTCTGTACCCTTTAGGTACTTGTTTGCCGCGATGAGGCTGTCCAGCCTGCTCAATTCAGGCTTTGCAAAACGGTGGGACAGGAAAGCGAGCTCAATCTTCTTTTTGCCGCCATTGAAACCTGTCTTCTTGTAAATTACCGTGTATCCTTTTGCCGTAAATTCATTCTCTATAAAAAGTTCGGTGTTCTTCTTGAACTGCTGTTCTCGGTATAGGGAATAGGCAAGATAGCCACTGGGTATCAACATTGCAGTTATAAGGATTGTAATTGTGATCTTCACCTGCCGCTGCTGGCGCTCATTTACTTGCTTTTTAGCAGGGTAGTTCAGGTATTTTATGATAAAGAATGTGGCGATACCAATAAAAACGCAATTGATGCAGTAGAGGTAGAATGCCCCAAAAAAGAAGGTCCATTGCGCTGTAGCCAGCCCATAGCCAGCCGTGCAAAGCGGCGGCATAAGTGCTGTGGCAATGGCAACACCGGGGATTGGATTCCCTTTTTCGGACCGCGTAACAGCAATCACTCCTACCACCCCTCCAAAGAAGGCGATGAGTATATCGTAAATATTGGGGGACGTCCTGGCAAGCAGTTCAGATTGCACGTCCTTAAAAGGGCTTACCGCGAAGTATATGGTGGACACCGTCAAACTTACCACGGTGGCGTTCAATAGGTTGCGAAGCGATTTTTTCAGCAACGTAAAGTCGTAGATGCCAAGAGCGAAACCTGCGCCGACAATAGGCCCCATTAAGGGGGATATAAGCATCGCACCGATAATTACTGCGGTAGAATTCACATTAAGGCCGACTGAGGCCACCAATATAGCGCAAGCCAGAATCCAAAGATTAGCGCCTTTAAATGAGATGTTTTTTTTTACGCTTTCGAGGGTTTTTTCCCTGTCGTCTTCCCCTTCGTGGAGGTTAAGTATGTCGGTGATTCTTTTCATAATACGAATGTAGCTTTCCAATTGCCGGAAGAATTGGCAGGATTATGTTTTCACTAAGCTAATCTTTTCTTAGTTGCCAATCAAGAATTATAACATATGATACTGGTTTGGCTGTCATCGCTGAAGGTTGTAAGTAGTTTTTCTATTCGCTTTATTTCGTTTACCGCGTATCAATGAAGGCCTCTGCCTGCGCAACGGCTACCACCGTAGTGGTAAAATTGTTACCCATCAGTTTAAGCGATCTTGAGAACTCTTCCATTGATGTATTATTTTTGATTGTCACATATACCCTTTATTTCCTTGACCCATTGTTCTACAGTAGCTTCAGGCTTTCCTTTCCAGGACTTTAGTACCTTTCCGTTGGCATCCAGAAGGAGGGTAAGGGGGAAATTACCTTCCTTATTATATATTTCCGCTAATGTTTCATTTTTTTTGTCTCATCAGCCGCAAGCTGGTTTTTCTTCTTACGCGGAAAATCTGTATTGAGCAATACCAAATGGTCTTTTGCGATCGCATTGAAGGTATCGCTGTCAAAATAATTTTTCTTAGTAGCTACACAGGGTGCAGACCAGTCAGAACCCGAGAAATTGAGCAGGATAAGCTGGTGATTTTCTGCGGCCATTTTTTTTGCGGTTTCAAAATCTGTTTCCCGCTTCAGGGGAACAAGTGCTAATACTAAAAGGCAGGCTAAGAGTTTCATCATTTCTCATTTTATCGTATACCAAAATAACGCATAAGATTGAGGGTTGTTGCGCTTGCTTCCTTAAGATACATAGTGCTAGCCAATATTGACGTTGAAAAGGTAACCTACCAGTGCTGATGCCGCCATTGCGATAGTACCCCAGATGCAGATACGTGCTACTGACTTTAGTATATTTGAACCTCCCGCATGGGCAGCCAGAGTTCCCGAAATTGCCAAAAATAAAATGGCAAACCCGTACTGCAAGTAAACCATGTATTCTAAGGGTGCAAAAATGGCGACCAGAAAAGGAAGCATGCCTCCGAACAGAAAGGCGAGAGCCGACGCAAAGGCGGCCTGTAGCGGTTTAGCCTGCGAAATATCATTAATGCCTAATTCGTCACGGGCGTGTGCTTCGAGGGCGTTATGCTTTGTTAATTGTGACGCCACCTCTTTTGCAAGGGATTCAGTCAGCCCTTTTTTGATATAAATCCCGGTCAGTTCTTCAAGTTCAGCTTCGGGAAATTTCTCAAGCTCCATCATTTCCCTTTCAAGATCTGATTTTTCAATGTCGCTTTGGGAACTTACAGAAACATATTCACCTGCTGCCATCGAGAGTGCTCCAGCAACAAGGCCTGCCATAGCGGCAAGTACAATTGGAGAGCGCGTATCGCTGGCAGCGGCAATGCCTATTGCCAGGCTTGTCGTAGAAAGTATACCGTCGTTGGCGCCAAGCACAGCAGCCCTCAGCCATCCGCTACGGTTTATGAAATGATTTTCGGTTTTCATTTCCATTGTTTTAAGAAGTGTCAATTTGCTGTCGATTCCGCTAGCCGCCATTTAGCCTGCAGGCTTGAGCCTCGTTTTTCAGTATCGCAGTAAACCAGAATCGATTATTTAATATCTGACCCCTTTTGTAATTGCTTATTTCTCCAGCTCGCCAAAAAAATATTCATCCGCAACTCTTTGCTGCTCGTCATATACAACAACGTGGCTTGGCAGGCTAAAATTTGCCATCCCTATCGCACGATCAATTACGGCGTCCCTTGAGGGATTGGTCATGAATACCTGGCCGTTTCCTAATTTTCCATGCCAATTTTCAGTTTCGAAAATTATTTGGTATAACGTAGTAGATTTCATACTTCTAAATTAAGTATAAATAGGCAATTTAAGTGCCAATAACCCGCTTTTTAATTCTATCGCCTGGCTGAAATTCTTAAAGCGGCTTACTGGCAATAGTTCAGTATTCTTTGGAATCTGTTTTTTTATCAATCCATGATAAGAGTGTATCGCTAATTTCAAAAATTGATTAATGTTTATTGGCCTGTTAGTTTAACCCTATGGCCCGGATACGAATATTTTAGGCCGGCGCATAAAGGATAATTTAGCCGCGCAAGCTACAGTACGAAATAAATTTCTACCTCACACGAATTCTTTTTCCTGCTGCACGGGTAGTTCCACAATAAATTCCGAACCATCCTCCCGTCCCTTGGCATAAATAACTCCACCATGCCTTTCGACAATTTTTTTGCAGAGCGCCAGTCCAAGCCCGGTTCCCTCAAAGCGATCTTTGGAATGAAGCCGCTCGAAAGCGTTGAATATTTTTTCGACAAACTTTGGCTCAATCCCAATACCATTGTCATCAATGGTAATTCGTACTATTTTATGTTTCTTATCATCTATTACGAGTGAAGAGATTGTGACCCTTGGAGGCATATCGGGCCTGGAAAATTTTAGGGCATTGCTTACAAGGTTGTAAAAGAGCCGCTGCAGGAGAATGGGCGATCCCTCAAGTGTGGGGAGTGCTTCATCTATTAAAATTGCTTTTTTTTCATCAATCACCAGTTCAAGGTCCCTCTTGATACTTTTGACAATGCCGTTGAGATCAGTTGGTTCAACAGGGAAGCCTACCGTATTAGTTGCAGAGTAGGCTAATATCCCCTCAATGAGCGCATTCATGCGCTCAGCGGCATCATTAATTTTTCCGCTGTACTCATCATGCTTACTCTTATCCGAAGCGTTTGCCAGCAAATTGTTATACACCTGTATTTTTCGCAGGGGTTCTTTCAGGTCGTGGCTTACGATATGAGAAAACTGTACCAGGTCATCATTTGATCGTTTCAGCTGTATTGTCCGCTGTTCGACTATAGCTGCAAGCTGCTCCTGGGCAGTTTTCTGCGCAGTTATGTCCTGGGCAATTCCCACCAGGCTGACAGGCTTGCCTAGCTCATCTTTAATGATCGTACCATTGATGCGCAGCCAGTGCATGCTCATATCCCTGTGTATTATACGCGTTTCATATGAAACCATACCTTCAGGGCCTATTTCCCGCCATGCGGTGTCACGAATGTGAAGATCGTCAGGATGCATTCTGCTGATGATTAATTCCTTTGTAATAATTTCATCATCTATATCCCATAGCTTGCGGAAATTCCCCGATATAGAAACCTCCTCGCTTTTTAGGTGAATTTCATAAGTGCCGAGCTCAGCGGAGTTGATGGCGAGCCTTAATTTTTCCTCGGCCTCAAGGGTTTGCTGTCGCGCTATATTCAGGTCGGTAACATCTGCTCCTGTATTCATTACTGCATACACTTTTCCCTTCTCGTCAGACATAGGAGTTATGGCGTAATTAAAATAATGGAGCGTTGGGACGCCTTCAATTACAAGATCGACACGGCTGTTCTTAACATGGTAAGGTATGCCTGTCTCAAGTACTTCCAAAAATTTTTCAAAAATCCCTGTTCCCTGTAATTCCGGCAGTACCTCAAAGTAAGATTTCCCTACAACATCATTGCCTTTGCCATAGGTGGTGATCATAGCTTTATTGGCCAGTACTATCTTCAGTTCTTTTCCTGAGTACACGCCTATTGGGAAGGGAGCCTCTTCAATAAGGTTTTTGAGTTGCGATTCAATATTTTGTAGGGTGATTTCCATGGTTATAAAAGTACCCTAAAATAAATAGTGTATGTTAGAACATTATACTATTCATGTTATAAATTGACAGTATTAACCTATAAAGTATTAACACTTGTTTAAGGTAGCTTTTGCTGAATTTTGCCTGGTTTTTTGTATCATCGCTTAGTAATTTTATTGCCCGAAATCTGGCGCTGCATAGAGCTTTTAAACCTTGTTATTGCCTCTGAACGCTTTTGGCGATGCTTCGTAATATTGTTTTCGACGCGGGCGCGCCAGCGTTTATAGCTGCTAAACTTCAGATGATCCTTCATTATTTTGCGCACCTCACCTTCAACTATTCCAAACTGGAAAGTTATTGCTTCAAAGGGAGTGCGGTCTTCCCATGCCATTTCTATTATACGGTCCATTTGCTGTGTCGTAAATTTTCTTTCCATTAATTTCTATTTAGCGATTTTATTGATCATACCATTAAATATAAAATAGTGAAACGGAAGTACCGCATACCAATACAACCTTCCGGCCAGTCCAAGTGGGCGAAATGTAGCGGTTTGGTGCACTGTTTTTCCTTTAATCCGAAATTCCAGCCATGCCTCACCCGGCAGTTTCATCTCGGCATATAGTAATAGCCTTTTTTCTTTGGGATCTGCATAAATAACCCTCCAAAAATCCAACGTATCGCCTGTATTTACAGAAGACGCGTTCCGACGACCCCTTTTGAGGCCCACACCGCCAAAGAGCTTGTCAAGGAATCCCCTGAAGCTCCAGAGCCAGTCGGCGTAATACCATCCGGAAGATCCACCAATGGCAAAAATACGTTTTGCTGCTCTTTCAGGATCTACAGTCGCTGCTGTTTTGCAGTCTGTAAAAACCCCAAATTCAGGCATCTGTATCAGCTTTGAGAAATTTTTGCCCCCCTGTAGATTTCCCATAGCATCTTTCCAGCTGGACAACACCATATTCTGCTCTATCTTATCAAAGGCAATATGGATAGCCTGACGGTACGGAATCAGTGTAATGCATAGTTGCTCAGATAGTTCATTGGGATGGGCTACAACGTCTACCTTCATACTGTCAACAAGATTAGCTGCGAGGGAATAAGATGTGGAGGTGACAAAATAAAGCCAGTAGGAGGAGAGGCGGGGTGTCATGACAGGCAGGATAAAAATATGTCTTTTGAGGCCCCTTTCTTTCGCAAAATCCGAAAGCATTTCCTTATACGTAAGCACATCCGGCCCATAAATATCAAAATGTTTCCCGAAAGTGAATTCCTTTAACAATACTCCGGAAAGGAACTCTATGACATTACGCACTGCAATAGGCTGACACTTCGTATGCAGCCATTTAGGCGCGACCATCACAGGAAGCTTTTCGACAAGGTCACGTATGATCTCGAATGAGGCGCTTCCCGATCCCACGATAATTCCAGCCCTTATTGCGGTCAGGGGAATAGCTGCAGAGGCAAGTATCGTTTCCACATTTTTGCGTGAGGCGAGGTGCATTGACAATTCCTGCTCGTTCACTATTCCTGTAAGGTAAATTACCTGCTTTGCAGCTGTTTTATTGATAGCATCGACAAAATTCCTGGCAGAGCGCTCTTCCAGCTCACTGAATTCACCGCCGGAGCTCATGGAGTGCACCAGATAGTAGGCTGCGTCAACGTCTTCAGCAAAATTAAGGCTGGACGAATCCAGAAGGTCCGCTTCCATCACGCTTAGCTGTTTCTTATGGCCGTATCTTGAGGTGTCTAAACGTGAAGCATCCCTGACCAGGCATATCACTTCATGCCCGTTTTCCAGAAGAACGGGAAGAAGGCGCTGTGCTATATAACCGGTTGCACCTGTCAACAGTATTTTCATGCATAGAGAATTAGATGTTCTTTTACCTATAAAATTATAAATTTTTGTTTAATTTTATTATGTGTTATGGTGAACAATTTTTATGTCTTTTTTAATTTGGCCTAAAACATGAATAACATTAAGACTGTATTTTCAATAGGGGATCTGGAAAAGCTTTCGGGAATAAAGGCACATACGATCAGGATATGGGAAAAACGATATGGGCTGTTATCACCCGAGCGGGGCAGTAACAATCTCCGTTCGTATGGGCTTGAAGAACTTCGAAAGCTCCTTAATGTCGTTTTGCTAACGGATTATGGGGTAAAGATCTCTAAAGTCGCGAAGATGGGTACATTGGAGATCGAGATGATGGTCGGTGAGATCCGCGTTGGAAGACTGGATGTCAATCACGCTATACATCTTTTTAAGCTGGCCATGATGACCTTTGATCAACCGCTTTTTCTTGACGCTACGGATCACCTGCTGACAAAGATGTCGTTTGAAAAAGTATTTCTGAACTATTACATGCCTTTTCTCGAGGAAATCGGAATAATGTGGCAGGCAGGAACTATTGAGCCTGCACATGAGCATTTTATCAGCTGCCTGATTCGTTTGGTAATCATGCAACAGATCGCTGTAAGCAGCAAAAAGGTCAGAAAAGGCATTGCTGCAAAATATGTTCTGTTTCTGCCCTTTGGTGAGATCCACGAACTCGGCCTTATGTTTTTGCAATACCTGATTACGGCCCGCGGTGAGGGTTGTGTTTATCTGGGCAGCAATATCCCGCTGGAGAGCCTTTCAGAACTGATGAGGTTGTTCAGGAATATAACATTTATTACCTATATGACCGTATACCCGGAAGAAAAACCCTTAGATCAATATGTTGAGAGCCTCTTGTCAATGATGAGGGAAAACCAATCGGAACTTTGGATTGTGGGACGCAGGACTTCTGAATTACTAATTGATGAACAAAATCATTTGAAAAGGTTTAGCGTTTTACACGATTTAGCGTCCAAATTATCCTAACCCTATCGATTGTGATGCTTTTTTCTTGAATAAATAAATTCGTGATTATATTTTGTTCAACGTAGTTTTGGTAGATGAGAATCTCCATGATTGTCTTGCCGCATAAAATCTACATTTCTAATTAATTCATGCTGGCTTTCCCGGATTGCCACTTAAACAAATTCTAATTTTTTGTTTAATTATCTATGCTAATTATGTAAACAAAAAATTCCATTTTAATTTTGGGATACAAACCTAAAAATAAAATATATGAAAAGAAATTTTTTTAAGAAGGGGGTGGCGATATTAGCACTAACCTTCATTCCATTGATATCGTGCAGTGATGATGACAGCGACACGATGCAACAGAGAAGCACTATAGCAGCTGTAGCTTCATCAAATGCAAATCTTTCAGTGCTCGTAGATGCGCTTGACAGGGCAGGCCTGACCGCTACCCTGGACGGGAATGGCAGCTATACGGTATTCGCACCGACTAACCAGGCATTTACCTTTTTTTTACAGCAAAAAGGATTTGCTAATCTTGATGCTGTCCCTGTCCCTGTACTTAAGGAGATACTTCTTAATCACGTTGTTTCAGGTAAGATAACCTCGTCATCGCTTACTACCGGATATTTAAAAACTATGGCAAAGGGAAGCGCATCAAGTTCCAATACTCTAAGCATGTATATCAATACCGCTAACGGTGTGGTAATTAATGGCGGCGCTTCTAACGGAGGTGCAGTTGTGACCACTGCAGATGTTATGGCAAGCAATGGTGTTGTACATATTGTCGGGAATGTGATCGATTTACCTACGGTAGCCAGCCATGCAATTGCCAATCCTGACTTCTCCATACTGGTTCAGGCATTGACAAGGGATGACCAGCCTGATTTCGCTGGGATACTTTCCGGAACCCAAAGCTCGCCTTTTACGGTGTTTGCGCCCAACAATGCTGCATTTGCCAGTTTATTGACAGAACTAAATTTATCAGGATTAGCGCAAGTTCCCCAGGCAACCCTAGAAAATACCCTTAAATACCATGTAGTATCGGGACAAAATGTTTTAGCGGCTTCGTTAATGGATAATATGACGGTAAGCACATTCCAAGGAGGAAGCTTTACAGTTAACCTTGAAGGCGGGGCATCCATCACGGATGCAAATGGCAGGGTATCTAC
>QFQM01000089.1 GCA_003243255.1 Flavobacterium psychrophilum | reverse complement strand
TCTGTCTTGGGAACTTCATTCATTGTGAAAGCATATCCCGCCAAGCCAGTCGAAGTCTATGTCATTACAGGTCAGGTAAAAGTGACCTTCCGTGACAAGAACATCTTGCTGACAAGCTCTGAAAAATCAATCACAGGTGGCAATGAAAATCTTTTTTATAAAGGAATAAATGATGATCCGAACTTCAATTCGTGGTATACCCGAAAACTTGAATTCAATAAGACCGAACTCAGAAGAATCCTGGAGCTGATTGAAAAACTATACCGTATTACCTTCACTGTAAAAGAAGAGAAAGTATTGGGCTGTCGGTTTACCGGGACATTTGATAATGCCAAACTGGAAAACGTTCTGAAGACGCTCTCCTTCAGCATGGATATCGAGTTTGAATCACGAATTGGAAATTACTACGAGGTTTCCGGAAAAGGTTGTGTGCCATGATATAACTATTCTATATGCGAATGATTTTACTGATTGCCATTCTGGCCAATGCTTTGAGTGCGTATAGCCAAGTTGATCTAAAAAAGAAAATCACCATTGAAATTGATAATGGAAGATTGGAGGACGTGCTGACATGGCTTCAAACATATCATGACATTAAATTTTCTTATGGATTTGATAATGTATCACCGGACATTCGGATCACACTTCATGCAAAAAATACATCGGTTTATGAAATCATTCATACAATCTGTCAACAAGGTAATCTGATCTTTCAAATCATTGACAGCACAGTTGTATTCAAGCATGAAAAATCTCCGAATCAGTCTATAACGGTTCGGGACAATAATCCAGTAAAAGTTGAGAATAGCATAAATCGGAATAACATAAAAGACAATGTGATAGCGTTGGATAACGCGGATTCAATTCCCGCGCAACAAAAGAAAGATGATAACAACCCACTTCTCACGGATATATCCCCACTGGAACAACCAAAAGTAAAACCGCCCGATATGAAGCTGGCCGAGAAGTCTTCCTTGTTTCATTCATCTGGAAAGTTTAGAAGAAAAATAACAATTCAAACCGGGGTTTTCTTTAGCTATGCGTCAGACTTCAACAGATTTGAATTTGTTGAACGCGATATTGCCTCTCAGAAGTTTAACGTTGAATGGAATGAGAGTTATAGTTTTGGGGGATATGTGCTTCTGTCGAAGAAACTCTATATTTCGTTGGGAGCAACTTACGTTTCGAAGAATTTTCACCTGCACTACAATTATAAAGTCCTTGACCTGAGTGATCCTTTTCCGGTTCCCGATAAAACGTCTGTGAAGTTGCAGTACCTGGAGACACCTTTAACGTTTGGATATGCCTTAACGTCCTGGAAGAAATACTCCGTCATGGTGGCCACGGGGCTTTATCCGTCATTTCTGTTGAGAGAAGCTGAAAGGACTACCTACCAAAATCAAGGCAATCCAAACACCAACTATTTTTTAAACGCTAATCGATCTACCCTTTTCAGTGCTTCTTTCGGATTTATAATCCATCGCTACCTTAACCGCTCTTGTGGTATTTTTATTGAACCCGGTTACTTATACTTTTTTGGGCCTGTCAATGAGGAGGCTATGAATTCGCGCTCATCATTATTGCGTTTAAAGATGGGTATTCAGTTTGCGTTGTCAGGAAAAAAATAAACCCCAACCTATATGAAAACAATTATACTATACTCCCTACTTTTTATTTTATTGACGGATGCCTATGGCTTGCAGGTGACCATTAGTCAAACGGGCACGGGCGCTAATTCCTGTTCAAGATCTCTGACCGCGAATGTTGCGAGTGGCTCGGGAAATTATACCTATACGTGGTCAATCGTTTCACCTTCTCTTTCATGGCCAGGCCCAAACAATGTTAGTACTGTTAGCCTCGCGCTAAGCCAGACAGCAGATGTAAACGTGTCGGTTCATGATAATACTTTAAATCAAACGACCTCTGCTACGGTAACGGTTAATCGGATCGTCACTGGAAGTTTCAGTACGTTTATTCCGAACCTGATTACTCCTAATGGAGATGGATACAATGATAACTGGATTGTCACGGATGCGGCTAAGACATATAGTCCCATCAATGCTTACAGTTACACGCTCGTCATTAAGAATTCAAGCAACGTTCAGGTATTCTCTGCCAGTGGCACGGTGAGTGCTACGCACCTGGGGATAATCGGTGGCGATATTCTATGGAATGCTCGTGTCAATGGTACCGGTAGCATTGTGCCGGTCGGTATATATTCCTATTCGTTAACGCTGACGAACTGTTCACAAAGTACGCCTTACGCGAGCCAGCTCAGTGTGCAGTATTAGCTTCATAGAAAGTTTTCTTCATCCTTGGTAGGGTCACCTGTAGTGTTTGTGTAATAGAAGTACAAGGACAGATAAATACTGTTCTTCTTTATGTACACATAATACTTCTGCAGTTATTCTTTACCAGGTTCATGCATGAATGCGGCTTTAGCGTACGAGTTGGAAAAGTTGGAGGGCATAATCACTGCCGAGCTTCTCAAAATTCATGGGGAGAGTATTGCTGCTCATCAAACCGATGCGGTAAAGAAAGCCTTACGCGAGGAAGCAGAACGAATCAAAAAGAAATTCGTTCATGAGATATTCGGATTTGAGGATGAGCGTCACCTGGAGCGGTACATACAACTCCATCAACAGGAATTGATCCGACTCACCGATTTATTAGCAAGCCGCATTAAGAAGCTAAACCCTGAAAGTGAATCAGATTTTACAGACTTGTATCAGTTTGCTGGTAGCATGTTGGAAGGTCTTCTCGAATTTATTGAACGTCATTTCACTAAATATTTTGACCAGGATACAAAGGCACCTGAAAGCTATATCATCCTGGCGGGTAGTGATTTGGTGAAAGGTTTCGGTGATTTGCAGGATCAGTTGAAGCAATTGGAAGCTGATCCATATCTGATTGAATTGGCATTGCACCCGCTAAAGAAATTTATCGAAAACATTCCTTCCGGCCAGATTTCATATAGAAAGATTATTTACGTGAAAGAGGTTCACAAGGAGTTGAGTAGAGTTATTCATGCCGGAAAAAGAAACGATGAAGTAAACGAGGATGTCCGCCTGATACTGTTGTACCTGAATTTCAATACCATTAAATACTTTCGGTATTATACCAATTATGTTAACGCTTTACTACGTGAAATTGATTCTGCTTCCGGTCGCATCGAGAGGTTGTCTTACCTGTTAAAGACAATCAATCAAACGCAAGTGAAACCAGAAGTTGGTTATAACCGCGCCATCCGAACGTTGAAAGATCAATTAGTAGACTGGATTAGTGAAGAGATCTTTTACCTGGAGAAGATGTATCAGATCAACGAGAAGAACTTATCCGTGGGTGGTGCGTTGACTGATGATTTTAAACTTCGAACGGAGATGTCGGTGTCGCAATTAGCATACCTGTTGAAAGTGTTTATTGAAACCAAAATCATTCACAATAAAAATGTTTCAGAACTGATCCGTTTCTTTTCACGATTTTTTCAAACTAAAAGGCTGGAGAATATTTCTTATGAAAGCTTTCGGGTACGATACTATAATACCGAAGACTCAACAAAGCGAAGCGTAAGGAATATACTCTTGCTCATGGTAGACCATATCAACAAAAACTAAATTTTATGAAAGGAGTAATAATAATGACTTCAATAATTATTTACATGCTATCAGTGTCGTGCACAAAGCCATCTGTTCAGAAAGATCAGATTGCTGGTATGTATGTGAAGGAAACTGTTTTTGATGTCATTCATCCGATCACTGATAACAGGTTGGGTGTTGGCCGTATACGCGATACCATTTTTATAGCACCCAAGCAAAACGGTTTTGAAGTAAGCAATAACAAATGGAGACTGGACGAATACAATGGTCGAGGTTGGCAGAACTTACAGCATGAAGAGAATCACCCCATGCCTACCTACCAGGTTTCTTTTGATCCTACTGATAGCTCACTTAATCCAGCGATGTCTGGCCTCCTGCTGGCTTTCAAACTGGATTTGAAAAACCAAAGACTACAGAAAGGAAAGAACAAACGGAACATCTATCTTAAGGTTAAATAAATTGAAAGCTCGTTTTATTAAGGCAGTTGAGATATTCAAAGTCTACTGTTACTCGCCATCGTCTAGCTTTTGAAAAGCTGTAATGCCTTTCTGGTCAGTACATATTTTCCGGTTTTAGCGGCACCTTTAAAGGTTACTAAATCAGCATCTTTAAGATATTTCATATCACGTTGAGCGGTAGCACGCTCAATACCGAAATTCTTTTTTACATCCTCCAGCGATAGCCCTTCCTGATTCTGTATCAGCAGAATCTCCATTTTGAGCCTCTCTTTAACTGCTTCACTAACGGTATCATTTACAGCATCATTTACAGCATCATTTACAGCATCATTTACAGCATCATTTACAGCATCATCGGTCTTTGCATGACCATCCAGAAGAACCTCATCTAATGGAATGATGCTTTTAAATGTACTACCCTCACTAAATATTGGTTTTTTGCCAGGGGAATAGTGCTCAAGGTACTTCGTGACGTTCAAAACGCCTGATCCCAATTCGTCTACCCGGCCAAGCTGGATAAAGAACTTGGCAATGGTTGGATTTTTAGGGAAAGGAGCAAAATTATTTGGATCGATGGGGCCTTCACCGTGCGGGTTATTAGCATTCTCTGTCTCTACCCGATCTTTATAAATAATAAACGTGGTAGGATGCGCATTGGTGTATTCACGATGCACAATCAGGTTCGCTACAATTTCCCGAAAGATTTTTGTTCGAAGGCTCACCCGCTGATCGTCTTCCATAAAGAACTTATCAGGAAGGTGTTTGGCGGTGAAGGCCATAACCTGATCATACGCTTCTATCAGATTTGCCTGTATATATTCGCGATCGTCATATCGATCCGTATTTACCTTACGAAGTAATGCATCGATTTTATAGTGAGGTAAAATCTGTTGGATCACCCAATCTTTACCCAATAGAAGAGCGGCCGCTAGCGTGTATCCTTCCTGCCCGGTTTGATGATCTCTTTTCCATAGCCCGGCCATTTGAAGCATGCTTACATCATTAAGGGCAAGCCACGGATGATTAGGATTATTACTATTGATCAGGTTGCGTATAACGGGAAACAATTCCGGCTTAAAATCTTCGAAGCGAAGACCGGGATAAATTACACCTTCTGTATAGTAGGTACGCTTGCGATTATAAAGTTCAGCAATCTGCTGTGGTTGATTTACCTTAAAGTCCCCATCATTACTGCGATCAAAAACATACCCACTTGTTTTATGTACTTGTGAACTGGATGGCGCTTGTATATGAATAACTGTTTGCCCGTTGATTAAATAGGTTTGAGGAAATAAAATAAAGGGTGGATCAATCTTTTGTGGATTGTTGGAAAGATTAACCAGATTTGTTTTGAGTGTTTCAATTCTTGCTTCCTCAATACCTGTAATCGTTCCACTATCTGCTACGCCTAACAAAATATCTCCACCTTCTCGATTAAGCATTGCGCAGATGGTTTCAAAAAGATTTGCAGGCAACTCATGCCGCGATTCTTTGAACTCCAGACGGATATTCTCCCTTTGTTGAATTAATTTTTCTACACGCTCTCTGCTCATTTTAATTCTCGTCTTTTGCCTGATTTTTTACTTGCAGAATGACAGACTACATATAGAAATAATATTTGTTTGGTGGGGTGACTCCATCTTGCATGTACTGTATTATTTCACCAACGCGTTGTGCGAACCTGATTGTAATGGGTAAGCTGTCATAATAACTGCAATTGTTAAAATTTAGCTTAGTGAGTGCCATAATCTCTTCACAAACTTTTTTAATGGTGCTATCTCCTGAATAAATGCTTATTTCAAAACCATGAGGAATATGTACTCCTGGAAATGATTCGAAATAGGGTATGTAACCTGTTGTATAAAGTAGACCATATTTATCGCTCATCTTCATTAAAGTGCCACGTAGAACAGGATATTTACCTCTGTTTCTTAATAACTTTACCTTGGAAGATTTAATTGTTACAAGGTCTATTTCTACATCTTCTCCCAACACTTTATTTATGCCGTGTCTAAAACCTTCGGCTTCCGCATATCCAGAATGAATTGACGCATCCCAAAAGTCTGTTGTTTTATGAATAACAACCCTAGCCGGAGGAACTTTATTGTAGCGCTTGTACTCTGCCAGCACGTTTTGCATTAGCTCCTCAGCATATGCATGAGTTAAGTGAGGTGCCGGTGTATTAGTTACATCCGAGTCCCATTCAAACTGTTTACCTATAAAGATGATACCCTTTCCCTCATAGTTGAAAGCTTGTGCAATACTGGATCGCATTAAATTCTTTTTAGTATCCTGGACCCTGTGAAAGCTAATCCCAATGAAGCAGGTTGTTTTATCTTTTAGTGTCAGTGTCCACGGTATACCTCCGTTCTTATAATAGTTCGCGGTAATAAAGTTCCACGCTTGCATAGTAGTATCCTGCAAAGATTTCTTTGTCCCTTTAATTGTATCCTCCAAAAGGATTTGAACGGGGATGGAATTGGATACTGTAATAAGTTGAGATTTCAGATACCTTCTGAGATTAAAGTATTTTCCGTTTGAATATTTTACAGAAGAGAGTTTTTTGTAAACTTCTGAAGGAATTATGATAACACAAATATTGGGTTTTGAAATACTGTCTTCAATGAGTTGCTTGTAGGCTCCTATATACAGATCAGCTATGCGCATAGCTTTATCCAGCTTTGGAAAGTCTCCTTGAAGAATAGCATCTATGGTTAGTTCTTTTATGGGTTTGTTATTAGAGTCATCGTTGAAGAAGCGACACTTAAAAACAGATTCAGCTGTGAATCCAGGAAAGTCTGGATTCATACGTTTGTTTATTTCGAAGGTTGTATCCTCATCAGTTGGTGAAGTTGCGGACTCCTCGCTCGTGGAGAAAATAGAATTCATTTGACTATCCGTAATTTCTTCTTCCTCCTCACTTTCATCAGTAGAATGGCCTGCATATTCTACTACCTCCCCATCAACTATGTCTACACTTATCGCCTCATCTTCCGTGTACTCTACCTTTGCCTGAATATGCTTTTCAAACTGTGCTATCCATTCTTTCGTGCTCTCGATATGATTGTTTGTTCCGATAATAGCATAGTGAATCTCGGATCTGTGAATATTATTCGAAACAGAGAAAAAACCACTTCGTGAAATTCCAGTTTTCGGATCAGAGGACAAGAACTCATCCCCGAACTCAAGCAATGGCTCCGTTAATAATTCAGTCGTAAACTGTGTTGTGGTAGAAATCATTATAGAAAGGAGGTTTGTTTTGATCTTTCAGCTTGGACTCTCTCTTCTCTCTCCTTCTTTTGGGAAGTTCTGTCAGAGGGAACATCAGAGGGTATTCCGAAACGCACATCCTGGTGAATGAATCGGGTGAGGTAAAATTTTAAGTCATCCGTTGTCACAACTTCAACACCACCTTCAGCATTTACCAAAAAATTGAGAACAACATAGAGTTGGTCCTGCACCTGGCTATTCCATTCCCTTGAAGTTAAAAAGTTCGTGTATTTTGTAATCTTTGCGGGCTTGAGTGTAATCTTCCCATCAGTTGTAAAAAGATACTTTGGATTGATGATCATGAAGATTTGCCCCAGGTTAAAAATGTAATCTATTTCAAAGGCGATGTGCTTATAAAAATGATCCTTTCCATATTCATGATACGTTACTACCTTTTTGGAGGTAATCTTACCTGTCTTAATTGAGGTTTTATCTATAGCCTTTTCATTCAACTCCCTTGGCTTGGCAAAATAGTAACGCTTATAATCTTTACTATACCAAACTCCTTTCTTTCTGACATAATCTTTGAACATCTGATTCATCAATTCAATCAAGTTTCTTCGATACACCTGGCTCTTCAGTATTTCTTCTAGCTCTATGATTGTTGGCTTGTTGGGTTCTGTCACCGTGCATTCGCAAAAGATCGCAAAGTTTTTTGCGATGTGATTTCCTGTGATTATTCTTTTATTGTACAGCAAAAAGTACGGTGCCTCGTTAGCATCAACTAATTTTTCAAATAGCTCTTTCTTAGTTGCATACTTTGAGTCGTAAATATAGAGCCGTCTTGGATGATGCTTTACGTATAGCAGATTTGTGGTTAATTGTTCAAGAGTATCGAAGCTCACCCTGGTTTTAAAGTCCGCAGAAAACTTTTGTACAAAATCGTTCTTTCCTTTTTCAAGGAGATTTTCTTTTCCAAATAATATTGGATAGGATTTTTTCTTTGCTCCTAAATAATCTTCCTGCCGAATCTTTTTGGCGTAAAGATTTTCTGTTGCATCGTCATAAATAATTAGCAAAACCCCAAGATCGTACTTGGACCAATATTCTAAGTCGACTTTCTTAGCGGAGAAAGAAAACGAACCATCTGAACGTTTTTTCAGATAGCCCGATCCAAAGGAGGATTTTATTTGAACCTTTAAAAGTTCACCGGTCATCTCCTTTTTGCTGTCTTCATTAATCCTTACGAGCTCCACTTCGCCATCAATGCCGAAATCATTTCGTAGTACTTCCCTGAAGCAGATATACGGGAAATGTGAGTTACAATAATCGTGGAAACGGATAACGCCCCTTTCACCGATAATGTGCGTGTCATTGACAATTTTGCCCATATCGAAAAGATACCTAAAAACCTCGATTTCACCATTATTTTAGCCTAAATGACAAGCTAAATGCCCATAATGGCTACCTTATTTGAGCATGATTAAATTCCTAAACAGTACTTTTCTCCAAATACTTAATAAGCTTCCCAGATGGAGTATTAGACTTTGCATTGAATATCCGTTCATTTCCAAAAACAATGAAGCTCTCTTTGGCGCGTGATACCGCGACATTTAGAATGTTCGGTTTATTGTCACGATCAAAGAACATCACCGATACATCACCTTCATCGTATACCGATGAGAATAGAATAATTTCTCGCTCAGCTCCCTGCAAGGCGTGAACGGTTCCAATTTTCATTTTACTAACCTGGAAACCCGCACTCTTAAGTTTGTTTACTAATAAACGTTTTTGCCCTTTAAATGGAGTAATAATGCCAATGACATCTTCGATCGTTTTACGAGTCTTAGATTTGTCGCGGTTATAATGATCTTCAATTTTAGATCTATTTGTGGTGAGCCATTTCTTGATGTGCTCGGCTTCAACTTCGTTTGAACGATCCTTGTTATTCACTTGTGAACCGCCTTCACTATGGATTAATAACATTGGCGCAAACAATGGGCTCGAACTAGCTTTTCCCTTCATGGGCTTCAGCATACCTTCATAAGCGAGGTCATTACAATAGGCTATGATTTCATCATAGCATCTTCTATGCTCTACCAGCATCATGCCTCGCTCTTTTAACTTGTTCGATGAATCAAGAATGTCGCAAGCATTTTGAGCCATCTTCATGATCGACCCATTAGAACTGAGAAAACCATTTTCAGATAGGCTTCTGTGAATCGCCTCTTCGACATTGGACATAATTTTTTGCCTTACGAGATTCCCCATATCCATCTTAGGCGTCATGTTCCAGACGGGCTCAATTTGTTTAACGTCACCTACAATCACTGCTTTCTTCGCTAATCCGAAAATAGCCGTTCCTATTTCAGGACTCACCTGACCAGACTCATCTACGATTAGTAAATCAATAAACGAAGTCATGGGAGGACTTTCCCACTTTGGAGTCTTGTCATCGTTATATCCAACTCTATTGGAATAAGAGAAGAATTTGGGCGCCATATAGAAGGTGCTTACAAAGCATGGTGTAAGCATTGCGCGGGTTCTCCATCTTTCCATCTTATCGCCAAGTCCATTATTCAATTCTTTGCGATTGAGTTGGCCTGTCATGGTATCCAGCCAGCGACCTTCCCAATAGTGAATGGCAAGATGAAATGCTTTATGTCTCAAGGAGACATCCACTTCATCAAAGAAATAACCAATGATTTTATCGGACTTTAATTTAGTATATTCAATATCCCACATCGCCTGCTCATTGTCGGGAGGATTATGAAATATTTTATTTTCTTCCTTCCAGTGGCTCCAATTCCTCAAGTAGTTTTCTATTGCAATTACTGCTTCTATTTTTTGTAGAAGATATTCTAGAAGGTCAATTCTGGATCGATAATTAAGGTCGTTTTGATGTAGCTGGAAATTCCTAAAAACTGTTTTTACTTCTAGTTCTCTTTCTTTTATCCATCGCGAAAAAGAA
Organism: Flavobacterium psychrophilum; assembly: GCA_003243255.1. Next base: position 7,320 of record QFQM01000089.1, on the reverse strand, counting down.
AAAAAGCAGAACAGCTTTCTGAAGAAGGGCTCGTGATCAAAATACGATTTTGTCTTCGCTTCCAGTGATTCAAGTTCTTGCCTTAGTTCATTCCAGAATTGTATGCGGTGGTATTGATCATCATTGGCAGTGCTGACGAAGTGAACTTTAAAACTGGTAATGGCTTCGCTTAGTTTTTTCCAGAGATTGCTTCCAGTTTCAAGCGATGATTTAATCCCAAGAATCTCACGTTGCAATGCATCTGTTAATTCTTCCACTTGCAGGTAATTCTTATTGAGATAGTCGTTGCCTCTTTGCAGATATATATCTTTAGCGCAACTTACGTAAGTTGAGGTTTCAATAGCGGAGAAAGTACCTGGGGCTTTCCCTAGTTTGATAAAATTTAAATTGGCAAGTTCTTTTTCTGATTTGTCATTGGCCGGAAGATAGGAGGCATATCCAGAGAAGTCGGGTAGCCAACGATCTTTTAAATCGCTCAGATTGCTATCGGCCTTAATAAAACTTTCATTAATGTTGGTCACTGCCTGATTGTTCGCAGAGCAGGCAAGGATCAAAGGTGCCTCCTTTCCTCTAATGGCTGATAGCACAACTTCATTGGCGACAATACTTTGTAATAGAGTAGTCTTACCTGTTCCCGGAGGACCATTAACTGCAAACACCAGTGCGGTGCTTGATTCCAAATAACTATATAAACTTTTCCGCTGGCTGATGCTAAGCGGAAATAAATTACCCATTTGCCCAAGGTGCTGAAGATGGCCTTCAATAAAATCCTTTGCTTTTATTGGTTCACGGTTCGGTTGCTTGTTATCCAGCGTGATGAATTGATGAAGCAAAGGCGGAAGTTTTTCTTCTTCCAGTAGATGTTTATACAAATCGATGATGGCTATGGCGGCTCCTACTTCTTTGTCAGGGATAACCACAGTTGTTTCTTTTACGACAAGATGATCATCTACTTGGTAATCAGTAAAAGACTGTTCTGTGAGTTTATTAAAAATGTCTTCAATGTACTTCACATATACAGCCCAGCTTTCGATTGGCTCGCGCTTCAATGCAGCTGCCTGATCAATTTCATCCACTGTGCTGAGAACAAAATCATGGAATTCATTACCAATCGGACTTAGATACTCTCTCGGTATCAACGGAAAGTATTCGTCATGAACTTTAAGTTCCCCTGTTCTTAGAAAGTTTGCTGGTATCCAAAATGGATATAGACTTTTGCTGTTACCCATGTACTGAAGATTTTCAGGGATGGGGTTTACTTTGAAAGGCGAGATTATTATTAAAATTCTTTCAAGTCGTTCCCATTCAGGGTTATCTTTTCGTGTGATACCTTTTTCCTTGTTTCGCTTTACCTCTTCTTTTTCAAACAAGACAGTTGTAATAGATTCCTCAATTCTTCCGGTATAAAATGGATCATTGATCGGTTGATAGGAATTGGATGGAGAGACATCAACGGATGCACGCATTGCATCTGCCAGATTATTTTTCCAGTAGGTAAGTAATCGTTTTTCTAGGGTCATGAATGCAACGAGATTGGGTTGAATGAGCTTTTACTCAATCTACAATATAGAACTACAAAATCTAATGTTTCGATCTGAGCCAGTATATCTTCGAAGTTTATTGGCGCAGGAAATGCAGGTAGGGATTAATCGTAGTGCTAGTTCACTATTTCTTCTTATACTGAAATTTTGATTTCTTATCTGTTGCAATTCTTTCTATCAAACCTCTTTGGGAAAATATTCCAAGCGTTCGGGCAATAAGAGTTGAGGAAAATTCAGCGTCATATTTTTCTAACAAATGCTGAGCGATTTCCTTAGTAAATCTTGGACTCGTTAAAAATTTGGATGGGATAAGCTTCCGTTCAAAAATAATCGTAATACTTTTTTTAAGAACATCAGTTGGATCGATGTTTCTTTTCTTACAAAATCTTGAAATGCTCTTTCTTAGTTCATCTGTTTCGGGGATCGCTGAGTTGTAATCGAGTAATTGGTGATCTTCCAAACCAAAGAATTCACTAAGTAAAGCTATCTGACTTAGACTAGTATTTAGGCTACCCGACTCCATCTGAGAAATGTTGGACTGACCGATTCCAGTGGCGTAATGAACTTGTTCCTGGGACAATTCTGAAGCTTCTCTAAAAGACCTCAACCTATTACCAAACTGTTTTAAAATTCTCTCATTTTTTAAGTATCCCACGTACAAATTGAGACACTTGAATGCTTAAATATTATAATCTATTTGCAATTGAAATTAACTTTATATAGTTTCGTAGATGCGCCTGAAAAGGGGCATTTTGTTGTGTATTTATTATTTTAGCGAATTCTCAAGAAATTGAAGCATTCGCACTTTGCGTCTCAGTCGGAAAACTTGGTAATTTTCTGTTGACTACGAGGCAATAAGTGAGGTGCTCGCGCCATTGGCGTGGGCTCACTTATTCGTAGTCAGGTCTACCAAGTACCTCCGATCGGTAAGTTTGAGTTCCACGCCATATTTTTTGGTACAAGTTGCTCGACTTACCCAATTAGACGCTCATAGTTTTCTTTACTGTTAAACCAGTTAAAAACATGAGTCGGTCAGAACGAATCTTCTTACTCTGTAAACGTCCTCCAAGTTAGGTTTAATGGAGCCTGTCCGGTGTGTGCCCGGCATCCATCTTCAGTGTCGGTGCATCACCGGACTTTTTCTATACTAATTTTTTATACATCTAAATTCTATCAGGCATGAAATCAAAATTATGCTTCCTGGCACTGCTATGTCTTTTTTTTAGTGTCAAAGCACAACCCTCACACAACGCACTTTCTATTGGTGACCAGATACCTGCCGTAACGATCACAAATATTCTGAATCACCCTACGGGTCAAGCAACCAATACTGACTTTAAAGGCAAGCTACTCATCCTTGATTTTTGGGCTACATGGTGTTCGCCATGCATCGCCATGTTTCCTAAAACAGATTCATTGCAAAAGGTATTCGATGGCAAAGTTCAGTTTCTTCCTGTAACCTATCAATCGGAGCAGGAGGTGAATAAACTTTTTAACAAAGCAGCAAAGCTTAAGAATATTCACCCACCCATGGTGGTTGGAGACAAAGTGTTGCATGAGTTGTTTCCACATAAGGAACTTCCGCACTACGTCTGGATAAACGCAGAAGGAAGGGTTAAATCAATCACGGGATTTCAGGAAGTGAACGCTGACAACATTCGCAAGATGTTGGCGGAGGAGAAACCCCTTCTCATTCAGAAGCGTGATTCTGAAATTGACTATGACAGGGAAGTTCCGCTACTGCTCGGCAACTATGGAATTGCCCATAGTGACCTTCGTTTGGAGTCTCTGCTTTCAGGGTATGTAGAAGGATTGCAAACGCGTTTTGATATACTGCGCACTGACAACGGAGCAATCACTCGTGTCACAGTCACTAACGCTCCGTTGAAGATGCTATTCACGTTGGCATGGAGTAACGACAAGCGATACTTCAAGGACAATACCACAGTGATTGAAGTGGCAGATCCTTCAAAGATCACAACAGCGGAAAATGATCAAGAGAAAGTAAAAGCATGGATGAAAGACAATACCTATTGCCAGGAAATCATCGTGCCTGCTCACCTGTCTTCAAAGGCATTGGATTTCATGAAGGAGAATCTTTTTCAATACTTCCCACAATATCAGGTAAGCGTAGAGAAAAGAATGCGACCATGCCTTGTGCTGCAACGCACGTCAGCTATTGATAAAATAAAAACTTCGGGCAAGCCATGGGAAAGCAATTTCGGTTACTACGAAACTACCATTGTGAATTGTCCTGTGGCCAGACTTGTTTCCTATCTCAACCAATCCCTTCAACATTTGCCGCGGCCAGTAGTCGACAACACAGGGTACACTGGCTATGTTGATGTGAAGCTCGACACCGATATGACAAAGGTGGCTACCGTTCGAAAAGCGCTCCAGGCTTACGACCTCGATCTGGTAGAAAAGGAAATGGAAATTGAGATACTGGTGATCAGGGATGCAAAACAACCCTAACATTTCAAGCCTGACGTTAGTGGTCCGTAACCTAAACCCATAACCTATGAAAAAACAATTACTAATACTGCTATTGCTCTATTGCGCTCACGATGTCTTTAGCCAGTCAAAGATTGAAGGACGCGTGATTTCTGTAACCGACAACCAACCTCTTCCGGGAGTGAATGTTATTGTCAAAGGAACTACTCAGGGCAGCACTACAGATGCCGAGGGTAAGTATAAGATTAACGCAAAAGAAAAAGACGTGCTGGTATTTTCATTTATCGGCTATGCCCCTCAGGAGATCATCGTCAGCAGTCAATCGCAGATGGATGTTCAACTGGTGGAAGATATTGCTACGCTGGATGAAGTAACGATTGTCTCCACGGGATATGAACAACTTCCCAAAGAGAGAGCAACCGGCTCATTTGTTAAAGTGGATAATGAATTAATCAACAGACGCATCAGTACGGATGTACTCAGCAGGCTGGAAGATGTTACCTCCGGTTTGATTTTTAATCGCAATGTGGAAGGCAAGCCTAATGACATCAGCATCAGGGGACGCAGTACACTTTTTGCCAATGCCAGTCCGCTTATTGTTATCGATAATTTTCCATACGATGGAGATATCAATACCATTAATCCCAATGATGTTGAAAGTATCACCGTGTTAAAGGATGCCGCTGCTGCCTCCATCTGGGGAGCACGTGCTGGCAATGGTGTTATCGTTATTACTACTAAAAAAGGAAAAGCAAATCAGGCACCACAGGTTTCTTTCAATAGTAATGTTACGGTGATCGATAAGCCAGATCTTTTCTATGTTCCCAGAATGTCATCGTCTGACTTCGTTGATCTGGAGCAATCGCTTTTTGCCCGTGGTCGTTATAGCATTACAGAAGCATCGCCCAGCAAAGCTCCCTTAACACCAGGCGTAGAAGCGATGATCGCTAATCGCGATGGTCTTTTATCGGATGAAGCGTTAGCCACACAACTCAACAGTTACAGGCAGCAGGATGTCCGTAATGACTACGAAAAATATTTGTATCGCAAGGCAGTAAACCAACAGCATGCCATCAGTATAAAGGGTGGATCAGCCACCAATCGCTACATAGTTTCAACGGGTTGGGACAAGAATACGGAAAGCCTGGTTGGAAATGAGTTCAGCAGGTTTACATTGAACGCAAACAATACCTGGCAATTACTGAAGGATAAGCTGGAAGTGAGTGCGGGCATATACTACACACAGAGTAAGAATCAGAATAATAACTCCGGTCCGTCTGCTTTGAGTTTTTCAAGTGTTGGTCAGCTTTATCCCTATGCACGGTTACGCGATGATGAGGGAAATAATCTCCCCGTAGTCCATGAATACCGGGAGCCCTTCACAAAACAAGCGGAGACGGAGGGACTTCTTAACTGGCAATTCAATCCGCTGGATGAAATTAAAAATAGTGACAATCGATCAGGCATGACGGATTACAGGATCAACGCTAATCTCAAGTATCAAATCATTCCTCACCTGCACGCGGAAATACTTTATCAATATTGGAACAGCGTATCAACAACACGGAATAACCATAGCATAGACACCTACTTCACTCGTAACCTAGTTAATCTTTTTACCCAACAAGACGCTTTTGGCTATCGCACGTATCCTGTTCCGGTTGGTGGAATTCTGGATACCTATGAGCGGTCTTCTTCCAGTCAGAACCTCCGTGCTCAACTAAGTTATGCTCGTACATGGGGTAATCACAGTGTATCGGCTTTGGGAGGTTACGAAGTAAGAGAGCTTAATACAGGTGAAAGTAATTTCCGGTATTATGGATATGATGATGAGCTAGCCTCCAATGTTCCGGTGGACTATATTAGTTTCTTTCCCTCCTATAACAATCCGCAGAACTTCGGGACCGTGCCCAACGCGGACTATTTACGCTCATTAACAGACCGCTTCATTTCTTACTATGGTAATGCAGCGTACACTTTTAAAAACAAATACACACTCTCGGCCAGTGGCCGAAAAGATCAGTCCAACCTGTTTGGTGTACGCACAAATCAGAAAGGTGTACCCTTATGGTCAATGGGTGCATCATGGATTGCCAGCGAAGAAAACTTCTATCATCTTTCCTGGCTTCCATATCTTAAGTTAAGAACCACACTCGGATTCAATGGTAACATTGATAAATCACTGACTGCCTATACCACGGCTTATCGGCTGGGAACCTATTGGCTTACGGGTCTTCCTTACGCGGTAATCCTGAATCCGCCCAACGATGAACTGCGATGGGAACGGGTACGCATATGGAACACAGGAATAGATTTCGAATCGAAGAATAGGATTGTTAGCGGAAGCGTGGAGTTTTATAGTAAATGGGGAATGGACTTGATTGGCTCTTCACCTTATCCACCATCCACAGGGGTTAGTGAGTTCAGGGGAAATAATTCGGATACGCGAGGTCACGGTCTTGATGTTATTCTCAATACCACTAACATCAATAGAGTAATTAAATGGAATACAACTTTTTTATGGAGTTACCTGACCGAGAAAGTAACAACCTATAAAATCAAGTCAGGTGGACAGCGTTACCTGAACAGTGGAAGTGGTGCTTCTCTGGTTAATTATCCATTGGAAGGGAAACCACTTTTTGCCATTTATAGTTTGCCTTCTGCGGGACTTGATCCACAGACTGGTGACCCTCGTGGTTATGTGGAAGGACAACCAAGCAGCGATTATCAGGCCATTCTTGATAAAGCTACACCGGAGTCAATCATCTATCACGGCCCGGCACGACCAACAACTTTTGGTTCCGTTCGCAATACAGTGAGTTGGAAGAACATTTCTTTTTCGTTCAACATCAGTTATCGACTTGGATATTACTTCCGCAGGAACTCTGTTCGCTATAACAATGTGTTAGCGGGTCTGGTGGATCATGGGGATTATGCCAACCGGTGGCAAAAGCCCGGTGACGAAATGTTCACCAATGTTCCTTCCATGCCGGAAGCGATCAATTATAACAGGGATGCATTTTATCAATACTCTTCGGCTCTTGTGGAGAAGGGAGATCATATTCGCTTACAGGATATTAATCTTACGTATACCCTCGATAAACAATTCTTTCAGAAACTACCGGTGAGTAAAATACACCTGTATGCGTATGTAAACAATCTGGGAATACTTTGGAAAGCCACCAAGGTGAATATTGATCCGGACTATCCAACGATGAAGCCTATGCGTTCGATGGCTTTTGGAGTGAAAGTAGATTTCTAATGGAAGCAGGTCAATGAATGAAAAACAATAAAGGAAACGAACATGAAAAGAATATATGCACTG
>QFQM01000488.1 GCA_003243255.1 Flavobacterium psychrophilum | reverse complement strand
CAGAGTCCCATCATGATCACTACCATCACACTGCAAAGGTTACTCAAATGTGGTAGGAACCGTTGCTCGCTTACTACGAAAAGATTTCTCCACAACTCAATGAACCGCTGTATACGAGGCCCGTACGTACAGTGGTGTGAGAGGTACACCTCATCGGCAAATTGTCGGTGAGGCTACCTACTCGATTGGTGGCTGGCACTTTTGTCCTCACTTAAACAATAGGTGTCTATTTCAATCTCCACGTTGATGTCCGCGAGTAACCTCACTAGATCACAACTGAAAAAATATCCAGGATTCCAGCCGTCCTTATAATATTGAACAACCGTCAACTTGCACTGACACGTACTTGAAAGTGATTTGATTTCCTCTGTTCTGTCCTTAATGATGTCCTGTGCGAATTTGTCCACTAGATCGCCAATGAAGTCGTTGGTCACAGCCTTGATTTCAAACTCCCAAAAATTACAGTCCCTAATTTTCTTTATTTTATTTCGTCCTCCGATTTCGAACTCTTCTCCCTTAAGTCCAGTCTTTGTTGGACTCAATTCTAGTCGATTCGTTATGTCGTCCGGAGAAACATCAAAGTCGTAAAACGAAAAAATGATATGATTACGATTTGTCGCCTCGTTGTCAGAAGAGTCGCTCAATTTATTGTTGTCGGTTGGTGTCAGTTCTTTGAAATTCATTTTGTCCAAAGTGCTTGCCGCTAACGTTGGTGCATAAGCAGTGGCGGGTGTTCGAAGTGTGTTACTGCCCCACGAAACCGAACGTTATTTGAAAACTAAACTACAAATTTAGACTAAACCCCGCCATTGATTATGCATTTTGTTGTGGCCAGTGCTAATGGTACTCATACTCGTATTTGGAGATCTGTTTCATCTTGTCGTAAGGTTCATACCAAATATTCTCAACTATAAGATTTTTGTCATTATAGGTGGTAATGAACTTTTGAGTCGGTTGTCCATCGATTGAATACCTATGTTCCTCAATTTCATTTCCTCTCGCATCGTATATATACTTCGTCACAAAACGCTTGTTCTGAACATTGTCAATCACCGACCACCCAACTATTTGATTGGCTTCATTGAACCAATATTTATTTTGATATTTTAACTCACCAGATGGTGACAGTAAAACTGAAGTATAAGTACGGGCCACCGAGTCGTATTCCGATTCTGTTTTATCAGTTACTTTTCCCTTATCATTAAAACTTGTAGTTCCGTCACTAGTTGGCTTGTCTTGAATGTCTTTAATAGAAGATAGCTTTCCGTTTGTGTCGTAATACTTAACTTTTATTAGTTTATCAGTGTCGTCATATTCGTACATCAGAGTCTGGCGTATTTGTCCAGTCCCATTTTTACTTGTCATTTTTGTCTCCAACCCTTTGTCATTGTATTCAGTTTCGTTTATGATTGTCATGTTTGGGAAATAGGTACTACTCTTAATGGATTTGCCTTTTTCGTTATAAATCTCCTCACTCCTTAGCTGTCCTTTTTTACTTACTTTCCCCTTTTCGTCAACAGGATAAACAAACATTCGTACAATCTTAACTTCTTGATTGATTCTATTTTGTTTTACTCTGTCATTTCGCTCTTTGAATGGATCAACATTTTGTCCGAAGACCTTCAAGAAAAATAAACTCAGAATGATAAATAGTCCGGTTCTCATAAGATAACTCAGTCGATTTTTAGCATTGGCCACAACAACATAATAACAGCACACCTGCTGTTATTCCAGCTTTTTAGATATATCAGCATACTGATATATCTCCCTTATACTTCCGCTATCCTTCCAAAATTAATACATTTTCATATAATGATTTTTAGCTTCTCTATGGGACTTTCAACTGTCGCGATTTCATGTTGATATCCGCGTCGTTTTTGCCCAAACTAAAATAACTCGATGGCTGTGTAATAGACGGAGGTATTGCATCTGGGAAGACTGGAAGAAGCCCGACCGGAAAAGAGAGAATTTGATTCGGTTAAGGATTCACAACGGTCAGGCCTATGCGTGGAATCGTATGCGAAGGGGTGGATGGGCGGTGGCGCAAAGTCCGATCTTAGGAACAACGATCACATTGGAACGGCTTATCAAGAGAGGCTACGAATCAATGCTCTCTTATTACGAAAAAGTATCTCCTGATCTTAATGAACCGCTGTATACGAGACTCGTACGTATCCGCCGGTTGGCGGAAGAGCC
>QFQM01000487.1 GCA_003243255.1 Flavobacterium psychrophilum | reverse complement strand
CAAGGTCTCTCATGGCTACTTTTCTTGCGCCATAGACCTCTTTTCCTTTGTTGAACTGGAGTCTGTACTTACTTTTATCCACTCCTTCAAACAGTTTAATAATCTCTTTTTTGTCTGCCTCGGAGATGGCTTTGTCCTGGGCAACGACTTTGTTGGTTAATGCAACAAACAGCATGAAGGTTACCGCATAAAGCGTTAGCGATTTCATAATTGTGAAGTTTTAAATGATTATAAAAAATACCAGTACTTGAGAACTCGGTAAATCGAATGCATGTGTATACCTCTATCGTTGGCATGCAACGATGCTATTTGATCATGTACATGACGATACTTTTACACCATTGAGGTGATCTGTACACGTGTTCAACGGCAATAATTATGGGTACAAGAATCTATGGCTATACAGCCATTTGCCACGCAGATCCTACAGGAATACAATACGGATGACAGATAAGGTTAGACTCAACGATCAAAAAGGAACTCTGAGGAAAGGGTTGATGGGGGATGATTTTTATCAATAACAGGATAAAGGTACATCTTATATAATTATTTCAAATACCACAAACTGGGTAAAAATCATAATGTTATGCGAACGGGATTTACCAAGATATTTTCCACAGCACTTATAATACTAATATTTTTAGTATTTTTACGGCTTCGAAACCTCCCCTTGCAGCTCTCCATAGCAGTCTGTTCATGTTATATATTGGACATGCCGCACATCTATGATACGCTTACTGGTACTCAATTACAGGGTTTATAATTGCCCCCAATACGGTTACTACCTAAAATAATACAGATTCGATCGTACAGGGTTCAGGCTATAACATTTAAACGACAATCTGTCTTTTATGCTAATTTATTTATCATTTGTTTTTTTCTTTGAGGTATGACAAAGGATGAACGTTATATAGGGGTTAAAAAGCTGATTGAGTCGGGTCACATTACCGAATTCAAGCAAATTTTTACGTACCTGCCTAAAACTGTCATGGCGCAGGACCTGGGGACTAATAATAACCGGATGACCAAGCTCATTGAGCGTACGGAGATGTTTACGCTGGAGGAGCTGAACCGGATCGGCGACCTGATCGATATTTCTTTCGACTCGGTGAATTCGCTTGCCAGTAACCAATATAAGAGAAGCAAATATTTCAAAAGAAAATAATACTCCTACTGCTCTCCGAAAGAAGCTTTTTACGTGCCACGTTTTTGTATTAACAGCTGTCAGGTAATTATATAGGGAAACCCCAGGTTGGTTCCGGGGATTACTGACTGCATTCAGTATTGAATAGAGGCTAAAGGCCATGGGGTTTTCTTGTTGTACCAAGCTTTTCCAAGGCAACTTATTTTGAACTCTTTCCGTAATGAAGGGGATTGAACGTTTGTTCGATCCTCTTCGTCTTATGATCAATGGCCAAAAAGTTATTGTTGTCCTCCCCGCTTATAATGCTGCGTTGACCCTGGAAAAGACCTATGCTGAGATTGACCGCACGGTTGTGGATGAAGTCATTCTGGTGGATGATGCCAGCAAGGACGATACGGTTAACAAGGCCAAGGCCATTGGCATTTCTCTCGTAATCAGCCATGAAAGGAATAAGGGGTACGGTGGTAACCAGAAGTCTTGCTATAGAAAAGCGCTGGAGGCTGGCGCGGACATTATTGTTATGCTACATCCTGACTACCAATACACGCCTGCGCTTATCGGGCCTATGGTGTCATTGATCGCCAATAAGGTGTATCCGGTTGTGCTTGGTTCGCGTATACTGGGTAAAGGGGCCTTGAAGGGTGGAATGCCTTTTTATAAGTATGTAGCCAACCGCCTGCTGACTGCCGTGCAAAATCTGCTAATGGGCCAAAAGCTGTCCGAATATCATACGGGCTACAGGGCTTATCACCGGGATGTACTGCAGGCGATCCCTTTCGAGAATAACTCTGACGATTTTATATTCGACAATGAGATCCTTGCACAAATATTTTACAAGGGTTTCGATGTTGCTGAAATCACTTGTCCTACCAAGTATTTTGATGAAGCTTCTTCTATCAATTTCAGCAGGAGCCTGCAATATGGTTTTGGTGTTTTGCGGGTGAGTTTTCAATATCTCTTCCAGCGGGCCGGTATTGCACAATTCAGGCTCTTCAGGAATCTATGATATATTTTGAGCAGCTGCCTTATTATGACGTCTCGTTTTGTTTATTTTTTTAGCT
>QFQM01000486.1 GCA_003243255.1 Flavobacterium psychrophilum | reverse complement strand
GCCCCTGAAACAAAGCTCTTTTCTCCTTTCTTCCAGGACTTTGGTAAGTGCAATAGTAGGATCAGCGGCTGTAATTGGTTGAAAGACGGAATTTTTATTCCACCTTTTTTGTAGTAAGTGATTTAAGTCAGCTAATGCGGATGAGGTATTCCCTTTCCTCGCATAGCATTCTGCTCGAATAAGAAATACTTCATCTGTGGCTAATCCTGTAAACCACGTGCCCTTAGTGCCATTATAATTTCCATAAAACCTTAAAGCTCCGGTTCTGGTCTTAATAAAGACTGTTCTTCTTAAATCATTAGTATTGTATAATTTGAATAGGTTGGAGTCAACAATAACGCGACTTATTGAATGCATGGTCCAGTTTGTTCCGGTTGAATGGAATAAGACTTCTGCATTAAGAGCCTGTATAGGAAAGTTTGTTGCAGTAACAGTTAGGCTGTTGAAGTCAATTAAATTACTGTACAAAGCAAGGCTTCTGTCAGCAGCAGTTAATGCACTATCGTAATTGCCCATAAAAAGATAGATCCGTGCAAGGAAAGCATTCGCTGCAGCGAGATTGGGGCGCAATTTATAAATGTCATTCTCAGGGCGCTGAACTGGTAATAAGGCTATTGAGTTCCTTAAATCTTCAACTATCTGATTGTATGTTTGTTCCACACTACTTCTATGTGATTTTATATTGAAGTCAGCGGTCAATCTAAGTGGAATCCCCAAATCTGTTTTAGCAGTGGTCTGTTCATATTGTTTGCAGTATAGTTTTGCAATTTGATAATGGTTATATGCTCTTAAAAATAAAGCGCTTCCTTTCACCTGATTCCATTGTTGTTGCTCATTAGTATTTAATGGCTTTACTTTCTCAATACCTTCTAAAACTACATTGGAATAATAAATTCTTTCATAAGGAGTTGTCCATTCTCCGGAGTAATCGGAATTTGCATATATGTTTGCTGCCCATGTATAATAGTTTCTTTCAGTCGGAGATCTGGAAGAATAATCATTATCTGTTACATAAAAATCGTTTGCACCATGTTCATCCAAAATACTTTCATTGACATTAAATGGTGCACCACTTTGATTATCTGTCTTGTCCAAAAGAGCTTGATAATCTTTGATCGTTGAGGGTACTGCTAATCTCTTCTCTGGTTTTGCATTAAGCCAATCTTTTTTGCAGGCCGAAGAGAACAAAATGGGTATAATAAATAGTAAGTTTCTATATTTCATAATTATTTTTTTTACAATTCTTATAGGCCAGCTTTAATTCCGAAGGAAAAAGATCGGGAAGGAGGATAATTTAAATAAGGGTAGTCTGGATCGATATTTTGCTTGTTGGCCCGCCAGATTATCCCAAGATTATTTACATAAAAGAAAACATTGAGTGATTTGAATTTAAAATTCCTAAGAAGATTTTCAGAAAAGGCGTACCCAACATTTACGTATTGTAAACGTATATGGTCGGCTTTTTCTATAAGAATAGTTGAATTATTGTAAAACTGATCACGCCTTCCACTGGATGTCTCTGGGTAGATCAGAGAAGGGACATCTGTTATAAGTTCATCTCCTGGCTTTGACCATCTAAGCGCAAAATCCTTATGACCTGCTCTCCAGTTGTTGTTTGTAAATGAGCTATAATTAATTGACCCTCTTCTGAAATAATGCCCCATTTTGTAAGTAATATTAAAACTAAGCAACACCCCCTTCCAGGAAAAGCTGTTAAGAATCGAACCGGCAAAAGGAGGATTATACCTTCCGCTGTAAACCAGATCACTTGGTAGTATGACGTTTGTTGTTGTTGCAGTATAATTTTTGTTTAAAGTGTCTCCCAATATGATTCTTGGATCACCAGTGGTAGGATCAAGCCCCCCCCACTTATAACTAAAGATGCCACGTAATGGATACCCGACGATAGGGGCTACACTTCCCTTATACGCTGAAAAATAAGCACCTATTGGTTGAGGAATATCATACTTGGTTATCTTTTCCGTTGTATAATTAAAAATGAATGATGTATTCCATTTGAGTGTTTGATCGATATTCTTCGAGTTTAATTGAATATCTACACCTTTAGTTTCCATATTGGAAAAATTACCTCTGATTGTTGAAACGCCCGTAGTTGGATCTATTAATGCATCTCCGATCAGATCAACTCCCTTCTTCTTATAATATTCTATACTACCTGTTAGAATATTATTGCGGAATGCGAAATCTACGCC
>QFQM01000485.1 GCA_003243255.1 Flavobacterium psychrophilum | reverse complement strand
ATTTTTTGGAGTTTCAAAGAAGTCCGTTTCTACCGCAGTGACCAAGGTTACGGATGCGTTGTTTCAACTGAAGAGCGATTATATTCTATTTCCAACAGCGCAAGAACTGCCGGCAATTATGAACGGTTTTTATCAGATAAGTATTTGGTTTGTTTATGAGTTATTTTTGGATTTAGAAGGCGCAAATGCCGAGAATTATTGGATGCATAGATGGGACTCTTTTTCGAATTGTTCGGCCAGCAAATCAAGTTGACGGTCCGTGGATATGCCGCAAAATGTACCCAGCTATCAACGCTTTGGCCGTTTGTGATCACCGAGGAAAATTTACTTATTTCATGGCAAACCATCCGGGATCCAGTCATGATTCATACGTTCTGAGGTAAGCTTTGGCTCCCATCTTTTTACGGATTTTAGTTTAGATCGTCACAGCTCTTTAATTTTATGGAATCTCACAGCGGAATAGGCAATATTCTGGGCGACTCCGGATATGGGCTTAGAGATTGGCTTTTAACTCCGGTTAGAAATGAAGACCGTGCATCGACAGCCGAGCGGCGTTACAACAGGCAGCACAGAAGAACGAGGGTAATCATTGAGCAGGCGTTTGGCCGTCTTAAAATGGATTGGAGAGTCCTACACAACGAGTGCCGATTCAGATCCGAACAAAGTAAGTTTTTGTTGGGGTTCAGCCGTTTATTTTTATTTTAGATAAGATTTGTCAAGTATCTATTGTTTGTGCGATGCTGCATAACATCCGCGTTGACGAGCGACTGATGAACGTGGACGAATTTGCGCTGAGCGATGACGAGGAAGATGAAAGCTCGGACAACAGGTTTGCTTCAAACCAATTTTTACAAGCTCGCCACAATTATATTATCAATAATTTCTCTTGAATATTCGAGTAAATGCTTCCTACTTTGTTTTGCGAATAATTTGTATGTTTAGTCGTTTCTATACTTTTGTTTTTGGGAAATAATTGTTCAATTTAAATTTAGGAAGATGAGTCAGAAGGAACATAAAGCGACACGTAAACGTAAGCCGACTTTCTTGAGCGATGAGAACGATGTACTGCTAACGGTGAGCCTTTATAATTTTGTTCCACCAATTTTTGTTTAGGAGTATTTTAAGCGCCGTCAAACACTCGAATCAAAGCATGGCCAGAAGGTGACAAACAAGATAAAGCAAATAGAATGGGAGGAGATTTGCAACGTTGTCAACGCAAAGGTAAGTGTTTTGATTAGTTTTGCATAAAAATAAGTTTGTTTAGAATGCTAATTGCATACGTGAAGTCAACGAAGTAAAATCTCGGTATAACAATATGTTTTCCAAGTACAAGGCATACAAAGTTCAAATCAAGCACCCAGAAACCGGAGGAGGTCCAGCGCCAGCAAAACCGGATTACTTTGATGTGTTCGAGCAAGAGTTTGCGGACGATATCCGAGTTGCAGGAATTGATGTAAAGAACGAAGCAGGCAAGTATTTTTGAGTTTTTGCACTTTAATTGGGTACTTGCAGGTTTACCCGACTCTCCGCCAACTACACCGATTGCTAGCAGTGATAATACTTTGATTGCCGTTGATTATTCGCCGGAATCTTTGATCCAGCCTTTGATTTCTATCCCACCAGCAAAGTCTAAACGCTCGCCGAGCAAAAAGCCGGGAATTGCCGACGAGGGCAGCGAATTGCGTCTACAGGTAAGAATCTGTGGTTGGGGATCTTTGTATTGCTCATTTTTAGGTCCAAAAGGAACAGCTCAAGGTATTGCAACTGCAGCGTGACCATTTCGAGGACAAGCGTCGAATCTCACGGCTTAAAGAGATTAAGTTAAGGCTAGAGATCCGCACGATGGGGCTAACTGAGCAAGATTTGGAGGTATTTGGACTCTAACAACTCGACAAATTGTTGTTATTGTATTTAGTGGATATGCGAATAAAGAATATTGATATTTTTGAGGGATTTTGATCTTTTTGGAGAAACCTTGAAGGGATGTTGGTCTTTCCGGGGGAATTTTGAGTTTTTTGATAAAAATTCGTATATAAACTACCATAACATTCTTCTTCCGCGTAATGGTCGAGAGCGGTCGGTTTTTTAAATCGTTCTTTTGATTTAATTGAACGGGACAAAAATCCCAGTTACCCATGCTGTAGCGGGCGCAAATGCTAACGCCGGACTGGTAGCTATCTAGTGGTTAGACTTAACAATTACAAAACAACATGTC
>QFQM01000484.1 GCA_003243255.1 Flavobacterium psychrophilum | reverse complement strand
TAACACATCAAATCTCACCGCTCATAGGGTGGGTGAAATGGTTAGCAGAATCTAGGGGTGAATGAATCCGGAATAGTCACCGAATGTACATGTTCTTGTTTGACCGAAACCTTCTTTTAATACCAACATCAGAACCTACGTCAGGATCAACATAAACAAGTGTATTATTCACCAAGCTTCGATAGTGCATTACCGCTTGTTCAAAATACTCCTTTCGATTATTCTCATTGAAGTAGATAGTGGTATTTGCTTGCGCTAAACCATCGGGGTTAAGCATCGATAAGTGAACACCACATTTCACAAAGTGTTTCTTGATTAAGCTGATATCGGAATATTCTTTACCGAACTCTTTTTGCATCAGTTTGAAGAGCGGCTCATTGTCTCTACCCAATTCATATGTGACACATTTCGAATTACGCTCTTTCGGCAATGGCTGCGTAATCATCGGTATATAAAAAAGAGATAGTCGTTCTGATTGCGTCAGAATATGGGTGAGCATATCGTACTTAAACAGGTCCAACGAATTACCAAAAAACTTACTATTCATATTTCCAAGGGGGTGGTCGGGTGCCACTGGCTATAAACTATAAAAGCTTCCCCCGCACATTGCGGAGAAAGCTTTGACACAAAAAAAGTCATTCAACGAATGACTTGGAAGTATCTCGAACAGTTAGCAAAAAGATTTGTGGCACCCGTCCCCTTCAGTACAAAGAAAATCACGGGATAAATTTCACACAAGTATATCCTCTTCGGCACACTAAGGGGAAAGGGGAATTATACCATTTAGGAATAATTTCAGAAATCATTTGACAACTTCCAAAAGGGTTTGCTTATGACCGGGCTTGGGATTCTTTTCGCAACTACCTCTGTGACTGTTGAGATGATAGACTGTAGTAAATACATTGCTGCAATGGCTACATGTCAATCGATCTATTTCCTTCTTCTTGAATGCTTCCAATTCAGCAACGTAGTCAGTTAACCGTTCGATGTCTGCATTTGCTCTTGCTAATCGATCTTGCGATGTGTTGAGCTCGTTTGTCTTTACGTCCACGACTTGTTTTATTTCTGTTATCCGAGTGTTCAAATCTTTAGTTCGATGAAGTTCTTTCCATTTAGCGTAAAAGAGTTCGGTGTAAATGAAGTTGATGGTTGCTACAAGTATTCCGATAAACCAGCGCTTCAATAACTCGATGGTCGGAAGATCAAATGAAAACGCCTCAATAAAGAAAAGCACAATTACGCCTGAAGCAATGGCAGCAACTAGTGGAATCCTTCTATGCAAAAATTGAGTGTTGCACGTTGTGATCAAAAGTGTAAACTCCCAGCCGAGCGCTAACATCCAGCTTGCCAAGTATCTTTCCCAACCTGTAATTGTTTGGGGTAGCACTTCGAAGAATAAGGTGTGAGTGAAAGTTAATAATCCCAGCAGTGTCAGGATTAATACAAAGATAACGGCTGCCATGCTCGTTATAGCGAACCCGATCTGTTCGAATAATTTGCTCATAGTTTATTTGATTAGTTGGTTAATGACTTGGATTATTTCACTATCAATTTTGGTCGCTTGGATATTATCCTCTTCTATGGGATCATAGTGATACATTCTGAATTGCTTTTTACTGAGTTCCACGCGCAGACATTCATAGAGTAACCCCTGATTGGTGGTTATAGGAGTATTGATATGGTTAATATGGATGTCGTTCTGGAAATTCCAGTGCTCAATGACTGCCAATAGGTGGATGGATGAGAGCCTGCGGTACTTGAAATATAGTATTACCTTCCTATTCTCATACGCAAGGTAACTGTCATATCCGCCCCTGATTGATGCCAAATACCTCCTCAATACACTGTCATGCTGCCTGAACCGACCCTTATCAGCTATTGACTTAGAGTATCGATTGGTTAGAAGTAGCCGCATATATAGTAACTCCAACTCATCCTGGCTGACGTTGTATATCGACTCGGCCAGCATAACCTTGAATCGATCTACGGTGATAGTGAATACCTCTTGGTTGTTATCTCTATTGATGTAGGTAATTCTATCGTTATCCCGGAAGCAATGGAGGTTGAGAATAATTTCATGGGGAGTACCATAGGTAATAGTATTGTTCCTCCTTCGAGTATCTCTATATACTATCTTATATAAGATTGGAAGTGGGCTAACAAAAAGAGGGTGACGGAACTCGTCACCCTCGGGGCAAATTTCAGAACGCATTACT
>QFQM01000483.1 GCA_003243255.1 Flavobacterium psychrophilum | reverse complement strand
CGAAATCACTGTTTGAAAATAATGATGTAGATTTTCAACAGGAAACAACTCTGCGTAGAGAGATTGCCATTGATGGTAAATCTAGAGCGTTTGTAAATGATACGCCCGTAAATTTAGCAACGTTAAAGCTGATTGGAGAAAATTTGATTGCGATCCACTCTCAACATGCTACGTTAGAAATTAGCAATGCCGATTTTCAATTATTGATTCTGGATGTATTGGCTAATCATCAGTCCTTACTTAAAAGCTATAAAGAAGGTTTTAGACAACTGAGACAAACTGAAAAACAACTTGCTTTGTTGACTGAGCAAACCGAAGAAGCTAAGAAGAAGCAAGATTACGAACAGTTTTTATTTAACGAACTGGAAGAAGCGGCTTTAAAGGAAGATGAGCAAGAGCATTTGGAGCAGGAGCTGGAAAAGCTCACCCATGCGGAGAGCATCAAACGTTCTTTAATTGCAAGTGCCAACTTGATTAGCGAAAGCGAAACTGCTGCGATCAACCTTGTCAAGGAAGCTGGTTTGCAACTGAATAGCATTGAAAAATTTGATCCAGCGATTGCGGAAATCAACGAAAGATTAAAATCTACGTTGATTGAGTTAAGGGATATTGCCAGTGAAATTAGCGAGATAGAGGAAAATACGGAACACAATGCTGCCCGCATGGAGACTATTCAGGAAAGATTAGACCTGTTTTACGCTTTGCAGCAAAAGCACCGAGTGGGCAGTAATGCCGAATTGTTAGCGATACAGGAACAGCTTTCGCAAAACCTAAATGCACTACTGAATAGCGATGAGCAATTAGAAAAACTTCAGCAAGAAATTGATGCGCTAAATAAAGATTTGCGTCAACAAGCAAAGGAATTAGATGGCAACAGAAGAAAAGCGATGGTCATTGCTGAAAAAGAAGTTGGTGCGGCATTAAAGCAAATGAATATGCCTAATGCTTCGATTAGTTTTAATTTGACCGAGCAAGCACAGCTAAATAATAATGTTGATTTACTCACAGTAGATTCGCATGTCACAATAGTGCGACCTAAATCAAACTTCTCACCCGAGTATTTAGGATTGACGATCCACTCTCTTGAAGACCATTGGGAATCAATGGCACTTGGTTCAACGGGGCAAACTGAATTGAGTCGTAAAAGTATTGCCGAGGTTGCTATCAAAATCCCCACCAAGGAACTATTGGATAAATTTTCGCAAATGGTATCTCCAGTAAATCAGCAAATAGACAATCTACTAAAACAAAATATTCAATTAAGACAAATTCGAGATCGATTACTCCCGAGGTTGATCAGTGGTAAGTTGCAGTTAAAGGCATTTACATCATAACTCGTTTTACATGACGACCAAAGAATATCAAAGCGAACTTACCGCGTTACTCACGGAGTACTTTGGTAATCTAGAGGTAAAGTCAGAATGGGCTGCATTCAAGAGAGGTGGTCTTCAGTATTCCCCAAGAGTTGATATTGCAATCGGACCATTCAATGTGCAAGGTCCGAACATTGCACATCAATATGATAGACTTGTAGGGTCTCGAAAAGTTCGCTCACTAGTTAGCCTATTTTACGAAGCTCATCACGAGAACATTCGCGCCCAGTTTGGTCGAGAACCGAGGATACCATCGCTAACGCAAGTCATGCGAAGAAATTGGAACGCTCGTTGTCTGATAACAATAGAGATTGAAAACGAGAACTCTCGGAAGCACATTATGGGAAGTTTGCTCAATGCCGCTTCACTAGGTAGAGTTGGTGTCGGCATCGGATTTAATGAAGCCAGCTTTAACTCATTTAAAATGATCTGGAGTTACCAAGGATTTCTAAGACATGTTGGTAAAAATGCTTATGACACAACCAATTTCCTTATTGTAACAAAGGATCAAGCGGATGAGATTCTAGAGTCAATAATGTAATCGCCTATGCCCATTGTGCCACATAAGTTTTTGAATCATCAGATCAGTCTAGATACAGAAATACTGATTCTTGGAACATTCAATCCAGATGTACCAAACGGGCCCACATTTTATTACGGTCGCCCACGCAACTTCTTATGGCAATTGTTGCCAGGGTGTTGGGGATTACCGAGTCTTAAAGTAAGCCCACTTCATGCTAAGCTTGCTTTCATCGCGGCTCATAAAATTGATTTTGCCGATCTAATTGAATCAGTGAACGTCCCAGCTGGTCAACAAGGCAATATTCTTGATACTTACATTGATG
>QFQM01000088.1 GCA_003243255.1 Flavobacterium psychrophilum | reverse complement strand
CCAACAGGTCTGTATTCCCTGACAGGATTGCCACATACTCCGAAAAGTTCATTCCCGATTTTTCGTCCATACTTCCCTCGTCAATCGTTCTTTTGGTCAGGTTATTGGTCTTTAACTGGTCGATGAAAAGCTGCTTATTATACAACAGGTTGAACTTGTAACTATCCAAAGATTTTTCAACGGCATAGATGATAACAGCTACTTTATTATCGGCAAAGAATTTGGCAATCTCGTTGCCTTTACGGATTGCCCGCCCATCCCTTTGAGCAAGGTCTGACGGTCGCCACGGTGTATCTAAATGATGAACGGCAACGGCTCTTTTCTGTGCGTTTACACCAGTTCCGAGCATACTCGTAGAACCAAACAGCACACGGATTTTGCCCTCATTCATCCCATTGATAAGCTCCCTGCGTTGCTTATCATTTTTCGCTTCCTGAATAAACCTGACTTCGTGCGCAGGTATGGCGTGGTCTTCCACGAGCTTGCGTTTAATTTCGGAGTACACATTCCATTCGCCCGGCTTGTAGGTTCCCAAATCCGAGAAAACGAACTGCGTTCCTTTCTGTGCATTGAACTGGTTGTAATACTTAGCTATGTTTGCCGCACAATGTGAAGCCTTGTTATCGGGATGGTCTTCGTAGATACCGCTTACCATACGCATATCAAGCGACATCTTACGGGCGTAATCCGTAGCGATGAGCATCTTTGCTTTCTCTTCGCTTGCACTTAGCTTTGGTCTGCCCAACAGTTCTGCATTTCCTGTTTTGGCAAACTCCATTAGCTTTTTAATAAATTCTTCTTGGTCGGGCGTTGGCGGTATATTGTACAATACCTCGTTCTTGTTGGGGCGGTCAATACCTATATCCTTTGCCGTTCTATAATCCGTTATTTCAGAATAGAACTGTGCCAGTTCCGGCACTTTGATAAAGTAGCGGAAACGCTCTTTTGCCACAATATTGTTGGCTACCGAAAATTCATAATCGGTCGTTTTCCTTGCATAGATAGCTGCCCACGCATCAAAAGAATGGACACCCTGTTTTTCCAATGCCCGTGGACGCAGGTATTTGAACAGCAGGTACAGCTCCGTCAATGAATTGCTGATGGTTGTACCCGAAAGAAAGGTTGCACCCATATCCGCATCGGTACGCTCCTGAATGGTGCGGATAGCAAACAACAGGTTCAGTGCCTTTTGGCTGCCGTCCACGTTGCCCAATCCGGCAACCCGTGTATGACGGGTATTGAACATCAGGTTTTTGAATTGGTGGCTTTCGTCAACAAATAAATGGTCGATGCCCATCATCTTAAAGTCCACAATATCGTCCTTGCGGTTTTCAATATCGTGTTGCAGCGTTTTCAGCTTTACTTCAAGATTTTCTTTCCGTTTGATTACCCCGGCAAGCATTCCCCTTGTCACTTCTTTGCCTTGCGATTTCAGTGCATCGAGGTTACGCTCTACACTGTCTAATTCTATTTCGAGGATTTCCTTTTGTATTTCGGGCGATTGTGGATATACCAATTAAAATGACCCCCCTTCGCCACTGCAAACTGTCCCCTCAGAGTTGAGGTTTGAAAAGAACAAAAAGTTGTTGCGCGGATCGGCTCCTTGAACGGATATTTTTTGTCCGGTTTAACAACTGTTATTTCTACAAAAATACATTTTCCGGATTAGTTTTTTTTCTCCTTAGTGATTCTCCAAACAATTCGACCCTTAATGAGTGGTGAACTATGCGGTCAAGCACCGCATCAGCGACTGTTTTTTCACCAATGATGTCGTACCATTCCTTTACCGGGATTTGAGAAGTAATCACCGTGGAACGCTTCTGGTGCCTGTCTTCAATGATGTCAAGCAGTGCAAGCCTGGACTGAGGATCGAAGGGCTGGAGACCGAAGTCATCGAGTATGAGCATGTCCAGGCGTTCTATGCGCTTCAATTCTGCCAGCATGGTCCCTTTTGCCTTGGCCAGCTTTAGCTGGCCCATCAGTTTGGCCGTATTCACATACATCACTTTGTAGCCGTTCTGACAGGCATGGTAGCCAAGAGCAGTGGCCAGATAACTTTTACCGGTTCCAGTGGAACCGGTAATGAACACATCTTTGTGCTCTTTGATAAACTCTAGTTCGGCAAGCCTGTGGACCTGGTTCTTATCCAAACCACGCTCAAATGAGTAGTCTATCTGTTCTAAGGAGGCATTGTAGCGGAAGCTTGCACCCCTAATGGCTCTTTGCACAGAGCGGTTCCGCCGGTCGTCCCATTCGCTGGCCACCAGCAATGCGACAAACTGGTCTGCGGTAAGGGATTCTTTCACTGAAGTCTCCAGGTTGGTTTTAAAGGCGTCATACATGCCGTACAGGCGAAGCTGACGCATCTTCTCTAATGTTTCGTTGTTCATGTTTTTTATGGGTGTATAGCTTGTTACTGATAATATTCTTTGCCTCTGATGTTGTCATGAGATGGTATAGCCGCCGGTTCATCTTCCGGGGTTAGCTGGTCCAGTTGCTTTCTAAGGATCTCTTCAATGACCGGATAGTTGTACTGGCCCAGGTTTTCTGCCCAGCGGCAGGCATTTGCCAAGCGCTCTGGTCCAACACGTCTGGCAAAGCTCAGGATACCAGAACACGACTTATAAGCCTGCTCAGGATAGGCTTTACGTTCCAGGACCTGAGAAATGTATTTAGCAACATCCTCGTGGATCTGCTCAGCCTCCTGGATAAACTTTTCCGGTGTCCATTCAGTCAGGAAGCGGTGCTGTGAGGCCAGGTGCTCTTTATCGGTAGTGTAATGATACTTGGTCCGGCTGCGTTTATGGGCCGAAATCTGCGTGTAGTGGTAATAGATCTGGACCATACCGGAGGTATAAAGTACTTTTACTTTCTTACCGATATAGGTGTAAGGAACGCTGTAATAGTGAATATCCTCACCCAAACGCACATATCCGTTCTTCATCACTGTTACCATGACTTGTCTGTGAACCTCGTAGCGAATCGGGTTGAGCGGCCCCAATGCTTCCCGTTCCACCTCCTCAAACTGTTCCCTGCGCGAATAGTTCCGCCCTGAAAAAGGTTTGTTGTTGTGGATCTCCAATGCGGACCGTATCGCAGCATTCAGCGATTCCAGATCACTGAACCTGCGGCCTTCCAGCCGCTGGTAGATGCTCCGGTAGATCAGTTTAACAGCTCCTTCCACTAAAGACTTGTCACGGGGCTTATATGCTCTGGCAGGAACTACGGTAACGGCATAATGCTCAGCAAAGGCCGCAAACTCATCATTGAGCACTGCTTCGTATTTGCTTCCCTTGGTCACTGCTGAACGCAGGTTATCGGGAACAATGGCTGCTGGGACACCTCCAAAATAGTGCAGCGCATTCTCACAGGCCTTGATCAGGTCTTCTTTGCGCTGACTTTCTACCGCCTCCACATACGTAAGCTGGCTGCAGCCCAATATCGCTACAAATACCTCCGCATCACGCTCTGGACCTGAGGCAGGATGAAGTTGAAGTTTGCTTCCGGCGAAGTCGATATAGATCTTATCGCCTGCCTTATGATCAAGATGCATGACCGGCTTAGAAAGCTGAAGATAAGTATGGATGGCATTGTTAAAACGGGACCGGCCATACCCCTGGGGGTGTTTGGATAAGTAATCCAGATGAAGTAATTCACGGGTTACACCCTTCTTTTTAAGTCTTTTACAGTAATCAGGAAGCAATAACTCCAACTCCTGCATGCGCGGGCTGTTGATCGTTTTAGCAGCTGGGGTGTTAAAAAGAACAGATAGTTCACTATCGCTCCTGGAATTGAATTCTTCGTGGGTAATACCCAGCTCATGCCATATGCGTAAATACTTTTTAATGGTGGTACGGGAAGTGCCCACCATCCCGTTGATGGTCTTTGTGCCGGTTCCCTGGCAATAAAGGCGGATAATCTGTCGTAGTTTATTCATTTTGATCGGGTTATTGGACATCGTAATCAAGGGGTTTTGTTCAGCAAAAAATCTAAACAAAAACCTCGTCCTGGTAAACCGATCGGCAAACTACTTTATGTTCTTTTCAGGGGGTCAATTTGCCTGGCGAAGGGGGATCACTTTCGTTTGGCGGAAGGGGATCACTTTGCTCTGGCAGAGGGGGTCAGTTTCATCTGGCGAAGGGGGGTCATTTTCGAGTGTTTTATCCAGATTGCGGTATCATTCCGAACTGGTCGTGCGTGAGTATCACACAATCCCAATCGTTATTTTTTATATACCCGAAAATCCGCAGGCGTTTTTGCGGGGTAAAATCATCAATACCTGGATAAAGGATTTTGGCGTGTGGATAGGCTTTGCGGTAGTCTTCAGCAATGGCAGGTATATTTGCTTTAAGCCCGATAATCATCGGCTTATGGGCTAAACCCAAACGCTTCATTTCCTGCGCTGCCGTACACATTATAAGCGTTTTCCCTGCGCCTACTTCGTGGTCGCAGATAGCCCCGTTGTTCAGCTTTATCATCCAAACGGTGTCCTTTTGGCTTGAATACGGGTCTTCAATACCTGCTGCCTTGCGGTCTAATCCCGGAAAGTCCTGATGGCTGCCGTCATAGTTCGGGCGAACGAAACAGTTAAAAGTATCGTTGTACTGGTCGGTCAGCCTGTTTTTAAACTCATCGTTTTGTGCGTGTAGCCAATCAGTAAAGGCAGTACGGATTTCGTCAATCTTGGTATTCGCCATTTGTATGGCTTCCATATCCCATACTTTAACCTCTTGGTCGCCAACCATCACTTTTTTGGTGATATAAGGCGTGGTATTAACAAGGGCGTGTTTGAGCAGGGCAACACCGTCAAACGTGCGGCTTTCCGCTTTGACGGCATATTTTTCCCAAATGTTCATATTGCCCTGATGACATTTCACGGAAAAGTCGTCGGAGCTTTCGGAATAATGAACCACTACATCTGCATCGAATAAGTGAGAGGCGAAACGGGCATAAATTCCGGTAGATATCCACCGTTCGCCGAGGTTAAAATCCAGTTCCTCAAATTCGATACGTCTTGGTCGGGCATCTTCCAATGCCGTAAGGCTTGCTTTGGCTTCGGTATCATCGGGATTGTTTTCGAGGTAGGCTCTTACTTCATTGGCTTTCTCCACCACATTGCCTGCAATCCAACGTTCAGCTATTTCGTATTCCTGTTGTAGCGGATTGTAGTACAACCGCCCGTGTAGGGCTTCTTTCAGGGTATCGGCAGACAGGCTGCTGATTTCGGACATAAAGTCCAAATCAACACTCCCATATTTGTTCAGCGATGCGGCTAACGCCTCTTCGGGATTGTCAGTTGCTAACGTGGTGGTAGAAAAACTAACCGGACGGCTGAATATATCCGCTTTGTGTGTAATACCGCCGATGACACGCTCCAGATAAGGAATTTCTTTGCCTGCGCTGTCCGTCTTTATCAGCTTGGCATTAACGGCAGCATTCAGATTGCCGTATTTTTTGACAAAGGCATCGTACAGGAGGTTCAGGCTTTCCCGTTCAGTTTTATGCTCGGTCTGCTTTTCAGCTTCTTTTTGGTACAGGTTGATATAGCTATCCCTTACGGCTATGTACGCTTCAGCTCTTACTTTCTGTAAGGTCGGCAACTGCAACGCATGAAAAGTTGCTGTTGCCTTTTCGTCATTTCTTTGCACATCTTGCAGATAACCCACCCAACCGTTATCCATTACAAGGCAATCGTTACGATGGAACGATTGCAGTTCGCCACTGTACGGGGCAGGTTCAGGAACAGCATTAATATTGATAGTAGTAACGGCTCTCTTATCAGACTGGCCATTACCACTTATTTGTGAAAACAGGTCGCCGATAGCTTCCTGTTTTTTGCCGTTTATTGGGTGGGTTTCATTAGCAGTACCATTAGATTTTAGTGGTGTATAAGGTTGCTTCGCACTACTGAACAGGTCGGGCTGACGACTTATTGTACCTCTACTTTTGTTAGTGTTTTGTCTTTGGGATTGGGTGGCTCGTTTAGGTGGAGCAAGCATCATTACAGGTTTGCCCGCACTTTCAAACAGGTCAAAAATGCTTAGTTGCTTTAATTCCTGCGGGCTTTCCTGATAGGTTATCGAAGCGGTTACAGGTTGCTGTTTTTGCTGAATGATTATAGGCTCAATAACCGGAGGTGTAACCTTTGGCTCAATGGGAATTTGTATAACAGGTTCATCATTTCGTTTGCCCCTGTATAAATTCATATTCAGGTACTTTCCAAAATCTTCGGATAGCACTTGCTTTAAATCTTTGGCAATGTCCTCAACGCCGCCTTTATGCGTATAGATTAGGGCGGGTTGCCCGTATGGGTCGGTATCTAATTTTTGGTCGGTATGGATAATTCGTGTACCGTCTTGAAAGAGTGCATTGCCAGGCGTATTATATTCGGATGGCTTGCTTTGACAAAACAGATCTTCCCTGTCGGTCAGATTTTGCTTTGCCGTATTCTTTTGCAGGATAACCAAATCACTGCCCACTTCTGTACCTGCGCATTCGGTAAACAGGTTGTTGGGAAGCCTTACAACCGATACCAAATTATTACCCTGCATTAACGCCCTGCGTATGGGTTCATTCTTAGGGCTGTTTAGAATACCCTGCGAAGTAATATAAGCTAACAAACCGCCCTCACGGAGCATATCAGTACCTTTCAGAAAAAAGTAATTCTGTATGCTTCTGGCTGCCTGTATTTTAGCATTGTCCCCGCTACGGGAGTAGGAAAGGTCAAACACGGATGTATCGCCGAACGGGATGTTACTGGCGATTACATCATAGCTGTTTTGTTCCCTTTCCGGGATTTCCTCAAAACCGTTTATTCGGATATTGCTTTCGGGGTAAAGCTGCTTTAAAATCTTGCCTGTGAGCAAGTCCTTTTCATAAGCGATAACACTTGCTTTCTGATTTTCTGAAAAGGATTGTATAAATGATCCTATACCTGCGGAGGGTTCGAGGAATTTATCAATATGCAGACTATTATCACGCAAAACGGATGAAATGGCATCTATAACCTTTGGCGGTGTATAAAAAGCCGTCAGTACGGAACTTTTCATACTATCCACATACCTACGGTATTGCTTATCGTCTTCGGAATTTTGTTTGAGTAGTTGGTGGAGTTCCTGTGTGAGTGGAAAAAGGTCGTGTTCCGTTTTTCTCCAATTATTGATGTCTATTTCATTTCCTATGGGGTTCAGAACGAATTTAAGACCGCCAAATCCGCTGTATTGCATCATTAGCAGTCTTTCGCCTGTTGTAGCTTGTCGGTTCTCCTTTTCCAGTTTAAAAGCAATCCGCAGGGCATCAATATTCAGTTGGAGATGCTGGCGTTTACTGAAGCCCATTTTCGGTTATCCATATTGCGATGGTTCCCGTTACTTCGGTATAGAGCAGGTCAAACTCATAACCGTATGCTAAATCATCGGTTAGTTCATATTTAGCAAAAACAGGCTCGCAAACACGGAACATTTTAAGGGCAAATGGTCGCAGTTCCTCGTTTGCCATTAGGGTGTCGAACTCATTACAAACTACTTGGAAAATGGTATCAAACTTGGAGAAGTGCAAGCCCTCAAACAGAATGTAGCTGGCTATTTCGTTACACTTTTCAATATCATTCCCCGAACTAAATGCACCCTCGTAAGCGTTGGCAGCCCACGAAGAACGCTGGTCTATAAATTTTTGGTCGTGTGCTTTTTCGGGGAAGCTGCTGTTTAATAATTCTTGCAGCCTTAATCTGAAATACGATAGGTCTTTTTGCTGTACATGCATACTTATTTTGTTTAGAATTTTACTTAAATCCTAAAATTAGAAGCAGGAGCAAATGCCTTGGAGAATGTTGTAGGGTTTGGCGTTGAGTGGCAGGATTTGGCGTAATGGGCAACAAAAAAACCTCCGATAGTTCAGAGGTTCATTTTTTATGGTCTGTTCAGGATTTGAAGCATCCTGCCGACTTCAATATCCATTCTCGAAAAGGCAAACCATTTTTTGCCCAGGTCTTTGAGTGATGCACCAATGTGGTAGAGTTCAGCATTATCTAAAATCAAAAATCGGTCGTGGGCATTGGAAAATAGCTCAACATCTACCGGAGGATATTGGCTATTGTAGCGTTGTAAATCTAACCGTAGCTGATGGCTGATGCTTTTGGTAAGGACTGTAGCAGATACACTATTATTACGCTTACCCAACAAGGTAAGCACTGTATCATCCACATAATTATCAAGTAGGATAATGGAAGTTTTGGCACTTCGGATTAGGTCTGAAACAAAGGCATAGGCATCAAATACCTGCCCATTGTAGAAAATACCTTTTTCGCTGTGCAGCTTGTCGCTCTCCAAAGCCTTAAAAATCTCTTCAAATTTTTGGTCGACTTCCAGTTGCCTTAATTCGATGTTATCTAAACGATGAAACAAAGAAGCATTGCTGATAAGCATACGCCGCATTTCTACAAAGGCTTCCATTATTTCAACACTCATTTTAACGGCTATATCCGAACGGAGTATGGCAGAAGCCATCGCAACACCTTGTTCGGTAAAAACATAGGGCAAATACCGTCTGCCGCCGTAGTTTAAACTTGAGGTTCCAAATTGGAACCTCAAGTTTTCAACTTCCTCTTCGGTCAGTTGAAAGCAGAATGAAGCAGGAAATCGGTCAATATTTCTTTTAACGGCTTTGTTCAGGTTCTTTGTTTCTACCTGATATATGGCAGCGAGGTCGCTATCCAACATTACCTGTTTGCCCCGGATAGTGTAAATCAGGTTTCTGATTTCTTTGGGTACGATAGATGGTTTATTTTCCATTGCGCTTATTGCTTTTGTTTTTCTCAAACTCAAAGGAACTTTCGGCTTTATCGTTCAGCACGATATAAGCATCGAATTTCTTTCCGGCTTTGCTTTCCATTCCTTTGATAAGAGAAGTTTTTCCTTTATTGACAAGATTTGTTACATTTTCAATACTGATTTGTATGCCGCAGACAGTGCGGAACTGCACCCAGTTACACGCCTCATCAGGGCATTTTACAATCTTGTCACGGATAATGAGCTGCTTACTTTTGCATTTCGGACAGGTCAGTTTTGGCTGATTGCTGCTTGAAATAGAGGTTTGCAACAGTTCATCGGTAATAGATTTGGAATAGGCTTCCATTTCCTTTTGGAACGTTTCGGTATTCGCTTCGTTGTTTTCGATTTTCTGCAATGCCAGTTCCCATTCGGCGGTCATTGCCACATCCGCAATTTTCCGGTCTTTCACAAGCCCGTACACCTGCAAACCTTTTTCGGTTGGGATTAAAGAACGTTTATCCCGTTGGATATAATTACGGGTAAACAGGGTTTCGATAATGGCGGCTCTTGTTGCAGGCGTACCGATACCGATATTTTTAAGTGCTTTGCGCTCTTCCTCGTTCTCGATTTCCTTACCTGCGGTTTCCATAGCAGATAAAAGCCCGGCTTCGGTATAAAGCACTGGTGGTTTTGTCTGCTTTTCCAAAACGACGGCTTCCTTTATGGCAAGTTCGTCGCCTTTGCGCAGTTCCGGTAGTTCCTGGACAGGTTCCTCTCCATCGTCAGTAAAACTTCCTTTTATGGAACGCCAACCTGGTTCCAGAATTTTACAGCCTTTTGTCGTGAAGTCGTAATGCAATACTTGTAACGATACATCGGTTATTTCCTTTACACAGGCTTGTGATATGGCTTCGAGCAACCGAAGCGCAATCATTTTGTAAATCTTGTTTTCGTCTGCATTGAGTACAGACGGCACTTTATCGGTAATCAACAAACCGTGATGGTCTGTTACACGGAGGTCATTCACGATACGTTTGTTGAACCGTCCCCATTTAATTTTGGTAAGGGCTTGTTTGCAATCCTCACGATTTTGCAAAGCCCGCACAACGTTTGGAATTTCCGCCCACATATCTTCAGGTATGTATTTGCTTCCGGTACGTGGGTACGTGATAAACTTTTTTTCGTACAGGCTTTGGGCAATATTGAGTGTAGCTTCAGCAGATAATTTCAGCCTTTTGTTGGCTTCCTTTTGTAAGCCTGTCAGGTCAAAAAGCAAAGGCGGTTGTTCGGTAATGCTTTTGGTTTCTACTGATGTAACGGTTGCTTTTGCGCCACGCTGAATGGTTTTAAGCGTATCATCGGCAAGCTGCTTTTCTTCCCATTTGGTAGCGGAAATACTTTTGAAATCAACCTGCGCTTTGTTGTGGGTTAATTGTATCTGCCAGTATTTCTTTACTGTGAAGTTCTTATTATCAAGGTAGCGTTTGCATATCAAAGCCAATGTAGGCGTTTGCACTCTTCCGAGCGAATAAACACCGTTGCCTGCGGCAATGCTCAATGCCTGTGTAGCATTGATGCCTACAAGCCAGTCGGCACGGCTTCTGCCTTGCGCAGCCTGATACAATCCGTCAAATTCCTTTCCGTCTTTCAGATTGTCAAAGCCCTGCTTTATTGCCTTTTCGGTAAGCGAGCTTATCCAAAGGCGTTCAAAAGGCTTGTTGCATTTCAGGTATTCATAAATGTACCTGAAAATGAGTTCGCCCTCACGACCTGCATCGGTAGCAACGATGATGCTGTTGCTTTGCTTAAAAAGCTGCTCAATAACTTTAAGCTGCTTTAGTGCGCCAGTATCGGCAGTATAGCCTTTATCTTTTTTGACCTTACGAACGGTCAATAAAAACGGGTTGGGCAATATCGGTAATGATGCTTTGTCAAATCCCGATATACCGTAATCTTCGGGCATTCCCAGTCCTATTAAATGACCGAATGCCCACGTAACAAAATAGCCGTTACCTGTCAGGTAGCCATCCTTTTTATCGGATGCTCCCAACAAGCCGGCTATCTCTCTTGCTACGCTTGGTTTTTCTGCAATAATTGTTTTCATAGCGTATTACATTTTTCTGCCTTTGGATTTTGCAGGCTTGTCGTCCTGTTGTTCCTGCTGCTTTTCGTTTTTGGGTCTTTGCTGCCCGGACTTCAAAGGCTCTTTGACATTTTTCGTTGCTTCGTTGGTTTTACCCTCCGAATTGACGGCAGTTTGCGTTTTATGGCTTTCGGCAGGTTCTACCCGTGCTTTATACTGACCAGGAAACTCAAAATTGGTCTTTCCGGTATCTTTGTCGAAAGTGATGTAACCCTTATAAGGTTGGTCTTTTTTATCTTTCAGTTCAACGTATATAGTTTGTCCGGCTTTGAACTTGTTGTACTGCTCATCATCCAGTTCTTTGCCCCTGAAAGTTCTTGGAGCTTCCTGCGGTTGGCTTTGCCCAGTGTTCTGTTGGTTCGTTTGCGCCTGCTGATTGTTGTTGCTTCTGTCAAACAGGAACTCAACGTATCGTTTGTCCGCATTGAATTGTACCGTTGCCGAGAACTCTGTTCCTTTAGAGGAAATCATACCCTCTAAATAGAGTGGCTTGCCCTCCAGTAGTGTTTGCTTCTGTTCCTCGTTCAGCTTTACGCCCTTAATTTCATCGGAAATTTTGATAAACTCTGTGCGTAGTGCGATGACATCATTGGTCAACCTATCAATGCTGATAATGGAAGGCATCAGTTCGCCATTTTTGGAATTTACCAAATTGACGACACGCCCCATATTGCCCGTTTCGAGCAGGTTCTTTTTGTCTTCGTCCGTAAACTTGTGACCAAAAAACTCAAAGTGCAGGTTAGGCTCTCTTTTGATACCGTGTATTGCCACGATAACATTGCCGTCTTCCGCTTGCTGTAAAGACAAGCGGGCATCTGTGCGGAGGATAGAACCACCGAGGTTAATACCTATTGGTAAAAGTTCATTGGTTTTGTAACCTCGTAGCAAAGGGTCAAGCAGGTTTCTTTTTTCAAGATATTCTTTGCTTAATCCGAGGTTTTTCATTGTGTCCCAATCAATCTGCTCCGGCTTGTAGCGGTATTCGCTTGCTTCCGTTGTTTTTTGTGCTGTTGCCATATTATTTTGATTTTCTTGTTTTTTTTCCTGTTGGGGTTTTGTTTTTACTTCGTGTTCTTTTAGCACTTTTTCGCCCTCGGTAGTGGGCGTATCTATGTGCTTTTGAAGTTCCTGCGCTTTATCGGCAGCAGCCGGGGTAGGCACTTTGAAGAAAGTAAAGTTTGTAGGGTTCTTTAACTGGCTGAAAAAATTGGAAAAGAAGTTGGAAAAGAAATCGCCGCCTTTGTCCACACGCATAAACTGGTTTTGGTTTTTCTTGGTGGGTTCCACGGTTTCCATTTTCCCGTTTTCGTCGATGCTCTTTACTGCCTGGATTTTCATTTTCTCCTTATCCAGTACAAGTAGTATGTCCGAAAGCTGTTCGGGCATTTCTTGTTTATTGGTTGTTTCTTCACTCATAATTTGAAATTTTAAAAATTCACGGTCGAATGTAAAGGAAGCCTTCACTTATTTGCGTTATGTGGCACTCAAAGGCAGTGTTTGTCACTTATTGGCATCCAGTTTAGGTAACGGTGGATTAAAACTTTCCCTGATGAACTGATGCACATCAGATAGTTTGTAATACAGTTTCCCGCTAATGGTATAATAAGGGAGTTTGCCTATGGAGCGATACCGTTGCAGGGAGCGGTTGCTGATTTTCAGCATTTGCAATAAGTCCTGATTGTCTAATAGTTCTTCGCCATCTATGCTGTTGCGCTTCTTTTGTAAATCGTCTATGTGGTTGCCGAGAATGTCAAGCCTGTCCATTATGCGTTCCATCCACGCCACAAATTCCATTTTGTCGATATTCATACGTGTACGCTTTTAATGATTACCTGATTTCAGTTTTCTGCCTTTCTCGATATAGCTTTTGCCTTTCGCCATAAGCTGCTCTACAAATTCATCGGTCGTTTGCACTGCGTTGGCATTGAGCACATCCTTAATAGCACCAATCGTATAGTAATACTGACCGTACATTTTTGCAAAGGCTATCTGCCTATTGGTACGCATACGCCATAATGTTTTTTCGCTGATGTGGAGGTACTGGCAGACTTCGTGATTGTTGAGCCACAAACTATCGTAGCTTGTGTCTTCCAGTTTGAGGATATATTCGCTAATGGCTTTCAACCGTTCGTTAAGGTGCTTCCACACTTCTTCGTCAACTGTTATAATGTTCATAGCACTATTGTTTAATGTTCACAGGACAAAATTCAGAAGTGTGGCAGTGTTTGTCTGCCAATGCTTACCCATTGGTTTGGCACTTTTTTGAAAATTTTTGCAAGGAGAAAAACCCTTGTCTAATAAGGGTTTTAGCAGGTTTCGGTTATTTTGTAGTAGCCTTTTGCCAACATTTGCCAATTGGCAAATATAGGCAAAGAAAAAAGCAGTACATTTTGGGTACTGCTTTTAATCATCTTTGCTGATATTGCTAAAGGTCTTTATCCATATACTCTTCGAGTGAAATTTTGAGTTGGTCTAAAAACGCCGTTCGGGAGCCTGCCCTGGTTTTCATTCGGTGGAAAGAATGGTGTATATCGTTTAAGGGCGTTCGGAATAGAATTTGAAAAATCAATGCTAATTTTCTGATGCCTATTTTACCGTATGCAATAGAGTTGGAAGCATACAGGGCGTAAATCAATTCGATAAGTGCATTTTGTGAATTAGTCCACGAAATGTCTTTGTTTGCATCCCCGTTTATTAAAATGGTATCGGGATTTTTTTCGGGGTTTATTTTGGTAAGCAAAAAAGTATAAAGTAATTCATTGGCTATAATATGGGCAACTTTGTTATCGAAATAAGTAGAAAAGCTAAGGTCAATTTCAAATACGGCACTCTTTAAACCATCGTGGTAATTGATTTTGCCGAGCCTGAAATAACTGTGGTCACGGTCTGTTCTTCCTGCACGGTAGTACCTGTAAAAATCCTCATTGGATATGCTTTCCTTATATTCGGATTTTAGGATTTTTAGTTGGTTTTCAAAATAACTTTGGTGTATCTTCCCCGTACTTACAGGGCAGGTAGTTTCAATACGGAATACTTTATTGTAATAAATAAGTTTTCCTAAAATCTGCGGTTTAATGTCCTTGAAAAAATGGACTTCCTGCTGTTCGTTTTTAAATCCGGTTTGTAAGACTTTCATCTTTATGGTAAACAGCATTTCCTTCAGGAATAAGGTCATTTGGTAAGCCTCATCCGCAGTGTGCAACATTTGAGAAGATAGCTTATCTTCCTGACGCTGAATTTCCGATAAAATTTTGTTCAACACGATTTCCATAGCTTAGTCTGTTAGAAGTTATCACTACTTGTTTCGGAATTACATCTTAGTTAATTTGCCAAAACTTGGAAATAATACTGAACTCATTGTCACACTGTGTCCCCATATTGGGAAAGATTTATTTTTAATAGCGTTTTTTAAGGGTGGAGGAAAAAACGAAAAATGGGCAAAGTACACACTGACTTTACCCATTATTTTTTTTATATTTGCAGTAATGATTTACAAGGTAATCAGATGAAAGCGAGTGCAGTAAGCACCATTACTAAATCGTTACCGATAGCACTTCCGGTTCTTGTAAACTCTTCTTTATTAGCCACTTTTGGCTATATTAATCTTTTTTCAATAAAATCATCAAATACAGAATCCTGAACAAAAAAACGTTTTGCCGCAATGCAACTCTGACCTGTATTTTGCATTCGCGCCGTAACAGCAACCGACACTGCCTGATCTATATCGGCATCTTCACACACAATAAAGGCATTGCTTCCGCCAAGTTCCAATACAGCTTTCTTTATCTGTTTTGCCGCTGTAGATGCTACAGCAGCACCCGCTTTTTCACTTCCCGTAAGGGATACAGCTTTTATTACAGGATTATTTATCACCTCCTCTACCTGATCGCTACCTATAAAGAGATTTTGATATACTCCTTTAGGAAAACCGGCTTCGAGAAAAATATCTTCCAGCAATTTTGCACAACCTGCAACATTAGAGGCATGCTTAACCAAAACCGTGTTGCCTGCAAGAATAGCAGGAACCGCAAATCTGAAAACCTGCCAGTAGGGAAAATTCCATGGCATAACTCCTAAGATTACTCCTAGCGGTTCATAGGTAACAAAGCTCTCTCCAGCGTCAGATTTCATCGCTTTCGACACAAGAAAACTTTCAGCATTTTCAGCATAATATTCGCATAAAATCCCGCATTTCTGTACTTCCGCAATGGCCTGTTTTATGGGCTTACCCATCTCTAAAGTACAGGTTTCCGCCAGCAACTGTTGTTGTTTTGTTAAGACGAATCCTAAAGTTTTGATAAAATTCACCCGCTCTTTAACATTTGTGAATTTCCATGACGTAAAGCTATTCTGACTAATATTTAATGAGTCTGAAATTCGTACTGCATTTAAATACTGATAGTTCGCTATGAAATTATTGTTAA
The DNA here is from genome assembly GCA_003243255.1 of Flavobacterium psychrophilum. The sequence continues at coordinate 2,456 of QFQM01000088.1, read as the reverse complement.
AAGGGTTTATAGTTTTTATTGTTTTTTCCATGATTAACAGCATTTTACATTAAGAAAACGTGATTTTTTCGTTTTTCTAAATTACTACTTTTACAAAAAAATTCATCAAAACAATAACCAATATTATGAAAAAAATCACACTCCCATTATTATTAGTTTGCCTATCAACAGCAGGGTTAAAAGCCCAGGACTCGCAAGAGACTGAAGCTGTAGGAAGTGACTTCAATAAATGGTCGATTGAAGTGAGCGGGGGCGCAAACAAACCTTTCAGAACCTTTACACCGGGATACAGAACAGATCGAGTAAATTTCTTTACTGTAGATCTTGGTACAAGGTATATGTTTAACAACAAATTCGGTTTGAAACTAGATTTTGGTTATAACAAATTCGAAAACAATGACGACAGTGCTGAATTTGAAAGCACGTACCTAAGAGGAGATATCCAGGGGGTTATTAATCTTGGTCGCGTACTTAATTTTGAAGACTGGACAAGCAGAATTGGCTTACTAGCTCACGCCGGTGGAGGTGTTTATCAACTTAAAGCAGACGATGCATTTGACGGAGAAGATTGGGGAGCTAACCTAATAGCTGGTTTTACAGCTCAATTAAGACTTTCTGATCGTGTAGTACTTACCGGAGATATTACAGGTATAGCAAACGGGTTTCAAAACAGGAGCTTCGATGGATACACTGAAACAAACACCAATGTTGACGGATTTATACTAAACGGGACCCTTGGTCTTACTTTCTATCTTGGTAGCAATGAAAAACATGCTGACTGGGTTACTGATGTTAAAACTGATGAGTTGGCAGCACTTGAAGAAAGAATTGGATCTGTTGAAACGATGATGAACGATTCAGATAAAGATGGTGTGCCAGATTATCTTGATGCAGAACCAAATTCAACCGCAGGTGTAGCTGTTGATACTAAAGGTAGAGCTATTGACCTTAACAATAATGGTGTACCTGACGAGTTAGAATCATACATCGAAAACAAAACGAAAAACAATTCAACCACAACCGGTACTGATCTGCAAGGACTTATCAACGGAGGTTATGTTAACGCATATTTCGACTTCAATAAAGATATGCCAAATTCACAATCGACTGCAGGTATTAACTTCCTTATCAAATACCTGAAAGAGAATCCATCATCATCAGCTGATGTTATCGGATATGCAGATGAAATCGGTAACAGCGACTACAACAAACAACTTTCTCAAAGAAGAGCTGAAAACGTTAAGAAAATATTGGTTGACTCCGGTATTGACGCTTCAAGGCTGAACATTATAGGAAATGGCGAAGATGCTTCTGTAAACAAAAACAATAAACAAGCCCGCCAGGTTGTAAGAAGAGTTACATTTATCATTAAATAATAAATATAACTTCAAAGGTTAGACTGATCCCCTGCAATTGCAGGGGATTTTTTTATTTGAAGCATAAAAAAATCCCGCCTGAAGCGGGATTTATAATTATCGGATTATCATTATCTGATAAGCTTTCTGTATTTAATACGTTTTGGTGTAATATCAGTACCCAGACGTTTCTTTCTGTTCTCTTCATATTCAGAGAAACTTCCTTCAAAGAAATATACTTCAGAGTTTCCTTCAAAAGCAAGGATGTGAGTACAAATCCTGTCAAGGAACCATCTGTCGTGGGAAATTACAACTGCACAACCTGCAAAGTTATCAAGACCTTCTTCAAGAGCTCGAAGCGTGTTGATATCTAGGTCATTCGTAGGCTCATCCAGCAACAATACGTTTCCTTCCTCTTTCAGGGTAATCGCAAGGTGAAGCCTGTTACGCTCCCCTCCTGATAATGTAGCCACCTTTTTGTTCTGGTCGCTACCACTGAAATTGAAGCGGCTTAGGTAAGCACGGGAATTAACCTGTCTTCCACCCATCATGATAAGCTCCTGTCCATCACAGAAGTTTTCCCAAATGGTTTTATTAGGATCGATATTAGCGTGCGACTGGTCAACGTATGCAATCTTAACCGTTTCACCTACACTAAACTCACCGGCATCAGGAGTTTCCTGACCCATGATCATCTTGAAGATGGTAGTTTTACCGGCACCATTCGGACCGATAATACCTACGATACCTGCCTGAGGTAAGGTAAAGTTCAGGTTATCATATAAAAGTTTATCTCCAAACCCTTTAGCAACACCTTTGGCTTCGATTACGTTCGTACCAAGCCTTGGTCCGTTCGGGATATAGATTTCCAGTTTCTCATCAAGTTCTTTCTGATCTTCATTCAATAACCTGTCGTAATTCTGAAGACGCGCTTTTTGTTTAGTCTGACGGCCTTTAGCACCCTGCCTTACCCAATCAAGCTCACGCTCAAGGGTTTTTCTACGTTTCGAAGCAACTTTTTCTTCCTGCTCCATACGTTTAGATTTTTGATCAAGCCAGGAAGAGTAGTTCCCTTTCCACGGAATACCTTCTCCCCTGTCA
>QFQM01000087.1 GCA_003243255.1 Flavobacterium psychrophilum | reverse complement strand
CCAACTTCTCGAATCCATCGAACAGATCCAGACTCTCCGCATCCAAAAATGGCAGAAGATACGTGATGACCAAACCCAGTTTCCCAGACTCACGATCCAACCAGTAATACTGGTTGGAAACGCCCGCCCACGCACCACTATTCGCCCTCCTCTTCCCAGGCACATCCTCAAGATTCAGGAGCAATCCCGTGGAAAACCCTTTCTTTGTGCCTGGGAGGAAGACCCCGTCCGCACTCAATGCCGGAAACGCCGTGTTGAAAGTCCCGACAACATCGGATCCCTGTGGGCCGAGTATCGCGGGCAATTGGTCCGTGAACAGGTAGTTCTGCACCGTCTCTGGCTTGAGGATCTGGGTGTCTTTCTTGCTCGGGTGGGTGCCGTCGTTCAAGATGGTGAGCAGGATCGTCGCGTAATCATCCAGCGTTGAGATCAGATACTGTCCACCGAACGTCTGGTGCTCTTTCTCGTCTTTCTCGCCGTATGAGGCTGCCAGATCGATCTGCAACGGTGATACAACCGCCTTGCCATCGCCTTCCGGTAGGCGCGCGTGCAGGACCGTCTCCACGGGGACGTTCGTGATCAGGCCCGTCTTCTGCAGGCCCAGCGGCGCAAAGATGTTTCGTTGAAAATACGTATCCAGATCGATCCCTGTAACGGCTTCAACCACGAATCCCAGCCAGTCACAACCGACGCCATATACATACGACGTGCCCGGCTCGAACAGCAACGGCGGTGAAAAATCCGAGACCTTTCGTCCTGTGCGAGGGATCCCCTGCGTGCGTTGTCGCCAGTTGTACCACCGCATGATATTGGCGTCGACGAAATCATACGCCAAGCCCGACGTGTGCGTCAAGAGATGGCGGATTGTGATCTTGGTCTTAGCAGGTCTGGTAATCGGATCACCCGTCTCTGCGTCAGGGGATGTCCATCCCTCCAGTACTTGCAACTTGGAAATCTCCGGGACGTATTTCTCTGCTGCGTCGTCGATGTTGATCTGCCCTGATTCGCTGAGTTGTAAGATCGCAATGCTCGTGACGAGTTTCGTCAGGGACCAGATGTTGGTCTGTGTGGTGCTGGTGAAGGGCTGTTTGGATGCGTCTTCGATCGATACGCTAGAGCCGAATGTGCCCTTGTACAGGACCTTGCCGCTCTTGTCTAGTGCGATGGCACCGAAGCCGGGGAGTCGTTTGTTCTCGATCGCCGGCGAGAGGAGAGCATTGATTTCGCTTTCTAGAGACATGTTGGAGTTGTTGCTTCGTAGGACTAGTTTCCAACAGTGTGCAGGTGTCGTCGGTTTGCGAGGCTTTTATATGTTTGGAGTATTCTCAAAGGTACGGCCTGGATTTGATATCAACGAGGTTGTAGGATACGCCACTAGATATTCAACGCGAAAGATTGACCGGCTTATGGATATCCACCTACCATTCACACCACGTCAATCACTGAGAGAAGAGAGGCAATACGTAGAACACAGTCAGTCAACATCCTTCCCTGATATACAACCACCAACCGCGACCCACAGAAACAGACCCCATCTTACACGTTACACCGCAACCATGTCCCTCCCTCACTCCATCCTCCCTACCTACCTACCTACCGACCTCGCTACCGACATAGCTAGCCTTCACCTTGAGCCCTGCTTGTAGACTCCTCTCACCGTCCTGCCAAGCTGCCAGCACGTAAGATGTGACGATGTGGATCCGCCGACGAGCGCCATGGGATGTCGTGATTACCATATCAAATGAAGCCGACGAAGGTGGGCGATCATCACGAACCACCTCCAAGACAAATCGATTGGACAAACACACAAGGCTAGCAAGGAGATGAAAACCTTAGCCCACGCGTCTCATGCTCGCAATGCAACAAGGTAAACTCAATAAATTGAAAACCTCCAGACCATAAGTCATCATACTCGGTAGATACATACCCTCAACTCCACAGTTTGGACCACCTACCAACTCCGCCGTTTTGTATCGAGATTTCGTCCGCGAAGCCGCGGCCGAAAACAAGCTTTTTGCTCGCACCGCTTCGCGGCTGAATGAATAAATGGTCATACTCTACTCCGTACACTCTCGCATTTTGATTCGGGATGATCACGGGAATCCTCGTGTCGATCGCTACGGAAGCACAGAGGGCCAAAGGTTCCCAGTTCTAATTAACTGATGACCGTTAAAGAGTAACCAACAAGTTAGTAGAGTAGTTAGTCGACTTGATGCTGTTCTGGCTTCACTTCCGCCCCCCCGCAGCCTTTGGCTACCTACCTACGGAGTAGCAAACTACCTAATTAATCAGTCAGTCGAGTGGCGTATTTCCCCATTACGGCGCTTAGCTTACGTGATTCAGAAAGCAACCAGAGAATCCTCCTCCATATCACCACCATGTCACATCATTCATGCATGGGGTTCTGATATGCCAAGTTCTTGAATCTGAACTTGCCGATCGGGTTTGTAATCAAGATTATCGTGAGCGGTGGGAGGGAGAGAGTTTCATCGCATGCAGTCTAGTTTGGGGACACTCGCTTAGATTGGGGCCGCCACAATGTAAGGGCAGCATCGGTACATTAACTAAGTAGGTCAGGTAAGGATAGCTGCTTTCGCGAGAATGACGCAGCTGGCTATTGAGTTCGTAAATCTACAATGTCCATAAGGCTTGAGCCGGGAGGCCATGGGGGCTGTGGTGGTGGTGGTGGTTCGGTAGTTAACTACTTAGTGCTTGCGAGCCTTGTCTTGTGACACGCCGAGAATGATGCGATCCTATGGTCGTTGTGGCTTCTTTCTGTGCTTGAGACCTGCTCGGATTATTCGTGAGAAGAGCGTCTCTAACCACTTGCCATGGTCAATGGAGACGGCCATCTGCGTGCTTGCGATCGGTTGCATTCATGCTTTGCAGGTAACATGTGCATGTACTGTACATAAGGGGGCTTTTTGTCGATATTGTTATGTTGCACTGGTACATCCTTGCGCCGTCGGCACAGACGGAGGATCAAGCAACTCGTTCAGGATTCGATATGCTCTATACTCGGTATATGAACGGCCGCCGTAGTGGACATTAAGACCGCGAAAACCGATTTTGTTCTTTCTTCATACTTAGTCCTTAGTGTTTCTTACATGCATAGTCGCGCACAATGTGGAATGCACAATGCGTGTTGACCGATCAATGAACTCTGTATCTCGAAGGGGCAGGTACTTGGCCCCGATTGGGAATAGGTCAGGTAAGCATTCGATGTTATCGTGATTTCACCGCTGATAGCCGTGTGTGTGCATGTAGGGCAGGTTCACTGTTTTGAGATTCTGGAACGTTTTGCGGAGAGGTGTGGTGCTCTGATTCATGAATTGATGAGTATGCTCCGTGCGGTGCTGCTCTAGACGGAGCGCAGGTATGGCAGAAATGTTATCAATTGCTTTTTGATTTCCTGGTCGAACACCGAAACAACCCCGCGCATGGGGCAACCATCTTCGCCATACGGTACATGTGTCCATGCGCGTGCATATCTTAAGAGCTCATCCAGATTTGTAACTTGAAGGATTTCCATATTGACTAGAGAAGCCTTGTGCTTCGTTTCCGTCACACAATATAGCGCGCAGTAGTAACTAATCTAACTGCTTCCTTCAAGCCATCAACTCACCGCGAGTTTTGACGACTTCCTATGTAAGAAATGCCCAAGTATTCAAAGACGGCACTCGACCCACCATCTGTCTTTTCCCGGCATGGGAAATGCAAGGACTGTTTCCCCAAAGTAGATAAGCGGCGTCAGCAAGATTCTCCGGGGAGCCTTGCACAGAGTCCGGCGAAACGGTGTTTTGTCCTTCCGAAATCAAGTCTTATTATATGATATTGCATAAGCTGGCATACTTCATGTATTTGCTTGTTGTAAGCGATCGCTCTTTAGGTCTAGAGCTTCGAAGGAGGTTCTCAGGTAACTAATGATAATGGAGGTTATGAATCGAGTTGAAGAAAACGATAGGCCCGGCTTTTCTGGCAGATCTTTTGATTACATGGTGGTGATGTTTTGGCAGCGCTGACTATGTCCCAACCACCAGATTCCTCTCCCCAATGATCCTGCGCTAGTGACTGCCCAGACGATTTGTCAAGTGGCATTCGGACATAGCCATTCATCCATATTAGCAAGCTTGATGTCCGGAAACTGGTATGGTGATCCAGCCCCAAACAGCGCTTGCCAGTCGGCATCAAACGCACCTGCACTTCCCAGACTCATGATTTCATCGCCATTCGCCATGGCGTTTGGGTCGTCATGTTGAGGTACATTTTCCTCAGTCTGATTACTCTCCGTTTGACCGGAACAGGTAGGTTGAGGATTAGCCCAGGTTTGCGCCTGTTTCTTGAGCTGCACCAGGAGATCCTTGTACAAGTGCAGTATGGCTTCTGCATTGCTCCAGTATGCTAAGACCGCTTGAATCGCAGGAAAAATGCTTTCCAGATGGTTTTGAACCTGAATCGCCAGGACAGGTGCTCTATTTTGGGCGGAGATACGTGCTTCATGACTGTTCTGGATAGCAGTCGCCAATAAAGAGGTGAGCGCCGTGAACCAGCATTCAGGAATCCCTTGCATCGTCAAAAGATCGGCGAAAAGTTTTGAGATAGCTGTTGCAGCCGTCTGGCATATATCATTCGAAATCTGTCCCTGGACGAGGTCGACCCGAGGAAATGATTTCTCCGGTAGCCGGTGAAGATGTAACAATGCCAGGTTATAATGTAATCGAAGTTGGAGCGCCCAGAATGCCGTGGGTTGAGAGCTGTCAGTTGGTCCTCCCAAATTCGCCGGCAAGCTTAGATACCACGACACAAGCTTTTGGTTGATGTCGCCTTGTGAAGCCTGGAAAAGCTCGGGAGTAGCGGAATATCTGCGAACTGCTCCTGGACTGGATAGCTTGATGATTCCAATGATGATATTGCAGAGCTCGGCATTTTGGATACAATAATCGATGTTTATATTCTGGTTCAGTCGGCCATCCTGCTCAATGAAATCAGCTATTTGTAACGGAGACTGATCTACCTCATCCAGATCAATCATCGATGGTCTTCCGTGGTGTAAACTCGATAGAGTCTCGACTTGGAATAGAGTCCACCAGATCCTTCTATAGATCTTTGGGTCCGCCACAGGCATCAAGATGGGTAGTTCTGGGGCTAGATCCCGGTGCATACCAAGCCCGTATGCCACACGACAGGCGATGCCAGTCCAGTAGTAAACATTAGAGCAAATGTCATCTGCACCTTCGACATACCACATGAATAGCAAGGCTGCTTGTACGACATACATACGATCATTCTCATAGTGTAAGTCGAACAAAGCCTTGGCTCTCCGGAAAATCACTTGTTTCACACGAGCTCTATGGCAGACGATGTTTGGATGTTGAGATACATGAGCCCCTGCAAGTAGAACGGCTTGCAATAACAGCAGGGGCGGTGGATTGCCAGGATCATTGTATTGACTGCGAAACTCTGATTCGTCCACTATTGGGAATCCGGGGTGAATCTTGGTGAAGAAGGAATCGACTAAGTCATCCCTGACTTCATGAGAAGGCAAGGCGCTCATATCGTCGACAAAAGAGCTTGAGTACCATTCGATGGACGGCATCGTTGTAGTGGGCTTCCATGGCAAAGTTGGTCGTACCGATGGAAATGGAAGATGTAGGGACGTGTTTTGGGTACAGCAAAACGTCGCCTCCTCGTCCACCAGTTTAGCGAGATTTGACAGAGACGTCCCGATATACGCAATGCGAGTATATCCCTTCTCCCGAAAGATCTCCCAATTTGACTTATTGACGCTGTGCTGGTAGAATCGTGACAAAGCGGTTTTCGCAAGAGTATCCGCGACCATGTCATTCTCATTCGGCACTATTATCCTCAAAGACCTACTTGTCACCTGCACGGCCGAGTTGTGATTACCGTCTGGTTCAGCGGCAGAGATGGCTCCTTGACGGCCAAGTGGCGTGATATTGACCCGTGGCGGTTGTGAACTAGAGCATGAGCTGTTTTCAATGCGAACTGACTGTTGTAGCTTTCTTTGCCTTCGCTTTGCCTTTTGTTGCTCCGCCAGGACGAAGCTGGTGTTCGAACAGATCGTTCAGCGATACCTCCGGGGCAGTACCACGGGACAAACAAGGGTAGTTTACTCACCTACATTTTAAGCTGCCTTGGCGGCAGAGCGCACAAGGTGGTCCTTCATCAAGATCACATCGCACCTTGCGCCGGTAGCAAAGATCGCAAGCCATCGACCATTATACGCTCTAAGACGCGAGTATACAATGCGCGATAAGGGAAAGACAAAATGAAGAACGGAGCACAACACTTAAACCTCTCAAAATCACGGGAAAGATTGCCGAGGATGCCAATCTCTCTTACTTCCAACATTCGTTCTCTCTTACTAATCTCGAATAAACAGACTGTGAATTGTCTACAATAGAGCAATCAGCTAAAGGCAAAAAAGACGGAGATATCAGATATCTTACGCCTTTAAACATAGAGACGAACAAGACTAAAAAGTATTGCCGTTTCAAAAAATCAGGTATCAAATATGTTGATTACAAAGATCCTGATTTCCTATTGAAATTCGTTAATGAGCAAGGTAAAATCCTTCCTCGTCGTCTTACAGGTACTTCTCTAAAATACCAGAGAAAAGTTTCTGTAGCAGTAAAAAGAGCACGTCATTTAGCATTAATGCCTTATGTGGCTGATTTATTAAAATAAAAACGAGTCATTGTAATGGAACTTATACTTAAGCAAGACGTTCAGAATCTAGGATTTAAGGACGATGTAGTTACAGTTAAAGCCGGATATGGCCGTAACTACCTAATACCACAAGGATTTGCTACTATGGCAACTCCAACAGCTAAGAAAATACTAGCTGAAAACCTAAAACAACGTGCATTTAAAGAGCAAAAATTAGTAGATGACGCTAAGAAAACTGCTGAAGCTCTTAAAGCCCTTGAAATAAAAATTACTGCTAAAGCAGGTGGCGAGAAACTATTTGGTTCTGTAACCAATGCTGATATCGCTGAAGCTCTTGAGAAAGCTGGTCAGCCAATCGAGAAAAAATACATCACTAGCGGAATCGTTAAACGTACAGGTAAATATACTGCTAACGTAAGACTTCACCGTGATGTTATCGTTGAGCTTGCTTACGAAATCGCTGCTGAAGCACAACAGTAATTTTCAGAATTATACAAAAAGCCTTCCTAACGGGAGGCTTTTTTATTTACACTCATTTCAAAGCCACAATGAACTTTGTAACTTTGCAACCTTAAACTTTGCAACTCACAAATGAAATACGCAAGACTTACTAAACAACAACTCGAAGAACTTCACCCGGAATTTGTACGCTTCCTGGCTTCTCAACAGATAGACAAAGCCGAATGGGACAAACTGAAAGAAGAAAAGCCCGAAGTAGCCGAACAGGAAATCGATGTGTTCTCAGATATGATATGGGACAGCGTTCTGGAAAAAGCAGAATGGCTGGAGCATTACTCTAAAAATCACATTTTCCTTTTCAAGCTTGATCAGGAAGGAATGGAAAGCATCGTTATACACGCCCACAACACTCCTGCCGATTTTATGACCGAAAGCGGACTTGTATGGCTTAACGAGAATATATTCTCTGACGAAGTGCATCTGACCCGTGGCAAAAAAGCCTTTGGCGAAGACCGAAAAGCTGAGATATTCAGCCTGATAGAACAAGGCGCCATACTTAGTGATGGTGTACTGTACGGACAGATAGAAGATATGTTTTAAAAATCGCCTTAGGGCGATTTTTATTTTAAATGATAAATTCTAAATTTTGAATTATTACTTCAGCATTTAAAATTTAAAATTCATCATTTATAATACTACTCATTATCGGAAAGTTGGTTAAATTAGCAGGGCAAACAAACATTTTAACAGATGGAAATCCTTCAGACCATTCAGGCACTGCGTGAAGAGCTTAACCTACACAACCACAATTACTACGTACTTGACAATCCTACTATAAGCGACCTTGAGTTTGATATGAAACTCAAAGAATTACAGGCTCTTGAAGCTAAGCATCCTGAATATTTTGACGAGAACTCCCCTACCCAGCGAGTGGGTGGTGCCATTACCAAGAACTTCAACACCATTGTTCACGAAAGACGTATGTATTCGCTTGATAACGGCTATTCTAAAGATGAGCTACTGGAATGGGAAAAACGCGTACAGAAAGGCCTTGGCACTGACAAAGTAGAATATGTTTGCGAACTAAAATATGACGGCGCTTCCATAAGCATTACTTATGAAAATGGTGTGCTTTCTAAAGCAGTAACCCGTGGTGACGGTTTTCAGGGCGACGAGGTTACCACCAATATCAAAACCATAAAAGCCGTTCCGTTAAAACTAAAAGGCAATGATTTTCCTGAAAAGTTTGATATACGTGGTGAGATCATATTGCCTTTGGAAGGCTTTGCCAAAATGAACCAGGAACTAATAGAGATAGGCGAAACTCCCTACTCTAACCCAAGAAATACTGCATCAGGCAGCTTAAAACTTCAGGATAGTGCTGAAGTAGCGAAGCGTCCGCTTGATTGCCTTTTATATTTTGTGGTAGGTAACAATTTGCCATTCGAAACACAATTTGAAGGCCTTGAGAAAGCTCGTCAATGGGGCTTTAAAGTACCAAAGCAATCAAAGCTTGCCAAAAGCATGGACGAGGTGTTTGCCTTTATTGATCATTGGGACACACACCGCCATGACCTCCCCTACGAAACTGATGGAGTTGTTATCAAAGTAAATGACCTGCACCAGCAAGATGAGCTTGGCTATACCGCCAAATCGCCACGTTGGGCCATTGCCTATAAATTTAAAGCAGAGCGTGTTGCCACGCGCCTGAATTCTATATCTTACCAGGTAGGAAGAACGGGAGCTATCACTCCTGTTGCCAACCTTGAGCCGGTACAACTTGCCGGAACCATCGTAAAACGTGCATCGCTTCACAATGCAGACCAGATAGAAAAACTCGATGTTCGTGTTGGTGATGAAGTGTTTGTTGAAAAAGGTGGCGAAATTATCCCTAAGATTATAGCGGTTGATTTTATCAAACGTCCGGAAGATTCGATGCCTACTATTTATATCGACAAATGCCCTGAATGTTTTACCGAACTTGAACGCAAAGAAGGCGAAGCACAGCATTACTGCCCTAACTTTTATGGTTGCCCGCCACAGATCATTGGACGTACACAGCATTATATTTCGCGCAAAGCAATGGATATAGAGGGGCTTGGCGGAGAAACTGTTGCCCTATTATATAACGCCGACCTTGTACACAATTACGCGGACCTGTATGACCTCAAAAAAGAACAGGTGGTGCCGTTAGAGCGTATGGCCGACAAGTCCGCACAAAACCTGATTGATGGTATCGAAAAATCGAAACAGGTACCTTTTGAGCGCGTGCTATATGCACTGGGTATACGTTATGTTGGTGAAACCGTAGCCAAGAAACTGGCAAAACATTATAAGTCTATTGACAATCTGGCGAATGCCTCATTAATGGATCTTATACTTGTGGATGAGATTGGCGAACGTATAGCGCAAAGTGTTATTGCTTTCTTTGAGAACGAAGAGAACCGCAAAATCGTGGAGCGTCTTAAGGGCTATGGTGTTCAGCTTGAAATCTCAGCTGATAATAATACCAGCGTGAGTGACAAACTTGCCGGAAAGATCTTTGTTGTATCAGGTGTATTTGAGAAATTCTCGCGTGACGACCTTAAAAAAGCCATTGAAGATAATGGTGGTAAAGTAGGCAGCTCTATTTCCTCTAAAACACATTATGTAGTTGCCGGTGATAACATGGGACCTGCTAAGCTGGAAAAAGCAACTCAGCTGGGTGTAGCGATAATCAGTGAAGATGATTTCATACAGTTGCTTAGTATCTAAGACACTTAGAGGCTTAGGTTCTGAGGGCCTAAGTATCTAAGCAACTAAGTCCCTCAGCAACTTTGTAACTAAAAATAATGAACATTAAACTCCTTGCCATAGGCAAAACCGATAATAAAGCGCTTCAGCAACTGATTGACGATTATACCAAGCGTCTGTCTTTTTACGTGAAGTTTGAACTGGAGATCATTCCCGATATCAAGAACGTAAAAAACCTGAGCGAAGCACAGCAAAAAGAAAAGGAAGGCGAACTGATACTATCGAAACTCTCTCCTACCGATCAGCTGGTTTTGCTGGACGAAAACGGAAAGAACTTCAGCAGTGTAGGTTTTTCGGAGGAACTACAAAAGAAAATGAACTCAGGTATAAAAACCCTGGTGTTCGTTATTGGTGGCCCTTATGGGTTCAGCAAGGAGGTATACAGCAAAGCACAGGGTAAAATTTCATTATCAGCAATGACATTTTCACACCAGATGGTACGCTTGTTCTTTATTGAGCAGGTATACAGAGCGTTTACGATACTTAGAAACGAACCGTATCACCACCAATAAAATTTGAAGATTTTTTGATTTGAAGAATTGAAAATTATTCGGTACGTCCTTTATCAAAATAAGTCCCTTTTTGTTTACCGTCCAGAGAGCTTATATTCATAACATAATGGTCAATCTCATAAGTAACTGATGTAATTATCGCTTCAGGCTTACCATTTTTGTAAATCGTATCATTACTTACATACAGTCCTTCATTTTTATTTTCAGAAAATGTAATCCAGTCGCCTAATAGCGGACCGCCTTTCCATTGCCTGTCTTTTACAATTTCAGAATTGGAATTTTGGCAACTGATGATAAACATCAATGTAATAAGGAGAAATACAGTTTTATACATATCAGACTAATTTGAAGATTATACAAGTTACGATAATTTTCAAATCTTCAAATCAACAAATTGATTCATTATTTTTATTGTTTCGACAGCTTCCTTAACATCGTGTACCCTTAGTATTTTAGCTCCTTTCTGTAAAGCAATAGTGTTGAGAACAGTAGTTCCGTTAAGGGCTTCCTGAGGTGTAATATTCAGTAGTTTATACAGCATTGATTTTCGTGACATCCCTGCCAGTATAGGCAAACCAGTCATATTGAAAAGCTCCATTTTGTTCAAGACCTCATAATTTTGTTCTAATGTTTTGGCAAAGCCAAATCCGGGGTCAACAATTATATCATCAATACCTGCTTTACGTGCAGCTTCGATACGTTCAGAAAAATACAACAGCATTTCTCCCACTATATCCTCATACTGTGTCAGCTTTACCATAGTCTGCGGTGTGCCTCTCATATGCATCATGATATAAGGCACTTTTAGTTTACCGACAGTCTCAAGCATTTTATCATCCAGCATTCCTGCCGCAATATCATTTACAATAGCAGCACCGCTTTCTACCGCTGCTTTAGCAACAGCGGCACGAAAAGTATCAACAGAGATAAGCGTATCGGGAAAATGCTTCATCACCAGTTCCACTGCCGGAACCATACGATTTATCTCTTCTTCTTCCGAAACAAATTCAGCATTAGGCTTTGAGGAATATGCACCTATATCAATAAAATCAGCTCCGTCGGCAAGCAGCTTTTCGGCCTGGTTCAAAAATTTGCTGTCGCTGTTGTAATTCCCTCCGTCAAAAAAAGAATCGGGAGTGCAGTTAAGTATACCCATTACTTTGGGTTGTGATAAATCGACAAGCTTACCTTTACAGTTGATGAACATAGCTTCTATTTTTAAATCGCCCTTGCCTTTAGGGGGCTTTTTTATTACATTTGAAAAAATTTCACATACAAAGATACTACTTAAATGAGTAATACTTCCCAGGAATACGACAAGGTAATTGCAATCTGCAGACAGCTATACATCAACAAAATGAAAGATTACGGAAGTGCATGGCGCATACTTCGCCTGCCATCGCTTACCGACCAGATATTTATAAAGGCGCAACGCATCCGCAGCCTTCAGGAGAATGAAGTGCGCAAAGTAGATGAGGATGAAACCGGAGAATTCATCGGCATCATCAACTACTCTATCATGGCACTGATAAGCCTTGAAAGAGGTGTTGCCGACCAGCCGGATCTTGATGTTGAGGAAGCTACAAAGTTGTATGACGAAAAACTGGGACTTACCAAAACCCTTATGGAGGCTAAAAACCATGACTATGGTGAAGCATGGAGGGATATGCGCGTAAGCTCACTAACAGATCTTATCCTTCAAAAGATACTTCGCGTAAAGCAGATTGAAGACAACAAAGGTAAGACGCTTGTATCTGAAGGTATTGATGCCAACTATCAGGATATGATAAACTATGCTGTTTTTGCTTTGATATTGATGAAATTCGGTCAATAACAAGTCATTAACAAATCGAATTGGCATAAGCCTTAAATTTGAGAAAAAACTCTTACCAATGGACAATTTCAAAAAATATATCCCCTTAGCAATACGCATTGTTGTAGCCTTTTTATTCATCATTTCGGCTGTAGCCAAAATGTATCCGTCGCCTTATTTTGCCATCTCTACATTTGAGGTAAAGCAACTCTATCCGATGGGATTCTCTGAAGGTTTTGCATCACTGTTTTCAAGAACGCTTATAGGAATAGAATTCGCTTTGGGACTTTTATTGCTTCAGCCACACTGGCTAAAACGCTTTGTAACTCCAGCAACTATAATACTATTATTAGTTTTTATTGGTCATCTTACAATCCAAACGCTTACCAGCGGAAATGGCGGGAACTGTGGATGTTTTGGCGAACTATTGCCTATGACACCGGTAGAAGCCATCATTAAAAATATAGTAGCTGTCGGATTATTGGTTTGGTTATACAAACTATTGCCAGCCGGATCAGACCGAAATAATTTCTGGGTGCTTACAACGGTTACGTTAGCATGTATACTAGGTATTTTTATGGTAGCTCCTATCCAACCCGTACAAAACATTACTATTGATGATTCAGGAGCAATTGAAGTAAAAGACATTACCGAAGAAACCCCAACAGACACTATAACTACTGTATCTCCTGAAGCAACGGTAACTCCTGCTACAGAGACTGTATCGAAAGATGTTGAAAAACAAGCTGTGGCAGATGAGCCTAAACCTGCTAAATCAGGTTATGCTTCTTATTTTTCGAATGTAGATAAAGGTAAAAAAATCGTTGCGCTGTTCGCCCCTGGTTGTGAGCACTGCATGGACACTGCAAAACAGCTGACAGAAATGAAAGCTAAAAACAAAGACTTCCCTGAAGTACAGATCATCTTTATGGATGAGGAAGCAGAGAAAATACCTGACTTCTTTAAGTTCGCCGGAGCACAATACCCATACAAAGTGATTGATATCATTACCTTCTGGAAAGTGCTTGGCAACAGCAAAGACACTCCGGGGGTTGTTTACCTGTGGAATGGGAACAAGATTAAAGAATGGGACGGCATTAACGAAAAGAAATTTGTTGCCTCTGAACTGATGAAGGTGTATAAAAAGCCGTATTCAGAAATTAAGAAGTAAAGAGACGTGAGATGTTAGATTTGAGATAATAGATGAAAAACTAAAATCAAACACCTAAAAAACAGATAATTGATTCGATATTTTTTACATAAAACAGGATATGCTTTGCTTACGCTTTTTGGTGTAATCACTGTCATATTCTTTTTATTTACAGTCCTTCCGGGAGATCCGGCACGTATGATGCTGGATCAGAATGAAAATTCGGAACAACTGGCACTCATAAAAAAGAAGTATGGTTTTGATAAGCCGGTATCAACACAATACCTGTACTACCTCAACGACCTATCCCCTGTTTCGTTTCATAGCACAAATGCTGATGATTACACCTATCTGTCAGGAGGAAAATACAGTGCGTTACGATTGTTTACGATTGGTGGTACAACTACCGTTATCAAAGCACCTTATCTGCGTGAGAGTTTCCAGAAAAGCGGTAAAAAAGTAACACAGGTTATAGGCGACACTTTACCCAATACGGTAGTGCTTGCCATTTTTGCGATTGTGATAGCTATTGTTATTGGGATTATTTTCGGAATCATATCGGCATTGTATAAAGATACGTGGATAGACAGAACAATTGCACTTGTAAGTACACTTGGCATGAGCCTTCCGTCTTTCTTTGCTGCGATATTGTTTGCATGGCTTTTCGGGTTTGTTTTGCATAAAGTCACAGGACTGGAAATGACAGGCAGCTTATATGAAGTAGACGACTTTGGTGAAGGCTCGTACATAAAATGGAAAAACATCATACTGCCGGCGGTAGTATTAGGTATACGTCCCCTTGGAGTCGTGATACAGCTGATGCGTAATTCACTGCTTGAAGTGCTGAATCAGGATTATATACGTACAGCAAGGGCAAAAGGGCTTAGCGAACTTCGCATTATCCGCAAACATGCCCTGAAGAATGCCCTAAATCCGGTTGTGACCGCTATCTCTGGATGGTTTGCCTCAATGCTTGCCGGGGCTGTATTCGTGGAATATATCTTTGGGTGGAACGGCTTGGGAAAAGAGGTTGTGGAAGCTCTGAATACGCTTGACCTTCCTGTTATCATGGGATCGGTACTGGTGATTGCCGCAACATTCGTAATTATCAATATCCTTGTCGACCTTATTTATGCGTATCTTGATCCGAGGATACGACTAAGCTAAACCTCATTCATGAAAAAAACCATACTTTTTATTATCCTTTCGTTGTCATTCTGTATGAGCATACAGGCACAGGATACAACTATTAAAAAGGCCCTAAAAAGCTATAATAAAGAAAACGACAGCCTGCTTTTAAAGTATTTCCGTTCACATGCCGAAAAGAAACAGCTTAAAGAACTGGAAATGGACAGTATCCCTCAGCCAGAACGCTGTAATGGAGGAACGGTGTATTACTCTCCTGATAATGCTTTTAAAATTTTTGTATTCTCCGGCAAGTTGAATTATCGATTTTCAGTAGTCGATTTTCATTATTCGGTTACACAATTCGCTTCAGGTCATATTAAGGAAAATAGTGGTTTCTCTACAATTTACAGCATAACACCTACTGAAGATGGTAGTTATATAATTATAGATTACGACACTGTGATAGCCTCTTTTTCGCTGGAGCATAACTTGAAGATGGAAAAACACAAGTTAAAAAAGAACAAACTTATGAAACAGAAGCTTGTAAAAAATAATATAAGTCTACCGGCTGTCTTAAAAAATCATCTTACTAAAGACAAAAAATCGTTTTTCATAACACTTTACGTAGACACCCCATTTAAAGACGATTTTATTACATATAGCGCGAAGGATAAAAAAATATATTATGATTACACTTACTATCCGGCAGTTCCAGTTTATCCTGAATATATCCCGGTAGAAATGAGACCATCATATAAAGAACATCTTATTGTCAAAGGCTCTTTTAAGCTGGATAATGGTACCATATCGGATTTTAAAGAGGAATATGAAAAAACGTTGTAGTTAACAACTATAATATTTTTTTAGTTAACGGCAGAAATTTGTTCGACACCTTATTGTAAATTTGTTACTCTTTAATAAATAAAAATGAAAAAACTTCTTTTATTACCTATAATCCTGTTCGGCATATTTTCATGCTCACAGGCACAGGAAACCACTTTTACCAAAGCGGTTCTTGATTCAAAAATGACTACTCCTGAAGGCAAAGAGGTTGCCTTTAAAGACGTTCTTGCCAAACATAAAGGCAAAACCGTTGTAATAGATGTATGGGCATCATGGTGTCCTGACTGTATTAAAGGTATGCCCAAAGTGCACGACCTTCAGAAACAATTCCCTAATGTTGACTATGTTTTCCTTTCGTATGACAGGGTTGATGAAAAATGGAAAGAAGGAATTGAAAAATATAAGGTAAATGGTGACAACTACCACGTAGGCAAAAGCATGAAAGAAGGTGACTTTGCCCGTGACATTAAGCTGGACTGGATTCCTCGCTATATGGTGGTTGACAAAACAGGAAAAATCGCATTGTTTAAAGCTATCGAAGCTGATGATGCCAATCTTATCGCTATTCTAAAAAAACTTAAATAATGAGAAAACAAATCGTTGCAGGAAACTGGAAGATGAACAACGACAGCGCACAGACACAGGCGCTTCTTGCTGAAATTATCGCTAAAAAACAGGAAGGCGGCATTGCCAAAGTAGTGGTTGCCCCTACTTTTGTAAACCTTCAGGCTGCAGTACAGCAAACTAACGGAACAGGTATAATCGTTGCTGCACAAAATATGCACCAGGCGGAAAGCGGTGCTTATACGGGAGAAATTTCTGTAGGCATGCTAAAAGGCATCCATGTAAACACGGTTATCCTTGGTCACTCTGAAAGAAGGGCTTACTTTGGTGAAACCAATGCTTTACTGGCTGAAAAAGTAAATACAGCACTTAAACACAATCTTACCATCATCTTCTGCTTCGGTGAAGAGTTGGCTGACAGACAGTCGGGCAACCACTTCAATCTTGTAGAATCTCAGTTAAGAGAAGCTTTGTTCCACATTAGCGAAAGCGACTGGAACAATATCGTTCTTGCATACGAGCCGGTATGGGCTATCGGTACAGGAGAAACAGCATCGCCTGAGCAGGCTCAGGAAATGCACGCGTTCATCCGTAACCTTATCGCAACAAATGTGAGCGAAACTGTTGCTAAAAACACGTCTATCCTTTACGGAGGAAGCGTTAAGGCAGACAACGCCCGTGAAATATTCGGTAAGCCGGATGTTGACGGCGGACTAATCGGTGGGGCATCACTTAAAGCAGATGATTTCCTTGCTATCGTGAATGCTATCTAATTAAGATACATATATAAATGAGAAGCGGAACCAGTGGTTCCGCTTTTTTATTTTCCTGAATTCACAAACTTTTCTTTATTTCTAAGGAACATGCCTACCCATAATATCATAATCAAAACCGGTGCTACCAAAGGTTGTTTGCCCGATATCTCCAGCGCTGTTGCACCGGCAAAATAACAGCTTCCCAACAGGAAACCTAGATTAGAAGTTTTTGGGTAAAGCAATAATCCTCCTGCCAGCAATGATACAATTCCTATATATGGCAGATAATCGATAAAGCCATATTTTGCAAGCTGATCCAGTATAGACTCGGGCTCAGCTTTGAGTAGTTTCATTACTCC
This sequence comes from Flavobacterium psychrophilum, assembly GCA_003243255.1. Next base: position 919 of record QFQM01000087.1, on the reverse strand, counting down.
CCCAATTACAAGCATTACCCCAATCAATGAAGTAAGCACAATAGAAATGATGCGTGTCTTTTTTGAAACCATATTTGTTTTTATTTGATTTATTAATTGTCGTAAAAGTATTTACATTTGCTATCCAATGTATAGTACTATCCCGTTGGATAGCACTATCCTAAAGGAAAGTAACGTAAAAAATAAGATCAAATGCTTACAAGAGAAGGATGCCCTGAGAATATATTAGCCATTAAAGATGCTTTAGATGCTCTCGAAGGAAGATGGAAACTGCTTATTATGGTAGCTCTGGTTAACGGAAACAAGCGTTTTAAGGAAATTGCAAGAGAGATTGGCATAACCGATAAGATGCTTTCGAAAGAACTAAAAACTCTCGAAACAAATAAACTGATAAAAAGGCACGTATACGACACCTTTCCTCCTACCGTAGAATATTCCATAACTGCTCATGGAAAATCATTAGACAATGTACTTGAATCATTATCTAAATGGGGGAAACAGCATCGCAAAGAAGTAATAGGAAAATAAAAAAACGGAACCAGATTGGTTCCGTTTCTCTTATGTATTACATACTAAGCTGTAATCGTCTTCGCTTAATACGGTTCAAAGTTTCGTTAGGCACTCCGAGATAAGACGCCAGTATATGCGGTTGTACTCTTTCAATAAGTTCCGGTTTGTTCTTCGCAATATACTCATAGCGTTCAGATGGTGTATAAAGCGTAAAGAAATCAGTATGTTCTTCAATCTTGGAAGAGATATAGCTCAGGCTGTTTTTCCATAGTACTGAAATCTGGGTTGCGATGTTTTCTATCTGAAGCAGTCCTGATTTATCTAAGACAAGAACAGTAACAGGTTCACAGGCTTCAATAGCAAAAGACTTCCCGTCAGAGAATAAAGGAATACCCGTAACGAGTTCGCC
>QFQM01000482.1 GCA_003243255.1 Flavobacterium psychrophilum | reverse complement strand
GGCGATTTCAACATTGCGTAATTGAGCGTTTTAATGTCGCTCAACGCATTAGCATTATAACGGTTGGGGTCTTCGTCGCTATTCATCTTATGGTCGCCGTGATGCTCCATAGACGGTGCTGTACCCTTGTTTTTTTTGCTCTTTTCCTCGCCTGTAATCTCCGGGTACATCACTACGTTCATATCCATTTGGTTCAGGCTCATATTCATTCCCATATCTTCCAGGTCGCCGTTCATCTTCATCATATCGTTCATCATTTGCATACCCTCAAAATATTTCAGGCGTGGCATTTCCCCGACCAATTGTTTTGTACCGTTGCCAATAAAATAGCTTGTGGATTGGGTACGGTCTTCGGTGGTTGCCATAAATTCAAAGGCTTTGCCGTCCTCGGGAATGGTAACAACCACATCGTAAGTTTCCGATACAGCAATAATCAGCCTGTCCACTTCCACAGGCTCCACATCGTTGCCATCACTCGCCACTACGGTAATTTTACCGCCTGCATAGCGCAGCCAAAAGTAAGACGATGCACCCCCATTGGAAATGCGTAAACGTACTTTATCGCCTGCTTTTAAGGGCTTGCCGTCAATGCTTTTTAAATCGGTATGATGATTACCGTTCATCATTACACGGTCGTAATACACATCGCTCACGTCCATTGCCAACATACGCTTCCATTCGTTGTTCAGCTTGGTTTTGAATTTTCCGCTTCTAATGGCTTCGGCGTAGCTTTGTGTTGCGCCTTTCCTTATCGCAAACCAGTCGCTTGCTGCGTGCAGCATACGGTGTACATTTTCGGGCTTCAGGTTCGTCCATTCGCTTAGCATTATGGGAATTTCCGGTAAATCGTCAATTCCTTTCCTAAATGTTTTATCATCAGCCCTTTTGCGCATTATAAAGCTGCCGTACATTCCAATCTGTTCCTGCAATCCCGAATGTGAGTGATACCAATGCGTTCCGTTATGAATAATCGGAAATCGGTAAGTATAAGTTGCGCCCGGCTCAATCGGCATTTGCGTTAAGAAAGGTACGCCGTCTTCCTTATTCGGCAGGAACAAGCCGTGCCAGTGCAGGGATGTACTTTCTTTTAACTGGTTATGCACTACGACTTCTGCCGTGTCGCCCTCTGTAAATTCAAGCGTGGGCATCGGGATTTGCCCGTTTACAGCAATTGCCCTCTTTTCCTTGCCCGCATAATTTACAAGCGTATCTTTTACATACAGGTCGTAATGAACTACCTTTTGTGCAATGCTGACTTGTGATATAAAGATTGCCAACAGGGTTAGCGGCAACAGCTTTTTGTAAAGAAATTTTTGATTATCCATTTTAAAAATCGCATTGGTTATAAAGATTAAAAGGCATTGCCCATTGAGCAATGCCTTTGTGGGTTATTATTTAGTTTCGGTAACTTTACCACAAGTAAGCATAGAAGAACCGTAGTAAGGATTTTTAATCTCCTTTTCTTTGCTTAACCAATATGCTTTTTTCATCGGGCAATATTGGTAGTAAACGGGTTGGTTTACTTTGTCTGATGATTTTACCACTTTCCACAGTACGGTTGATACTTCGTTGAAAGCGGCTCTTTGCTTTTCAAGGTTGTTACCTGCCTTACTTAATTTGTCGGTGGCTTTCTGCAATTCTGCTTTCTGTGCAAAATCGCCCTCGCTCTTAACGGCTTCGTTCAGTGCGCTAATGGCGGTGCTTGCCGCTTTACTATCGCTGCTTACCAAAGCATTTTTTACGCTGATGTAGTTGTTCAGCAGGTTGCCTGTATTTTGCGCAAAGGCAGAAAATCCAAACAACATTACGGTCATTGCTACTATTAACTTTTTCATTTTTTTATCCTTTTTAATAATGAGTGAATGGCTGATTATTCTGAAATGGGTTCAGCTTTAAACCCTTTTTTCTTGATGATGGCGACAACCTCGTCTTCGGTAATGCCCTCTGCTTTTACAGTCAGGATTTTATCGGCGTTGGTCGTATCAACGTTCCATTCGCAGATACCGCCTGCGTTATCTAAATCTGCCTGCACTTTTGATACACAGTTGCTGCAATTAAGGTTTGTCTTGAATTGAAGATTTTTGCTTTCCATTGTCTTGAACTTTTATTTGTTTTTGCTGATACAAAAATCGGTAGATAATGCGCTAAGCTGTTTGTGAAATTCCTTGTTTGATTTATGATATTTACTGATTGCATTTCAAAAACGGTTCCGCTTGTAATATTCCGGCTTTGTTTTATGACTTT
>QFQM01000481.1 GCA_003243255.1 Flavobacterium psychrophilum | reverse complement strand
AAAATCCTTTTCAGAATAATAATGATCGATACCGGCCATCTTACAAAACTTTCCAAACCCATAGTGGTCCGGAGAAGCACCCATAAAGAAATGCGTGGAGTACCCCTCCCGCTTAAGGATCGACCCGATACCATTGAATTTTGTATGACTGTAAGCCGAATAATAATAAGGCTCATCCATGAAAGTAGGCAAACTTCCAAGGATAGCTACCAGCCCCTTATTAGAACCATCACCATTACCATAGGCATTGGAGAACCAGGTGCCATGCGCAATAAGAGAGTCCATAAAAGGCGTTGAGCTTCTGAATCGACTCGAAGGATCGAGATATTCCTTACAAAAACTTTCCAGGATAAAGATCACCACATTCTTTTTCTGAAAAGGCGTAGCGGCCGGATATTGCCGCCGGATGGTAAACAATGAATCCAATTGCTCAGAAGTAAAAAAGTTTTTAACAGACAGTCGCTGTTGACGCTTTATAGCAGAATATAAAAAAGTGGCCGCGGAATTGTTGACCAGCGGTTGATACTCAGGCGAAAAATACAACAAAGGAGTAGAAGGCATGATAGGCCTGCCAGTCTCGCCATACGCCACGACCGCCATGATCAGCAAGGCAAACAAACCAGCCAGGTAACTGCTAATGACGCTACGCCAGTCACGAACAGCCACATGAGCCCTTAGCAAACGCTTTCCCACAACGATAAATAATAGGATAATGACGACCAGCACCACAAATAAGTACCAGTAACTTACCAGGAAACCTGGAACAGCTACCAGTGTGTCCTTTAATACATACAACAAGTCCACTGAACTTCGCCTCCCCACAAAACCGAAATAAACAAGGTCAATAAGATTGAGAGCAAGAAAAGGTATATTCAAAGCCATCAGCACCCAGGCAATCCAAACGGCCGGCTTTGACGGTAGAAGATCATACAGGAAAAGATAATAAAGAAAGAAAGGAAGGTTGATATAAAAAAGAATAGTAAAGTCGATCCGGAAACCCCAATAAAACACCTTGAACAAAGACAGGCTGGCAATATCATCCGAAAAGTAAATGTTCAAAAAAACAACCCTCATCAGGCCATAAACAACAAGCCAGAAAAGCATAAAAAGCAGCAACACCTTTACCTTCTTAAGACTGTTGAATATTGAAAAGCCCATTATTTATAGTGCCTGCTTTTAATGTTGATCAATATAATGGCAACAGCTGGATCAGACAACAGAGAACGAAAATGAGAAAGATTGAAGTAATTGTCAAAAGACAATGCCCAGGTAATGATTTTCTTTTGTGGGTAACGACGCTTTAAAGCCGCTACAAAACGATCCTCCTGCGATACAAAAGCCACTTCCGGCAAAAGGCTGACTACCGTATCACGGCTGTTGCCCTCCAGAAATTGAGGTGGCACAAGATAGGAAACAATAAAACCTTCCGCGGCAAGCATATTTACCAAAGCAGGCTCCGAAGATTCCACAACCACTTGATCCCGGATATGATACAAACTATCACTATGTAAGAAATACCTAACCCCCGCTTCCACATCTGCCGGTCGAAAGTCCTTTACATCCAGCCACATCTTTTTGCCCGATGATTTCAGCCAGCGGAAATAATCATCAGCGGTAAGGTCATTGGCAGGAGCAGGAGGATGAGTAATCCGAAACGTTTGGGCAGCAGGGTCAAATAACAGGTCACATTCAAAACCACCGAAATGATCCTGCACCACCTGTAACCTTTCAAAACTATTGACCCGGTGAACCCATAACTTCTGGCAACCTTGCAGATGAGCGATGCCACTGTCTGCAATTTGCCGTTTATCGACAGAACAGCCTAATTGACCAAGACGCATGCTCTGAAAAGCAAAAAGCAAGGAATAGCTAAAAGCGAATAGCAATGCTCCGGTTATCACCAAAACAATCAACACGCCTTTCCAAAACCTTGCTTTTTTGCGCATGAATGACGCTACTTTATCTCGCCCCCGGTGGACAATGTTGTTTCAGATAATTAGTATATAAAGTTGACAAGTGCTGGTAAGTACCCGCCCCTTCCGAAATACTGTGCGTACGGTTGGGATACGACATCAGTTGGAATTGCCTGTTGTATTTCACCAGCTCGTTGATAAGCATTTCAGCATTGTTATAATGTACGTTGTCATCACCAGTACCATGAATATAGAGCAAATTCCCCTTTAGATTCTTGGCATAAGTCATGGGAGAACCCTTCACAAAATCTTCCCTGTTCTCCTGAGGCAGTCC
>QFQM01000480.1 GCA_003243255.1 Flavobacterium psychrophilum | reverse complement strand
ACATAGGATACTTAAACTGCTTTACCTCTTTAACTGCATAACCATGAATCAAAAAACCATTACACAAGCTGACTTACACCTTGTAGTTCCATCATCTGTTTTTCAAGATGGAGTAACTTACATTCTCAGGGAAAATGACGATGATGAATGGTTGGAAATAGGAATAAAGGATTTATTTATTATTCGCGACAGCGAAGATCTATTAGCTGCGATGGTATTACAATTAAGGGCTCATTACTATATCGAAATAGAACCTGACGACATTAAAATGGAATCATCAGGAAACGGAGCTTACCTGATTGAAGTGCCAATAAGAGAACTATTAGACCCAGACGAAACGGAAACAATTGACTTGATACTCTATCCGGTTGAACAGGCCAAAGACAGATTTAGGAGGTGTGAAGTGAAATCGGGTACTTCAAAAGGCCAATAGATCGGCCATCTGACAGCTGTGATCATTGGGAGGCTCAGTGGCTACCAGTTCAGTAGACATTCTTTTTTCGCAAACATGTTTGCTAACTTAGGACGTTGAAAGGAAATGCTGTCTTATTCACAGATGGGGTGGCTGCCAGGTAATTTTTTTGACTTCGCCGATACCCTAATAGGGCTATCACAAGCGAAACAAGACTGCCATTTTCTTCTCGCTTTGATATACATCCCTCGTGGTGAATATCCAGTTCCTGCCCCTTGATATATGCCATTTCGAAACCCAGGAAAATATCTTTATTAAATTTTGCGGCTGCTATATAACAACCGGGTCTTTTTTTGGTAGCGACCGTCTCCAGTGTGTCCAGGTATTCATAAACCATTTGCTGGCCTAAGCCTAATAGAAATATACCACTGGTGCTGGGCATTTCACTGATGTTTTCCATAAAATAGTTGTGGCACCTGAAGAATTCATGTTCCTGCCCAAGCCTCATGGCAAAGCTGGTTTCTAAATAGTAATTTTCAATATGGACCATCGGCCTCCGAAACTGCTTTGCAGCTACGTTCAGCAGCAGTTGTGGCAATGCTACTGAGGTCTGTAGAAATTGTGTCCTCTTTTGGGAATCCCCTTTAAACGGTATCTGCACGGCTTCCGCTCTAAGATCAAGGGAGGCAACTTTTTCGCAATAAGCTAATACCGCATACCTTTTGTATGTAATTTCCATCTGATGAAGATAAGTGTTATCGCAACCAGCATCTTTACGTAACAATACTTAAAATTCAAGGAAAATGGTGATAAGGAATCGCCTACTACATTGCAAAGCGTAGCACTGCTCATATGTAAAAGGTGACCTTAAGGGTGACCTTTCAGTAGATAAGGTCACCTAATGCCTATAGTTCGGTGTGTCAAAGGATTTTAAAAATTATATTTGAAAACTAATTCGTGAGATTGGTGAAGGGTCGGGATAGAAACAAATACATTCATCAAAATCATTTTAGATGCGAATAGAGCTGATACATGCTGACGCACTTGAACAGGCCATCAGAAATAAAGATGCCAATCACAAAGAGTTTGCATGGCTGACAAACAAAGATTTCAGAATCCCATTTGAACGAACCAAAATCGTAGGTATACCAGACAGCCAAAAAGAGAACTTTCCAGCTTGCTGTGGATTCCATCAACAAATCGTCAGCGGCTCGATTGAATACATGGACCGGTTCCCGGACTGTTGTGAACTTCACCGGCGGCTAAAAGGACAAGAATGGTTTCGGAAAAGTGATTTTGCCGGCTTGCCGGACAAGATCCTGGAGACCTACCGGCAAACACAAAATCTGATAACAGCGAAAATCAATGAGGATGAATGGTATGAACACATAACAGAGTTTTTTGAGTACGCTATCGAGAGCTTTGGTCAATTGCCGGATGGATTTGGTGGACCGGTTGCCTTACATATTTATTTAGGGCAGGTCCGCCGAGGGTTAGAACTTATGAAAGGAAGTAAGGAGAGACCAACAGCTTTGCTCAAATTTCTGAAAAGTTATTCTTCGTCCAGGGGCAAAGCTAATGTCACTGATTTGAATGACCTTGTAGACAAATACAAACTGTGGATGAAGATCTTTCCCTGGGAAATCTCGTTCTTTGCGCCATATAAGGATCATTTTGCAAGTCAATTACCCTTTATCGCAGGCAAACCCACCTATAACCGGTATTCAGGGATCTCAAAGGCAAGGGTAATATCCACAGAGAAGTTAGTGGAGTTCCTGATTGAAACCACCAAAACCATCCTCCAGACCATTAATACCCATGTCTTGCAAAAGGAA
>QFQM01000479.1 GCA_003243255.1 Flavobacterium psychrophilum | reverse complement strand
GGAGGAGGTTTTCTATCATTTTAGTTCACGTTTTAAATAATTAATGATCATTAGAAGTTGTAAAGAAGGGTAAAATTTCCAAGTTCAGCTACAAATCTTCAAGACAGGCCCGTTTTTTAGTTTTCAGTGATTTGAAATAAGAAGGGGTTAATCCCGTGATTTTCTTAAACTGGGAGGAAAGATGAGCAACGCTGCTATAATGGAGCTGATGAGCAATTTGGGTAATATTTACTTCCTCATAAATAAGCAGCTCTTTCACACGCTCTATTTTATGAACAAGAATATACTGTTCTATTGTAATACCTTCGGTAGTTGAAAACAGGTTAGACAAGTAGGTATAATTGTATTTTAACTTTTCAGCCAGGTAATTGGAGAATTTTATCTTGGGAAGTTCATCACTATAATGAATCATCTCTACTACCATTTTTTTTATTTTCTCAATTAAAACTGATTTTTGATCATCCATGAGTTCCAGGCCAAAAGGAGTTAAAGCAGCTCTTACTTTTTCCCGTTGCTCCTCCGTAATATTCTCCACAATGTCCACTTCACCTAGCTGAATGTGAGTGAGGGTTAATCCAAGTTTCTTCAATTCATCCTGCACGATCATCTTGCAACGAATACTTACCATGTATTTGATAAAGATTTTCATTCGGTGAACGAGGGAAACGGATTCTTCTACTTGCACTATTCTGAGTAACAGAGTGTATTATAAACTAATGCCATAAGAATTCCTACGTAATAGCGCGGGGATTTGCCTATTTACAATCTACAAGCGTTATTATTTGAATTGGGGAAAACAAGTGTGAATTTAACCTCCCACATCGCGAAGTCCTTGCTCCCACCAGGCTGATCACACCACTCACGGGCGAGCCGTTATTCGGTGAAGACTCTAAAAAAATACCGATATATCGTTCTCTATAATTGTCATTGCTTTATTATTTAGAGCCCCCAATTGTCGTGGCATGGTTGTGTAGGATGTTTCGTAAAAATGATAAGGAGCATGCAGCTAATTCCATCACAATACAAGGGACGTTCAATCCGGGCAATCAGTTCGAGGGAATTTCCCAATGATTCGGTTGCGCAGTCCTTCTTCGAAACGACCAGGCAACGTCTTGAGCGTGTGAATGACTGGCAAACATGGGCCGGGGCAGCGCTCGCTCAATTCACCTTGGTCAACTCGGATGGTAAGGATGTTTACCGGCCTCCGATTGTAGGAGACCATTTTAAAATTGATGTTCCCGGGCCAGGAAGTGCCGAGGGGCAGGGCTACGACTGGGTACAGATTGAAGCAATCGAACAGGAAGTGAACGCTGATTCAGCGCATTACGGTTTTACAGTACGTCCTTCGTCCAATCCCGAAAGGTCAACAATCGAAACGGCTCATTTCTATTCCGATGAATCAACCAGTACATTCCTTGTAAGACGAAATGGAAAAATAGTGAGTGTAGAAGTGTATGACCGGAACATCACCCCTAACACAGATGCAAAACGAACTACCGATAAGGTACGGAACAGCTTGGTTGGCGCAATGGGGACGTTAACCTTCTCAAAGCTTCAATGGCAAAGCCTCACGAACGGTCTTATTTCCGACTAGCTCCGTTAACCATGTCACAATCCAAAATGGCGCTACACTGAAACCCCGTGCTGAATTATGCTCCATCAGATCTATCTTTTGACTGATGCCAATCACATTTTTTTTCTTCAACGTGCACGCTCAGAGACTCTATCTTTATCAATAGGCTATTTCTTTTTTGCTTGAATCGAAATTGGAAGAACGTCCGTCAATTCAAGCTCCTTAACCATATCAGCTACAGTCGTCTTATACTTCTTAAAATGGTCAGTCTGAATATGTGATTGATATGCTGGAACACTTGCATAGGTCTCTAAAATAGTAATCTGATTAGGATTGTTTTTGTCCTGTAGTGCAGAATAGGCCAATACACCTTTTTCATATTTCAACGCTGAATGCATCTGTGCCTTTAACGCTATTATGTAGTCGTTTAATTTAACGCTATCGACTGTAATCCTGGCAATCCGCATATAAGTCGTGTTATCCTGCGCTATGGAATTCTGCAATGCTAATGTCATCATGATGGTCGTCCCAAGTAAAAGTCGTACGTGTCGTAATTTCATATTAATCATTCAATCACTATTTCTCTTTGTTAATTTAAAGTCAGTCATACTTATGTCTTCTGAGGAAGTTTAACCATTCCATATTCACAAACACCTTTGCTTAAAAGTACCCTTT
>QFQM01000478.1 GCA_003243255.1 Flavobacterium psychrophilum | reverse complement strand
GCTGGTTTTGTAAACTTGAATGTCTGCAGCTTTTCATTTCTTATAAATAGTTTTGTTTTATTCTACGATTCAACGTTAAATGTTTATTGACAATCTAACAACACTGACAAATTATGGCGTTATAAAGACAGTAGACGAGTTAAAAATTATATATTTCAAAGGAGTATTCATGAGAGACACTCCTCCAAAACAAATAATTAATAAGATGGAACGTGGAATCTCAAGTCTAGACGTGAGTAAAAGTAACGGTATTCACTGGGTGTGTTACTATAAGAATAATGAAAAGTGTTATTCTTTTGGATCCTCCGTTAGAATTACAAATGTACTTAAGCAGTGGTATAGAACTATCAACTTTTCAAAAATTCAGTACGCATCACTGTGGTTATATCGATTTTGGTGAACGACCATCAATGAAAAATTTGTATTATGCGAATCCTAGAGCGAGGAGGGGAAAGTAAATGAGTGTCCAATAAATTTGTTTATTGTGATTGGGATAATGCGCAGAACTGTGAATTAATCGGCGATAGCTGAAAATGAAATTTTGATTAACGTGAAAAGTTTTATAGACTTTGAGTTGTTTGGTAAGACTATCTACTTTAAAATGAATTAACTTACGTTTAAACTTCGAAAATTTATCAGCAAATCCAGATTTAAAAGCCAAGTCCCATGGGATATTACCAGCGGAATCTTTAACTGTGATATTGGCGCCTTTCCTCAGCAACAATTCAGCCACTTCAAGACGTCCATGCTGACAAGCAATGTGTAGTGGAATCTGATAATCTTTGTCCACGATATTGATATTGGCAACTTTCATTTCATTTTCATTTCATTTATTTCCTTTAATCGCTTATATAGACAATCTTGCAATAATATGTATCTTATACAAATCAACAAAATTATCTTTGCCGAATAGCGAAGGCTGACGCTTCTTTTAACCATGTTGTTTGGGCAGCTTTCTGTTTCCACATTGAGCCTGCTACCTTCTTGAAGTCGTCTTGCCAGCGGGTTGGTGGTCGTCCAAGCGGCCGTTTTTCTGCTGGTGTCCAGTCGAGTAGTTGCTTGTCCCAACGTTCGCCGCGGCTAAGCATTTTGTGCAGGTGCTTCCATTTGCGAGTTCGGTAGGCTTCAACAAAGTCTTTTTGACCAGTTTGCTGGCGAATCCATTTATTTGGGTGTTTGTTGATCAATCGGATGTTGAGTATGCGCCTTTCCATTGCTCGTTGGCATCGTGCAAGCCGGTTTTCGTTGGCTTTGGTCAGTGCCCAGGTCTCGCATCCGTACAGCAAGGCCGGCACTACGCACATTTGGACGTAGCGGCGTTTTGTGTCCATGCTGACAAGACGATTGGTGAGCAGTGACTTGGCTTTGTTGAACGATGCCCATGCGCAAGCTATTCTTTTACCAATTTCTCGCTTTTGGTCGCGTGGTTGTGTGATGAGTTGGCCGAGGTAAGTGAAGTTTTCTACTTGCTCTATGTTGATGTTGTTGACTTGCAGATTGATTGGGTCTTTGAGCGTTGACATAGCTTTAGTTTTGGCAACGTTGATTTGGAGCCCAGCTTTTGCGCATACTGTAGCCAATTCGTTGAGCATTTGTTGTAGTTCTTGTTTGTTGGACGAGAGCAAAACAATGTCGTCAGCGTAGGCCAAGTATTGTAGTCGTTTTGTGCCGATTTTGATGCCAAAACTGTCCCATTTTAGCTGGTCCAATGCATACTGAAGCGTGATGATGAAGAGCAATGGCGAGAGTGAGTCGCCTTGTCGGACGCCGCGTTGGGTGCTGTAAGGGGCCAGTGAGTTTCCAACTACTACAGAGGACTTTCCGGCAACGTAGAGTTGCTGTATCATTCGGATTGTGCAGTCGTCTAGTTTGTAGTGTCGGAGTGCTGCCCAGATTGCTTCAAATTGGACGGTATCAAAGGCTTTTTGAAAGTCGATGAAAGTTGCGTATATTGGTAGCTTCCATTCACGTGCTTTTTCGAATAATAGGTTTAGACTCATTATGTGGTCGACAGTAGAGAATTTTTGGCGGAAGCCGGCTTGTTCTGCCGGAATTTGGTTGCCGATTTGATCTTGTATTCTCTTTGTGAGCACACGGGTGAGAACTTTGTATGTTGTAGTAAGCAGTGAGATGTGCCGGTAGTTGCCTATGTCGTGTGGGTCGCCTTTTTTGTGCAGCAAGATGGTACGTGAGTTGGTAAGTTCCAACGGGAAATTGTTGTCTACAAACATCTGATTTATCTGTTCAGCAAGC
>QFQM01000477.1 GCA_003243255.1 Flavobacterium psychrophilum | reverse complement strand
TCTTGTTATCACCCGTGCCATAAGTAAAGTCAGCGTTACCTCTCATGTAATGCGCCGCAATGCCTCGCGTCCAGACTGATTGTTCACCTTCTTCTTTATTGTCATAACCAAGTTGCCAGAAGCTGTACAGGTTTTTGAAGTAGCTGCCATTATCGCTTTCCATTTCGCCGCCTTTATAGCGTATCCACAGACCATTTTGCTGTTGGTTCTGGCGTAATTCCCCTAAACGCTTATTCAGGCTGTCGATTTCGAGACGGGCGGTGGCCGCCGCGTAGTTTAACCCAGCATTGGCAATTGCGGTGTTGCTACCCGCACTGGCTTTCGTTGAAACCCCCGTGATATACCAGTTTGTGCCATACTGGCTTACCGGATCGCCTTCCCGAATATCAGAACGCAGTAGCGGTTTATAGTCGTATACATACTCGTTAGTGATATCGATTTTATCGTACGCTGCGAACGTCACATTGCTGGCGGCATCGGCAACCCAGATATCTTCTTGCAGATTGCTGAGCTTATTAATATTTAACGCCTCAATGGCATGAGTTCCCCCCGTGCTACTCTTAACGACCTCGATAAAGTCGCTCCCATTACGCCGCTGCTCATCGGTTTTATTTGTATTTACATCAATCAGGAAAATACCGTTGTTGCCTTTCAGATCGTGAATCTTCACGGTTTCGTTGATACTCTGATTGGTATGCAGGTTAAAACCATGCAGGTTTATCGTCCCGCCGTCTTGCAAGGTAATGGCGCTGATCTGAGCGTCTTTGCCATCCGGGATCCAGTAAGCATTATTCATCAGCGTCAGATTCAAATCTCCCGCCCATTTACCGCTGGCAGTTTCCAGGAAGTTCGCTTCATGCCCATGCCAGAATGACTCTGCACCATTGAGAGTAATATTCATCTGGCTGGTATTAGCATATATTTTATCGCCGAAGTCGATATTTCCTAACAAATTAACCTTGTGCTCACCTGACTGATTAATATTTACGACACCACCATCTTTAGCACTAACTGCATCACTTTTTGATGAGCCATCAGGATAACCACTATTGTTCTCCAGCAGTTCTTTGAAATTACTGGCGTATGTATTAATGTAAACATCGCCACCGTTAGCTGTAATAGTTGAACCTGCACCGCGCGCATAGACTCCATTATTTGCCAGCGTGGCGTCTTTCCCCTCGTTGCTGTGTTCAACCTCTGAACGAATGTACACATTACCGTTTACAGTGATATCCGCACCGCTTCCCGCATACAACGCAGTATTGTTATGTGTATACTTAGAGCCAATTAAGAAAGTGTTTTTCAGGCTAAAGTTATCGACGGTGACGTTGGTGTCCTGACCTTCGGCGGATAAGCCAAAAAAGGCCAGACCGGCGCGGTGTTCCTGTTGCGTAGTTCCGCTAATATTCACGTTGTAATTGCCAATTTGATAATCTCCCGCCTGGGCTTTGGTGATACTGCCAATCTTCACCTCAAGGCCATTACCTTCACCTCGCACAGGGTTATCAATATTTACCGTGATATCATAGCTTTTATCATCTGCAATCGTATCCTGAATGATGATCCCTTCCTGACCACCATTAACATCTATATAATTTAGTTCATAGTTTTTTGCACTCGCAAATCCGGCGCAAACCAACTGCGCTGCGGTAAATGATAGTGTAAAAGGTATTATTGCTTTCGGGTTTATCTTCCTGTGATACATAGTAAGCTCCATAACAAATAGTTTACCAACGCACTTATTAACACCCCACCAATAAAAAGCAGCCAATAATAAATATATTTTCATTAATGAAGAATTGATAAGCTAAAAGCATTATTTAAAGCCATGCATTAATTTGTCAATATTTACCACACAGCAAATTACATTTTTTTCTTTAAATTAATTTAATATTGCTCTCCAAAAACTATCTCAAACTGAAAAAATCAAAAGTGCAATATAAATCCATTAGTTATTATCGTCATTTTTAATGTTATCATTCGGTAATACCTACATTGATTTTCATTCCCTGTAACAATCAATAAATATTATCGAATATTAGCGTAAATCAGTTCGTATTAAATGAATAATAAAGCTGCGATGATAAACCAGAAAATACCGAATAATTAATTCTGAATAAGAGATGTAAAAAAACCCCGTCGCAACGGGGTTTTTTTACATTAGAACGTTAATGCGTTCAGCTATCTTAGAACGGAATATCGTCGTCGAAATCCATCGGCGGTTCGTTAGACGGCGCTGCCGGAGCGGACTGC
>QFQM01000476.1 GCA_003243255.1 Flavobacterium psychrophilum | reverse complement strand
GCTCGGCTATCCGGCGCAAAGCCCTGAGCAAATACGCGAAAGCCTCACCTCGTTGGTGCACCGCCAGCATGTACCGGAAGATTCCAGCCTGCTGCTTCAGGACCAGAACCAGCCACTGGCCCTGAGCCTCTACCCGGCCGAAAGCCCCTATCGGCTGACCGACGAATGGGGCAATGTCAGCGAGGGCCACCTTGACCACGACGGCCATTTGCCGGCGCAACCACAGCCCGGCTATTACCAGCTGGAAATTCGCGATACCCAGCATGCGCTCGCCGTGGCGCCTGCCGCCTGCATGTCGGTACAAGAGCTGTGCGGCAAACCGCGCATCTGGGGGCTTACCGCACAGCTCTACGGGCTACGTCGTAACGCTGATGGCGGCCTGGGCGATACGTTGGCAGTGGCGGACCTGGCCCGGCATGCAGCCAATCACGGCGCCGATGCCATCGCCCTGAGCCCGGTGCACGCACAGTTCAGTGCGGATCTGCGCAGCTACGGCCCCTACTCGCCGTCCAGCCGACTGTTCTTCAATACCCTGTACGCCGCGCCCGTCACCTTGCTCGGCGAGGCACGCGTGCAACGCGCCATTCAAGCCGCCGGGCTGCAGAGCGAAATGACGCGCCTGGAGGCACTGGAGCTGATCGACTGGCCGGCCGTGGCGGCTACTCGGCAGCGCCTGTTGCGCCAGTTGTATGCGGATTTCTGCCAGAACCCCGGCCAGTTGCAGGAACGCTTCGACGCCTTTCGCGCCGCCGGGGGCGACGCTCTGCAACAGCATTGCTGTTTCGAGGCCATTCATGCGCAGCGCCTGCGCGAAGGGGCCAGCGGCGACTGGCGCACCTGGCCGGAGGTCCTGCGCAGCCCGAATCAGGGCGCCGTAACCCGTTTCGCCATCGAACATATCGATGAACTGCGCTTTCACGCCTTCTGCCAATGGCTGATCGCCCATGGTCTGGAAACGGCGCAGGCCACTGCCAGCGGCGCCGGCATGGGCATCGGCTTGATCGCCGACCTGGCGGTGGGCGCCGATTGCGCCGGCAGCCAGGCCTGGTCGCGCCAGGACGAGTTGCTGCCCCTGGTCACCGTTGGCGCCCCGCCAGACATTCTCAATCGCCAGGGGCAGAACTGGGGCGTATCGGCCTTCTCGCCGCAAGGCCTGCGTCAGCACGGTTTTCGCGCCTATATCGAGATGCTCCAGGCCAATCTGGCGCATGCCGGCGGCATCCGTATCGACCATGTGATGGGCTTGCAGAGGCTGTGGGTGATCCCGCAGGGCGCGGAGTCGCAGCACGGCGCCTACCTGCGCTACCCGCTGGATGACCTGCTGCGCCTGCTGTCTCTGGAATCGCACCGCCATCGTGCCCTGGTGATCGGCGAAGACCTTGGCACCGTGCCCGAGGGCCTGCGCGACAAACTCGCCGCACGCAATATCCTCGGCACGCGGGTGCTGCTGTTCGAGCAGGACGACCTCGGTTTCGTGCCGGCCGAGCGCTGGCCCGGCAATGCCCTGGCAACCACCACCACCCATGACCTGCCGACGATCAAGGGCTGGCTCGCCGGCCGCGATCTGGAATGGCGAGTGCGCGCCGGTCAGCGCGACGCCGAGCTGCTGGAGGGCGATCACGCCGAGCGTGCCGGTGAGCGCGTGGCGCTGCGCCAACTGCTGGAACGGCAAGGCATGGTGAGCGGCGGCGATGACGATGCCTGTCTGCAGGCCTGCATCGAACACGTCGGCCGTACCCCGGCGCCACTGGCGCTGCTGCCACTGGAGGACGCCTGCGGCCTGGAGCAGCAGCCCAACCTGCCAGGCCCTGGCGATATTCATCCGAACTGGCGACGGCGCTACCCGCTGGCGGTCAGCGAACTGCTGGAACAACCCGCCACCAGCGCACGTCTGACTACCCTCGACGGCGCACGCCAGGAGGCTGGCCATGACTGAGTTGCGCGCCACGCAGCGTCTGCAGCTGCACAAGGACTTCACCCTGCGCGATGCGGCAGCCCAGGTGCCCTACCTGGCGCAGCTGGGTATCAGCCACCTGTACGCCTCGCCAATTCTTACCGCCCGCCCCGGCTCGCAACATGGCTACGACGTGATCGATCCGAGCAGGATCAACCCCGAGCTGGGCGGCGAAGAAGCCCTGGTGCGACTGGTGAACATCCTGCGCGCCCATGACATGGGGCTGATCCTGGACATCGTACCCAACCACATGGCCGTGGGCGGCGACGGCAATCCCTGGTGGTTGGACGTACTGGAATGGGGGC
>QFQM01000475.1 GCA_003243255.1 Flavobacterium psychrophilum | reverse complement strand
TATAGCGTCAATTTAACGGATTTTCGGCAAAATCCTGTAATTTCCGCCTTTTGGTAAAACTGCGTGAGCGAATGATGTTGCACCCCATGTGCCCGAAGCGAGAACACTGTATTCAGAAGACGGAACTGACCATTCTTTCCACCCATCTCGACCGCGAGGTGCAGGTGGATATCTATCATCCCGAGCCGTATAACGCAGACGGTTATCCGCCACTGTTGCTGATCAACGACGGCCAGAACATGGACGAACTGGACCTGGTTGGTATTATGGACAAGGGTTTTTCCGAAAACCAGTTCCGGCCTTTTGTTGCCGTGGCCATCCATGCCGGGGAAGCCCGCAAGCGGGAATACGGTACGGCGGGGCATCCCGACTACCTCAACCGGGGCGACCTGGCGGGCGCCTATACCCGTTTTGTGTTTGAAGAGTGCCTGCCGCTGGTGCGCCGGTCGCAGCCCTGGCCGGAATTTAGTGAAAAGGTCTTTGCCGGGTTTTCCCTCGGCGGATTATCGGCGTTGGACATCGTTTGGGCGCACCCGCAGGAGTTCAGTGCCGTGGGTGTGTTCAGCGGATCGTTGTGGTGGCGCAACCTGGCGCAAACCGACAAGGCGTACGACGACGACAAAAACCGGATCATGCACCAGCTGGTACGCCATGGGCAGGCAGCGCCCTGGCTGCGGTTTTTCTTCGAAACGGGCACACTCGATGAAACCAGTGATCGCAACAACAACGGCATTATTGATTCTATCGACGATACCCTGGATATGATTGGCGAACTCAAGGCTAAGGGGTATTCTGATCAACAGATTCGTTACATGGAACTGGCCGATGGCAAACACGATATTGCCACCTGGGGAAGGGCGATGCCGGAGTTTCTACAATGGTGTTTGAATAGCTGAAATAAAAACAGTCAACGTTTTTGAAAGGTGAAATAGTAAGTCCTTTCTTTTTTGATCAGTAGTAAAGTGTCTGAAAAGGCCGCTTTATAAACCCTGTCACCTTGTATGGCCAGGTGTTGAAAAATCTCATTGTTGTTTAGCTTTTTATTGGGGTAGGAAAAGAATCTGAATTCTTGAGGATTGTTGTCCAAGGTGAAATTAGCACTTCTTGAATATTCATTTATTCTTTTGATTTTTCCAGATAGCATTGACGAATTAAAAGCAGTAAACTCTTTTTTGACTTTCTTATCCTGGTAGCGCGTACCTATTACTATATAAATCAACCCCAACAGTATCGCTAAACAAATAAATTTCTTTTTAGGCATAGTTCACTTTTGTCGAAATGCAGGATATCTTTTATTCTCTGGCAATAAACTAATGGCTATTCATTGCCATTGGTTTTGTCATGAATTGATGGGGTTATTTTAGATCAATCTAAAGTTTTATTATCACGTGTATTACAATAGCAGTGATTTATTTGGAAAGAACATATGCTATTTTATTAGAGATTTATACCGCTTTGGCATCCACTCCAGCATTTCATCATATTCTTCTTTTGATCGTTTAAAATGATTTTTGAAAAGGGATTCCAGTTCTGGCTTAAATCCAATTATATCTAAAGGACGATCATAATCGTTTGCCGAATATTTCCCCCACTTTCTACTTGCTCCAAAGATATAATATTCGTTATAAGGCATTTCCAATAGAACAGCCGATATGTAATTTCCGCTTGTTAACTCCTCCCAAGTTATGTTTACCGGAAATTTCATTCTGAACATTGGTTCTCCTTCTTTAAAATCTTGAGTGTGTTGGATGATTACAAAATGATCATCTCCAATTCGCTGTAAGGTTTTTTGCAATTTTTCAAAATCATCTTCCGCAAATAAACAGCCTCCATTTTCAACTACTAATTCGAATTCGGGGCGATATATCAATTCGGGTAGGCGGCTACCTTGTACGAATATTTCATCCTGTATTGATTTCCAAAAATTTAGATATTCTAGTTCATGTAGCCAATATTTTTCTAGATAATTTTTGCCAAGCTTTTCGTTACCCCAGTTCTTCTCACTAACTAATTTAGAAAAATGCATATGAGGATAATATTTATAGAAGCTTAGGTGTGAGTTATATTCTGTCATGGGTAATTCGAATGTATGCTTGCGTTGAAGTGTTAACAAGTGAGTAGTCAATACGGCTTGTGGTCGATACAAATTTACAGATGTACCGCCTTCCGTTTTTACCGCACCCAACGGCAATCGCGATATCGTCAGCTTGGCAAGGGCAATGCCGGAGTTTTTAAGCTGGTGTTTTTTAATGCTATAACCCTTGTCTT
>QFQM01000474.1 GCA_003243255.1 Flavobacterium psychrophilum | reverse complement strand
TCAATCTGTTCAGGACTATAGCCTTCGCTGACTTTAGCTATCAATCGTTCATAAGCATTATGTGCAACACCCTGCATGGATCGCCCTGCAAAGTCTGTTTGCATTCCTCCGGGAGCAACTATTTTTACATTAATACCAAACTGGGCAAGTTCGTAAGAAAGTCCTTCAGAGAATCCGTCAACAGCAAATTTTGTAGCACTGTAAACCGAACAGGTAGGATAGCTCAACAAACCAAACGTAGAAGTAACGTTGATAAAAGCACCACTCTTCCTCTCCCTGAAATAAGTAAGGAATGCTCGTGTAACATTGATTACTCCAAATAAGTTAGTTTGTATCTGCATGTTTATCTGCTCCTCACTAAAAGCTTCAAGCGGACCAATCAAACCATAACCGGCATTATTAAGCACCACATCAACATTATGGTTTTTAAGTACCTGTTCAACCGTTTCGCTAATCTGTTTTGAGTTGGTAACATTCAGTTGTAACAGGGTAACATTGTCAAGTTTGTTCAGCTCTGTTTCCTTTTCAGGATTACGCATGGTGGCGATTACATTCCAGCCTTCCTGCTGAAATAATTTAGCCGTAACTTTTCCCAGCCCCGAAGAAGCTCCTGTAATGAAAATTGTCTTTTGCATGATATTTTGTTTTAATTATACAATGCAAAATTCAGCAGATACCGGATTTAAAAATTAGCCAAAATGACATTATGAGTAGCCTAAACGACCTTTGTTCTGTATTACAAAAATCCTTCTGTCAAATTACTTATATTCTTACATTTTTTTACCTTTGCCGCTCATAATAAAGATCATCAGAATGAAACCAGAAGAAGTAATAAAGCAAAGAAGCGGAAACGTGTGTGAATTAAGCGGTGCTACAGATAACCTTGTAATATATGAGGTTCCACCTGCGCAAAATACGGGTGCTGACGGCTCTATACTTATCAGCGAAAAATGCCTTAACCAAATTGACAAAAAAGAAGAGCTTGACAGTAACTTCTGGCAGGGTGTATTGCCTACATCTATGTGGAGTGAGGTTCCTGCTGTACTGGTTGTTTCATGGCGCATGCTGAACCGCTTCCGTAATGAAAGCTGGGCTGCCGATGCTCTTGATATGATGTACCTTGATGATGAGAATCTGGAATGGGCTAAAGCTACAGGCGACCATACAGGTGACGGAGAAGTGCAACTGCACAAAGACAGTAACGGTAATATCCTTCAGAATGGCGATACTGTTACGCTTATTAAAGATCTTGATGTAAAAGGTTCGACCCTGAATGCCAAAATTGGAACTGCGGTTCGCAACATCCGCCTTGTACACGATAACCACGAACAGATTGAAGGAAAAATCGAAGGTCAACAGATTGTTATCCTTACCAAATATGTAAAGAAATAATCTTCCGCTATTATAAACAAAACCCGGAGCAGCAATGTTCCGGGTTTCTTGTTTTTTATCAGGATTATCCTAACACTTTCTCATAGGCTCTTCTGGCACTGCCCCTGATGAAAACTTCACCGCAGTATACATAACCCAGCTTTTCGAATATCTTCATCATAGCAGGATTGTCAAAATTGGTATCGGCTTTTATGCTATGGATGTTATTATCTAAAGAGTACTGCTCAATATGTTTTAAGATTTGAGCCGACAAGCCCTGTCCTATATAATCAGAAGAAACAGCAACCCTGTGCACTACTACAAAATCATCATTAGTAATCCATTTGCCTTCAATACCGGCATAAGCGGGTTCGTCATTAATTAAAACAGCACTGTAGCCAATAATTTTATCCCCATCGGTCAGCACAAAACCTACGCCTTTTTCTATATCATTTTTTACTACATCAGGGTTTGGATAACCATCCTGCCATTGTTTGCTACCATCTTCTTTACGCCTGTCTATTGCCTGTTGTAATATGTCCCATATCTGGGAAGCATCATCTTTTTGCGCTTTTCTAAATTTGTATTCCATCCTATAAATATAGAACAATCAGAAATCAGGTGCAATGCCGCTGCCTATGATTTTTTACTTTCTTCATATGTCGGTCCATACAATCCCGGAACATTGTTTCCTGTAGCACGAAGGTATATAATCATTTCACCCCGATGATGGTAAATATGGTTAAACAAAAAGCTACGCATAACGATTCCTCTTGGTATTGGTCCAAGTACTACCTTCTCACCCACTTTCATCGTCCACATATCCTGCAATTTTTCTTCGGTTAGCGATTTTAATGCTTCCCTCGCTTTTTCTACATTACTCTCAAAAAGCTCAAGG
>QFQM01000473.1 GCA_003243255.1 Flavobacterium psychrophilum | reverse complement strand
CAAAACAACCGATATCACTAAAGCCCATGTCATCCGTAAGAATAAAAATGATATTGGGCCTGTTGTCTGGTGGGGTAGGCGGTGCGGAATAGGCTGGCTGAATTCCGTTGCACCAGGCAACCATTAGAACGATAATTGCGGGTAATACTTTAAAATTTGGATTATATAAGCTTGGCATTCACTTCGTTTTATTACATAAATATAGCCCTTGCTTTGTATATCACCCTTTTTCGCTATTTCCACAATGAAGTAAACCCGTTATTTTTAGTAGCATGATATCTACTACAAAACACCTCCTTTTATTGATGATGGCAGGGATGAATTTGCCTGCAAAAGCACAGCAATTACACTATACCGCTGCAGAATCGGAAGCCATTCACGACAGCATACAGCAAAGCAGATGGGACATCGGCGGAAGATTGTCCCATTATAGCTTTAGGTATATGTCGGAGTTCTTTCCAACTGGAATTATTAACAAGCCGGCAAGCCCTTATTTGTTTGCGATCACACCCAATAAAAAGATGGAAAGCCTGACGATCAAATCCGGTGCTGCGTCACTTAGCTTGGAAGATTACCTTAAAAAGTTACACATTGCCAGCTTTATCGTAGTGCACAAAGGAACGATAGTGTATGAGCGGTATTTCACCATGCTTCCGCAGGACCAGCATACCCTTCAATCTGTGACCAAAGTAATTACGTCTGCCATCATCACCAGCCTCATCAACCAGGGTAAAATAGATATTCAACACCCCATTGAAAAATACCTCCCGGAATTGAAAGGCTCCGACTGGCAGGGAATTACCGTGAAAGATATTCTGCATATGCGTTCGGGCATGGACATTCGCTCCATCGACTTTGAAACCGGGCCCTTTACAAATCCACAACATAAAAATTACCAGTTGGAATCTGCCCTGGGCATTTTGCCTAAAGCGCCCAATACACCGGCATCAGTATACAAGTATATAGCCGGATTGAAAAAAGATACCCTTCCGGGGTTAGGTGCTGCCTATTCGAACATCAACACATTTGTGTTAGGCTGGATGGCAGAAAAGATTTCCGGCAAAAAGTATACAGACCTGGTGTCGGAAATGATATGGCAGCCTATGGGGGCATCGGCCAATGCTTACGTGTGCCTTTCAGATAAAGGACTGCCCTGGACGCATGGTAGCTTGTCGGCAACATTGAGAGACCTGGCACGTTTTGGAATGTTGTTTACAAAAAAGGAAATGACTGCCAATAAAGAAAAGCTTATCAGCTTTGCACAGCTCAAAGAGATCTTCGATGCACCTCCGGTAAAAAATCCGATAGCCCCTTTTAAATGGGTATACCAGTGGGACCTTGCTTCTGATGGGATGATGGTAAAAGGCGGTTTTGGCGGACAAGCCTTGTATGTAGACCCTGAAAACGAAGTGGTGATCGCATACTTTAATTATGTAGATACAGATTGGGGAATCAACAATATGATCTCGGATAATGCGGTCAATGAAATACGAAAGCTGCTATCTGCAAACAAGTAAAATATTCATAACCAGGACGCCGGAAAGCAGGAAAAATAAAACTGAGGTTCATCCTTCCTTACTTCCCGTATCCCGGTATTTTATGCTTGCTTGTCTTTCGGTCTTACGGACTTTCCGTCTTCCCGACTTGACCCGGCAACGGAGTTCCTGCTGAAACGAGTACCCCGGCAAAACCACCAAGGATTGCAGGAAGCATCCTGGTTGGCTGTCGCACAGGAGACTGTCAAAAGCCTGATCCTTATAAAGAACCACTACTTTAAAACAACTACTGAACAACGATTGCCGGAGTGTGGGCGAGGTAGCAGTGTACTGCCGTTGCCGGTGCTGCTTGCGTCATCCTGAATGAGTCGAAAGACTATAGAAGGTGGCGTTTGACGCCTTCTTGGTTTAGTCTTCCGGACCTTCGGACTTGCGGTCTTTCGGACCTTGTTTTTATGTGTAGCGATACATTAAGTTGGCCGTGGCCAGAGGTAACAACAGAAGATAAACACCACACATTGTCCATCAAGCTTCGCTGAACCTCAACCGGTATTGATCAGTTACCAGCTTGTGATATGCAACGTCAACATGAATGAACCTTTTGAAGAAGTTGGTCATGACTAACAGTCCAGACAAACGTACAACAACCGAATACCTATTTCCAAATTTATTTAAAGACATTTCTAACGGTTTCTGATGAATCCTTATAAATTCATTTTGATTTCATCAGAAACTATCAGAAAAACTATGAAATCAAAAAATAAAAATTTGGAATCCGCATTAC
>QFQM01000472.1 GCA_003243255.1 Flavobacterium psychrophilum | reverse complement strand
CATTTTTTGCGAAGCATTTCCCGTCTACAATAGAAGTGATACCAAATCTTGTTGAGGATTTCTTTAAAAATCCGACAAGTACACTGGTTACCATGAAGTGCTACCCGTGGACGTTTGAAGATAAAGTAGCTCTTATAGGTGATGCTGCCCATGCTATTGTGCCATTCTACGGTCATGGTATGAATGCAGGTTTTGAAGATATTACAATACTTAGCCAGCTGATGGAGCAGTATGGCGATGACTGGAAAACTATTTTTCAGGAATATCAAAAAAGCCGTAAACCAAATGCAGATGCTATCGCAGAGCTATCGTACCGCAATTTTATGGAAATGCGTTCTAAAACTGCAGATGCTAAATTCCTTCTTCAGAAAAAGATTGAGAAGCATTTCTCCGAAAAA
The DNA here is from genome assembly GCA_003243255.1 of Flavobacterium psychrophilum. The sequence continues at coordinate 1,885 of QFQM01000472.1, read as the reverse complement.
TATCCTGATAAATGGCTTCCTTTATATAGTAGGGTAACCTTTAGCTTCAGGCCATATGCAGAGGCACTGGCTATTGGTGATCACCAAAAGGCTATTATGGATGAAGTTATGCTTATTCCGGGAATTGAAAGCAAATGGGATAGTCCTGAAGTTGAAACTAAAATACTTGAATTGCTCGAGGGCAAATAATAAAGCTACTTCTTAAACATAAAATATACTGCAAGTACTAAAAAGAGTAATCCTATAGCGTGGTTCCAACGAAAGTGTTCGTCTTTAAAGAACAATAGCATGAAAGCTACGAATACTATCAGTGTAATAACTTCCTGAATTACTTTGAGCTGCATCAGGCTAAAGGGGCCGCCATTGTCTTTATATCCTATATTATTAGCCGGAACCTGGAAAAAGTATTCAAACAGGGCGAGTCCCCAGCTTATGAATATTATGGCAATTAATCCAAGGTTGTCGAACCATTTCATTTCTTTGAATTTGAAGTGGCCATACCAGGCAAGCGTCATAAATATGTTGGAGAATACTAACAGTATAATAGTGTATAATGCTTTCATATGGTAAAAATGACTTTAACAGGTTTACTAAATCGATTTATTACGCTGAAATGAGCAAAAATCAGCCCTCAGGAAGCTTTTGCCTGATTGAAATTAAACTTTAAAATCGAGAAAAGGCTAAAAATTATTAGTACTGCACAATAAATCGGTTAGATTTATGTTATTTATAATTAATCTATATTAAATTCAAATAATTAACAATTAGTAGTGGTTTTGGTTTGGTAAAATTGGATAATGTATAGGCTTTTAATGTAAAGTAATGGTTTTGCAATGTTTATCTTTACAATAAATTATTGTTAAGAATTGATAAAAAAAACCAATTTATTTTTTTTTATGGCTTAATGCTATAAATTTGCCAATCTTATACAAAGAAAATTTTAACAATAAGAAACTATTATTAAAAAATCAGAAAACTTAATTTTTAAAAAAAATGGCAAACGCATCTATTCAGAAGGTTGAGAAAAAGGAATCAGGATCAGGATCTAACATTTTCGCTGGAGCAGCGATGATTATATGTATCTTAGTAGGTATCCTGGTATGGAAATTTATAATGGGAGCACCTTCAAACTTCCAGGATGGTAACCCTGACGGTCACCCGCTACCTGGTAATTATCTTGCAATGGTTTACAAAGGAGGATATGTAGTACCGGTTCTTATGGGTCTTTTCCTTATGGCGGTAGTATTCTCAATCGAGCGTTTCTTCGTTATCAGCAAAGCTTCTGGTAAAGGTAACGTTGAGGCTTTCCTAAGAAAAGTTCAATCACAAATCTCTAACGGTAACATCAACGAGGCTATGGCTGAGTGTGATAAACAACAAGGTACTGTTGCTAACGTTGTAAAAGCAGGTTTATTAAAATACGAAGAAGTAAAAAGAGAAGGTTTTGACAGCGAAAGAGCTGAGGCTGCTATCCAGCAGGAAATCGAGCAGGCTACTTCACTTGAAATGCCAATGCTTGAGAAAAACCTTGTAGTTATCTCTACACTAGTATCAGTTGGTACGCTAATGGGTCTATTAGGAACAGTAACAGGTATGATCAAGGCGTTCTCTGCTCTTGGTGCAGGTTCTACTCCGGATTCAGCTCAGCTTGCAAACGGTATCTCTGAAGCACTTATCAACACTGCTACAGGTATCGGTACATCTGCGCTATCAATCATTTTCTACAACATCTTTACGTCTAAAATTGACAAACTTACTTACTCTATTGATGAGGCTGGCTTCACAATTGTACAAACGTACAGAAGATTCAGATCTCGTGCTAACCAGGCATAATTCAATAGTAGAAGTATAACAATATATATGGGTTTTGAAAGTGCATGCAATA
>QFQM01000086.1 GCA_003243255.1 Flavobacterium psychrophilum | reverse complement strand
GGTTACACAAAAACCATCCTATAACGGATTAGGGAATAAATTACAACTCGCTGACCTTGATGGTGATGGTGGTAAGCAGTTTGTAAGTTACGATACAGACGCGCCCGGTTTTTTTGAGATGGATAATAACAATGAATGGCAAAATTTCAGGGTCTTTAAAAATCTTCCTAATGTCAACTTTAAAGACAGTAATGCCAGGATGCTTGATCTTGATGGTGATGGGAAGGCAGAACTGGTTTTTTCAGAAGAACAATATTTTTTATGGTTTAAAAACGAAGGTCGTGAAGGATTTTCAGAGTTTAACAAGACAGCAAAACCTTTAGAAGAAGAACAGGGAGCCAATATAATTTTTTCTGATGCAACGCAGTCGGTTTTTCTGTCAAATATGTCGGGAAGTGGGCTGACTGATATTGTAAGGATTAAAAATGGAGAAATTTGTTATTGGCCTAATTTGGGATATGGCAGGTTTGGGGCCAAAGTAACTATGGATAATGCCCCGGTATTTGATTATCAGGACGCATTTAATCCGGCACATTTAAGGCTGTCAGATATAGATGGATCTGGGACATCAGACATTATATACCTGGGTAAAGATAAATTTTGCTGCTGGAAAAACCTTAGCGGCAATGCTTTCAGCACAGTTCCGTTTGAAATTGATGCATTTCCTGAAATTCACCAGCAGTCTAAAATTACCGTTACAGATTTACTTGGCAATGGAGTTTCGTGCATAGTATGGTCTGGCAGTCTTTCTAAAGATGCTTCAGCACCGCTAAAATATATAGACCTTATGAACAGTAAAAAGCCACATATTATGGTTTTTTACAAAAACAACATGGGTAAGGAAGTCTCTCTTGAATATAAGGCTTCCACACACTTTTATATAGAAGATAAGCTTGCGGGAAAACCGTGGGTAACAAAACTGCATTTTCCGGTGCATTGCCTTTCAGGCATTGCAACTGTAGATAAAATATCAGGTACACGCTTTGTGAGTTCTTATAAATATCATCATGGTTATTATGACCATGCAGAAAGGGAATTCAGGGGTTTTGGTATGATAGAGCAGACAGATGCCGAAACCTATGAAGCATGGAAAAAAAGCGGTACTTCAAATATTTTAGAAGAAGATATTCACCAGGAGCCAGTAGTTTCCAGGTCATGGTACCATACTGGGGCATTCCTGCAAAATGATGATATCCTTAACCAGTTTGCAGATGACTACTGGTATAACGAAATGAAACGAAATGGTTTTACAGTAACACATCCCGAAGTAAACTTACCACCAATGAGGATAGTTACAGGGAGCGATTCTGACGAAATTCCGGTTAACAAACTTTCTCCCCAGGAATTGTGTGAAGCATACAGGGCGTGTAAAAGCATGGCCCTGAGAACTGAGACTTTTGCCAAAGATGCAATAAAGTTTGGAAATACGCCGGAGGCATTTAAAACAGAACTCACTCCATATACAGTAGCTACACATAATTGTGTTGTAGAATTGATTCAGCCCAAAGGAAAAAACAAACATGCTGTATTTACAGTGAAAGAAAGTGAAGCAATTAATTACTCGTATGAAAGGAAAATAGCAGATCCAAGGATTAACCACACATTGAATATTAAATTAGATGAGTATGGAAATGTACTGGAATCTGCAGCAGTTGTATATCCAAGATTGTCGCCTGATGCTTCGCTGCCTGTTGAAACCCTCGCAGAACAGGCGAAAACAATAATAATATATACACAAAACAGCTTTACCAATGATGTGATAGCCGATAATGACTACAGGTTGCGGCTTGCCAGTGAAGTAAAAACATTTGAGCTTAAGGGAGTGAAGAAAACTGAAACTGAACCATATTATTCTATAGCAGACTTTTCAGATATCCTTTCGGATGCTAAATCGGATACAGCTCTATATCATGAAGTTGATAGAGTAGAAGGCATCAAACCTCTGAAAAGGCTTATTGAGCATTCTCGAACACTATACTACAATAATAATTTAAATGCGGCATTGCCATTACATCAGTTAGAGTCACTTGCCTGTTCTTTTGAGAGTTATCAATTGGCTTATACTCCCGAACTCATCACCAATATTTTTGAAACGAGGGTTACGCCTGCACTAATGATTGAAGGTAAATTTATTCATAGCGAAGGCGATATAAATTGGTGGTCACGTTCAGGTACAGCACAATATATAAAAAGTCCTGAAACAATTACTGCAGCTCAGGACAGGTTCTATACGCCTTTATCCTACACAGATCCTTTTGGGGCAATTACTAAAGTAAAATATTATGGTAACTACTTTTTGTTTGTTGAAGAAACAGAAGACGCATTAGGAAATAAATCAGGAGTAGATTTGTTTAATTTTCGAACGCTTTCGCCAAGAAGGATGAGGGATAGCAACGGCAATCTTTCTGAAGCTATAAGTGATGAGCTTACCATTATAAAAGCAATAGCTGTAATGGGTAAAGGTAATGAAGCAGATGAACTTACCGGTCTGACCGAAATTACTGAAGCTGCCGAAACTGCATTGGTAGCAAATTTCTTTAATGCTGCCAGTTCAGATCAGTTAGTCACAGTCAGTAAAAGCCTGTTGAACAGGGCTTCGTCAAGATTTGTTTATGACGTAGAAGCTTATATGAATACCGGGCAGCCGGTCGCTATAGCGACGATAGCAAGGGAGGAGCATTTTAAGCAGAATCCTAACGCTGCGGTGCAGGTAAGCTTTGAGTATTCTAATGGTCTTGGCGAAGTAATAATGAAAAAAACACAGGCCGAACCGGGTCTCGCGAAAAAGGCAGTCATTAAACCTGATGATACAGTGATAATAACAGAAGTCGATACATCGGCACTGACCCCTAAGCAACTCCGCTGGATAGGTAACGGCAGGACAATAAAAAATAAAAAAGGGAATCCTGTAAAACAATATCAGCCCTATTTTTCTGTAACCCACCGCTATGAAAACACAAAAGAACTTGTTGAAACAGGTGTAACCAGCATTAGCTATTATGATGCTATGAGCAGGCTAATAAGAACAGATATTCCTGATGGTACTTTCAGTAAGGTTGTATTTGATTCATGGCTCCAAAAAGAGCATGATGCCAACGATACCATTTTAGAGTCAGAATGGTTTATCAACAGGGTAAATCACCTTATTGATACTGAACTCATTGCACAGGGAAAAGATCCTGTCAAAGAGAAGTCTGCCGCCGAAAAAGCTGCCAAACACGCTAATACGCCAACCATAGCCCATCTTGACAATTTAGGTAAACCCATACTTTCTATAAGTCATGATAAAAATACTAGTACCGGTGAAGATGAGTTTTACAGGACAATTGTAGATATTGATGTTGAAGGAAATCTTCGAGGTGTGAAAGACCCAAGGGGCAATATAGTTGCAGAATATAAGTATGACATGCTTGGCAATCTTGTATTTCAAAACAGTAAAGATGCCGGTATACGGCATTTAGCAATAAACATTACAGGAAAACCTTTGCGTACCTGGGATGGCCGTAACCATGAATTCCAATATTTTTATGATATAAAGCAAAGGCCTGTACTTAGCAAAGTTTTTGACGGAGAAGGCCCAGGAATGCTAAACCACATTTATAACAGGGTTGTATATGGTGAAGACTTGCTGCTGCCTGACCGCAGTAATGAAGCAGCTCTACAGTCAAAAAATGTTTTAGGGCAAATCATAAGGCATTATGATACAGGTGGTCTTTTAGAAACCAATGAATTTGATTTTAAAAGTAATCCTCTCGCTACTACACGCAGAATGTTTAAAAAATATAAGGAAGTGCCTGACTGGACTGATACCAACCTGATTTCCGACCTTGAAGCCCAATCCTTCAGTTTTTTAACTGAAATGGATGCTATGGGCAGGATTTTGAAACAGACGGCTCCTGATGGCAGTATTATTACCCCATCATACAACGAAGCTGGCCTTCTTAACGGTGAGAGAGTTAAGCATCCCGGACAGCCAGATTCGGATTATCTGGTTGATATTGATTATAACGAAAAAGGGCTTCGAAGCAGGATAATTTATGGCAACGGTGTTGTTACTTCATTTTATTATGATGAGCAAACCTTCAGGCTAAAGAGGCTGGTAAGCAAAAGACATAATAATGAACCGTTGCAGGACTGGCGATATACCTATGATGCTGTAGGCAATATAACCCATGTTGAGGATAAAAATATACCTGTAAAATTTTTTGACAATACAAAAATTGAGGGTGTAAGTGAATATACATATAATGCCCTGTACAGACTTGTAGAAGCTAAAGGCAGGGAAAATGATGCAGCTCTTTCTTTTGGGGCAAAAGATAACTGGAACGATTCTGCCTTTATGCACAATATGAATTCTGGTGATGCTATGAGTGTAAGGAATTATACACAAAGCTATCAGTATGATGAGGTTGGCAATATCCTGAAGATGCGTCATCAGGCGCCGGGCAATACATGGACCCGTAATTATGAATATGAGTCGGATAACAACAGGCTAATAAATACTAAAATTGGTGCTGATACTTTTATGTACCCCTATCATCCAACGCATGGATTTATTACAAAGCTGCCTCATCTTGAAGAGATGGGATATGATTTTAAGGATCAGCTTGTTAAAACCATTAAGCAAAGAGCTACCGACAGTATTCCGGAAACGACATATTATCAATATGATGGCCAGGGCAAACGCATCAGGAAGATTACCGAAAACCAGGCTGCTGCCGATGCTGCTGTTACTATAAAAGACGAGCGTATTTACATAGAGGGCTACGAACTATATAAAAAACATACTGGTACTAATGCGGGACTGGAAAGGGTAAGTCTTAGCCTGATTGATAAAGGGCACAGGTTTGTAATGGTAGAGACGCGTAACAATATCAACGATGGAACCGAAAAACAATTGATACGTTATCAACTGCACAATCATTTGAAATCTTCCTGTCTCGAGCTGGATGCAACAGCAAGGATAATATATTATGAAGAATATCATCCTTACGGGTCAACAGCCTATCAGGCAAGGAGCAATGATATCAGATCTGCGGCAAAACGGTACCGGTATACAGGAATGGAACGCGATGAAGAAACCGGGCTAAACTACCATAGTGCACGTTATTATCTTCCATGGCTTGGCAGGTGGTTAAGCCCTGATCCTATAGGACTTAATGATGGGGTAAATGTTTTTGCTTATTGTAAAGGAAATCCTGTAATGGCAAATGACACTTCGGGTACACAGGCAAATGAGCAAATGAACTTTTATGAGCTTCCAATTTTCAGGACTGAAGTTACAGCAACCTACAGTTCTCGTGGTATCTCGGCAGATTTAAGAGTCAGGATGACAGGGGTGTACAGAATGTGGACCGGAGATTATGGGAGTGAAGTAGATGTAGGACACATGGGCAAGCCATTTGTTTTACTAAGGGCTGGTGAGGTTTCACCCGTTGGACCACAACTGGCAAGCGCCAACAGAAGCGATGGGGGAGGCGCGGTAAGAGCAATGGCGGCTAGCATACGTGCATCCGGGGGCTTTGCCAGGGAAGATGGTATAGATACTTCTCTCACAGGTGTTGCATCGAGGGGAACCCGATACACTCCAAGGCCATTATCGCCTGCATTAAGAAATCCGGCACTTGTAGAGATTGGGAGTGCAACATCTCCACCGGTCAGAACTCCTTTGATAGCATTTACGCCAAGGCCAGTCTCTCCGGCGCCTCCATCAGCACCACCTGTGTTGGGGCAGATGAGTTTTCCGGGTATAGACGACCAGCTTCAGCTTAATTTCGGGCGACCGGCTTCTTCAGCACCCAGGACCCCAGCGGCGCCGGTAGCACCAACAATTTCACCACAACTTACACTGGATTTGGAAATACCGCCCGCTCCAAGATCATCGGGGAGATCGTCAGCTCCATCAGGATCGGTTCCACCACCTTCGGGAGGTGGTGGAAGAGGTGTTGGGGGAGCACTGGCAAACGGTGCTGCGCAGGTTGTTCCGGGGGTAGGGGAGGCTTTAATGACTACAGAAGCCCTTGTTCCTATTGCTGCAAGAGCAGGATTGCCAAGACTGATGGCCGCTGCCGCCAGTGGTGCACGGGCTCCGGGACCTGCTGTAATAGGAGGAGTTGTAGGTGCACCGGCAGGCATAGTTGCCGAGGGTATGGCAAGAGATGCGGGTATGGGAGAAGGAGCTTCAACAGGTATTGGACTCGGAACCGCTGTTGCAACTGGAGCAGGAGTTGCTGTTTTGGCTGTGGTGGCTGTAGCCACTGCACCGGTTTCCGTTCCTGTATTGGCAGGTGCAGCTTTAGTAGGCGGACTTGCAGCGGGCTTTGGCTACCTGTCTTCAAGATTAATGAGATAATCCAGCTTTATTAAATAATATAAAAAAACCAACCAATCATGGCAACAACTACCAACAATCGAAACCAGAATCTGGTGCTTGGAAAAGTGACCGATGCTAATAAACGCCCTTTGGCAAAACTTAAAGTAGAAATTTATGACGCTGATATGCGTGAATGGCAGCCATTAGGCGATACGTTTACTGATGATCAGGGCCAGTTCAAAATTAGCTGGCTTCATAGTCAGCTCAGCGGCAGGGGTAAGGGAGAAGCAGATATTGCAGTTAAAATCTTTACAAAAGAAAAGGGTGTTGAAGTATTTAAATCATCTATTGATGAGGTACGATTTAATGCATCTAAACGTGAGGAGATTAATATTACTGTTAAAGAGATAATATCTTCTGAAACTGTGGAATTTGACACCCTGCTAAAGGATATTTTATTCCTTGCAAACAAAGTGGCTATTACCGATTTACAGGAAAATAATGAGTATCATGATGTTACTTTCCTTTCAAAAGAAATTGGTGTTTCTACTGAAAAAATAGAATATATGGTTGTGTCACACCGACTGCAAAGAGCATCGGATATAGAACCTGCATTCTTTTATGCATTATTCAGAAAGAACACGCTGTTGGTAAATAATTTTAATGAAAATATGAGTTCCCGTAGCTCTGTTGGGCTTAACAGTGATGATGAAACTTTACTTTATGACGCAGCACTAACCGATCCTAAAATAATTGAACGCGATATAAAGGCTGCAGTAAATGAAAGGATTGTTGGGCAGGCAGAAGCAAAAAATCTTAAGCAGAACATAGAAAAACTTTCGCGGGTTAGAGGTGATGCTGAGGAGTATTATAAAAATGCGCACCAGGAAAAAGTGGTTAGTCTGCTGTATTCTTTCTTTAAAAAGAATAAAATACAGGAAATTAACAGTTTGTTTAAAGAAAACAAGAATGACCTGAATGGCTTTTTGAACATAATATCTGCTTCATCTTTTTATCGATCTGAAAAAGGTGAAAAAGAGGCAAAAACAACAATTGAGATTGGTAAACTATTTGGTTTTGGTGATAGTATAATTCCTAATGTAGCGAAAGCCATAGGAGTAAAGAGACCAGAAGATGTTAAAAACCTTGCAAGCCTAAATAAGGCAGAATGGGTAGACAGCATAACAAAAACGCGTCCTGATATAAAAGATAAGAATCTTATAAATACATATGCATCGGCAATGGTGCGAAAAATGGAAAATACTTTTCCTACCCAGGCATTCTCTGCACAGCTGAAAAGGTCTAAAAACAAAGTACTGAAGAACCAGGATAAGGTAGTTTCTTTTTTCTCAAAGCATCAGGATTTTGATCTTGTAAAAAGTAACATAGACTTGTTCCTAAAAGAGAAAAAGGTTAAGCAAAAAGACAACGATGCCGTAAATGAAGAATTAAAATCGGTTCAGCGTATTTTTAGGCTCGTGCCGAACTATAGCAAAACAATAGCCTTGCGAAATGAAAATATCAAATCATCTCAAAACATTGTGGCTTTAGGGGAAAAACGTTTTGTGGATGAAGTAGCACCAAAAGCTGGTATTGAAACTACTGAGGCAAAGCAGATATTCCGTAAGGCAGAATCGAAACATACAGGTGCATTATTATTACTGGGTGATTTGCAGGATAGTATGAGTGTTATGGATATCGCTTCTTTTGAGACTGCTGCAATGTCTAAAAAGCTTGAAGCGGTAAGCAAAGATTTCCCTAACCTTAAGTCGCTGTTTAAGCTTACGGATGTTTGCGAATGTGAACATTGCCGTTCCGTATACAGTCCGGCAGCGTATCTTGTGGAAATACTGCAGTTTATTGAAAAACGCAATGTTGTGGCTAATAATGCCAAAAGTATTCTGTTTAACAGACGCCCGGAACTTGGGGAAATTGACCTTGGCTGCGCCAATGCAAATACCCCGGTTAAATATATTGACCTTGTGTGTGAAATACTGGAAGAAGCCGTTGCCCCCGACAGTCATTTCATCTACTCAGGGAAACTCTCAGACGGACCTGACAGCAAGAACGGTATAGTGTCAGCCGATTTGGCAAATGATATTAGAAATGCCCAAATTAAGCTGACAAACCCTAATGATGGCACTACTTCTCTTATACCGGCTAATTATAAAATTACGGATAAGGCATCGGTAATGGAAACCGGTATAACCGAGTCAGGTAAGGCTGTATATTACCTGCGTGATGAGGGTAGTGTTTATAAGCTGGTAAATTCGGGTGTGAACCAATATAAGGTTTACAGGCTTAAGCAGACTTTTGGTACAGCCGAAGAGCTTGATGCTGCTCCTGAATATGTAAATCCGTCAGCTTATTATGAGTTGCAGAACAGGTCGTTTGCATTTAATCTTCCATTTGACCTTTATCATACTGAGGCAAAAGCTTACCTTAAACGTTTTGATGTGGAAAGGGCAGATTTGATGAAAGTTTTTCAGGTTGGTAGTAATCCTGCCGATGAATCTGTTGCTGCAGAGAGTTTAGGACTGACTAACACGGAACTAAATATAATAGTCACCCCGCAAACAGCTAATAACAGGCAGCAATTATACTGGAATGTGCCTGCTCCTGGTAATGTTATTAATTATCTGAAAAATGTAGAGCATTTTCTTGATAAAACGGAACTTTCTTATAATCAGCTTGATATATTGCTTAAGTTAAAGTTTATTAATAAGGATGATAACCTTTTTGTAAAGCACAATTATGATGATCCAGTACCTGGAGAAGATCCTGTGATTTCATGTGATACTGCTAAAAAGGAAATAGCTAATCTTGACTTGCCTGCTATTGACAGAATACATCGCTTCCTTCGCCTGCAAAAGAAAATAGGCTGGAAATACGAATTTCTGGATGAAGTTATAAGTCAGGTAAACTTAGGGAATAAAAATCTTGACAATACGTGTCTTATTAAAGCTGCGCAACTAAAAGAAATTGCACAGAAGACAGGTATCAAGCTGGATGAACTTTCAGGTTTTTTTGGTTCATTCCCGTATGAGCTGTTTAAAGAAGGATTACCTAAACCATTGTACCATCAGATATTCCTGAATAAGGCTAAAAATGGTATCATAAATGAAGATTTCCTGCCTGAGAAAGTAGACGGCAGCTTATCGCTCAGTGGGTATTATGGTTATTTGGCCACCTGCCTGGGTTTAAAACAAAAAGAGGTCGAATTGCTGGCACCGCTCACCGGGGCAAGTCTGGATTTTATAAACCTTAGCTATCTTTTTGCTGTTTCGAGACTGACCAAAAAATTAAAGCTTAAAGTAGATGAGCTTGTGTTGCTTATACAGTTAAGCGGAATAAATTTCACTCAGACCCCGGAACAGCTTTTAGCGTTTATAAATAGTGTTGAGAGCTTTAAAAAATCACCTGTAAAAGCTGCTGATGTCAGTTTTTATCTTAATCATGAGGCACCTAATCTTGCGGATAGAGAAATTAAGACCGAAAAGATTGATGAACTGCTTGCTAAATTAAAAGACGATTATGATAAGCTTAAAACAGACCTTAAATCTAAGTATGAGCCTCTGACAAATGCTTCCGAACAAAAAGAAACCCTACAGGCAGAGCTGTCTAAACTAGTTGGTATTACACCTGAAGACACAAAAATAGCAGTACAGTTTACAGATGCTAACTGGGACTTTAAATGGATTGATGATTCTGGCACCGAAAATATAGGCACTACTGTTGCCCATGCAGATACTTTTCTCACTCATAAGTTTGATAAACTATTAGACCTTACAGCTGTTAATGTTGCTTTGACACCAATAAAAACTGCCAAAGACAATGTGCAGACTGCCGCTGTAGCGCAGGACGCAGCATTGCTTGGCATCATATCTGCAAGTGTTGCTGTTGAAAATGCCGCTAATCCTGCAGATGTAGCGACAGCACAAGCCCAGCTATCAGCTGCCATTGCCCAAGAAGTGATTACCAATGCAGCTCTGGTTGCCGCAAATTCCGCTTTGGGTAATGCCCAAAAAGTATATGTTGAAGCATTATTTAATGCAATTTCTGCTTACCAGTTTGCTAATGCTGTAGAAGAAGCGTTGCTGGTAAACATAGCGGCTGCTTTTAAAACCCCTGTAGAAACTGTAAAAGTAGTATTAAAACATGCTTCAGTAAAATTGCCTGCTCCGGGCCTTGGTACAGTATTCAGTATACTTACCAATGATATAAATGTTGCAAATTATGTAAGCCAGTCATCTGCTATAAAATTGCTGCATAAACTCCTGCCATTAATTAATATGCTTAAGGTAAACAACACTGATCTTGAATGGTACATGAAAAATAACGCCAATTCAAACTTGGGATGGTTTGAATTGGATAAGATTCCTTATCAGGCTACTTTACCGAAAGCTGATTTCAATAAATTCCTGGATTTTGTTCAATTTATTTCTTTTGCACAGCTATTTACACCGGTTGATAACCCTGTAGATCCTGAGAATCCTGTTACATTTTTTACAGTTGCAAACATGATTCTCGAATCAAATGTAACCAGAGATGAATTTATTAGCATACTGAGCGTACTGACGGGTTATGAAAAATTAATCCTTGAAGAAATTGATCTACATTTATTTGGTGTTTTTTCAGTAGAAAACTACAATAAGGCTTCAAATTGGAGTCGTGCTTTAAATTGCGCTGAACTACTTGTAAATCTTGGAGTAGGGCTCGATCAGGTAAAAAAATATATTAAGCACACATTATTACCGGAAGACGCAAATACCCTGCGTGCAGCCTTAAAATCTAAATATGATGAGGATGCATGGCTAAGTACATTAAAAGAAATTATGGACGCTGTAAGGCCACAGAAACGTGATGCATTGATAGCTTACATGCTGGCAGTAAATCCGGAAATAAAAGACACAAACGATTTATACGATTATTTTCTTGTAGATGTAGAGATGGGCTCATGTATGCCATCATCACGGATAGTGCTTGCACACAACAGCATTCAACTGTTTGTACAGCGCTGCCTGATGGGACTCGAGCCCGAAGCTATAGCAAATGTAGAGGCAGACCCTAACTGGAATCAATGGAAATGGATGAAGAATTACAGGGTGTGGGAAGCCAATCGAAAAGTATTCCTTTATCCTGAAAATTGGTATGATGTAAGCCTTACCAGCGACCCATCGTTTCTGCTTAGTGAGTTTGTTGACGAAATACAACAAAATGAACTTACTAACGATACTGCTGAAGAGGCATTAAGAAGGTATCTAGAAAAACTTGACAGTATTGCTTTTCTTGAAGTAATGGCTACATGGTATGACGTGCCCGAAAGGGATATGCATGTATTTGCCAGGACAAAAGGAGGAGATCCATGCATTTATTATTACAGGAGATTTGAAAAAGAGCGCTACTGGACTCCCTGGGAAAAAGTTGAACTTGAAATATCCGGTGATCACTTGCTTGCCTTTAAGCGTAATAACAGGCTTCATCTTGCGTGGCCGGTATTTACCGAGGTTGCCGATGAAAACCAGGGTGCAACACTGCCAAACCAGTCTGATACAGGCGAACAGCCGATAGATAAGCCAAGAAAACAGCTTAAGATACAGTTAGCGATTAGTGAATTGGCTAATAAAAAATGGCAGCCTAAAAAGATATCCAAAGAAAGTATACTTACACCGGAAACACCCACAAAATATTTGATAGATAAAGACCAGTTTAATATGATATATCTGGAAGTGACCGACCAGATCTGGTTTTATACCTATGATCATGAGAGCAATAATATCAGGGGTATTTTTGATATTGCAGGATGTAAAGGATATCCTGAGCTGGCTTTTGAGGGTAATGCCTATTTTCCTGACCTCTATCCTGACTTTGAAAATACCGACCTTAAAAGGCAGCGATATATTGAAACAGGATATAACGAAGAAAACAATCTCGCAGTAAGACATGCTATGTATCCGCAGGATTACAGGATAATATTAAACGAAACTCCGGGTAAATTCAGAATTACATACCCTCATCAGTTTACAGATTTGGATTTGGTAGGCCTGATATTTATGTTACTGCAATCGGTAGTACAGTCTTCTACCCAGACAAATAATATTGCAGGCAGGGGTAAGGGTTTTAAAATTCCTATGGGTACATTACTTCCATATTTTATGGAAGATAGCAGGCATGCATATGTAGTTACGCCGGGATTCTATAAAGTTGAAACCGATAAACTTACGGGTCGCCTAGAGTTTACGGATAGCGAAAAAAAGACGGCATCAGATGTGTTTGATCTAATGGATGCAATTTCAAACTGGTACAAAAAAACCGAAGCAGAGTTTGCTGCCCATCCTGAAATGGATGATGAAGCTAAAGTTCAGTATATAATAACCGATCCTGCTTTCCAGCATATTTTAGAAGAGCTGGCTAAATATATGAATCTTGACGTTATGCTCAATTTTATGGTTGGAAAGACCGGGAATGATAAGTTTGACGAGTTCCTGAAAAAAACAGCCGAGGCTTCAACATTGAAATATGGTGAGCAGTTTAAAAACATGTATCATCCGCTGGTATGTACATTAAGGAGTACTTTATATAAAGAGGGTATACCTGCACTGATGAAGAGAGATACACAGTTACAGGTAAATGAAAATTTTGATTTTAAAACCCACTACTTACCTCACTTTGCTGTTGTACCTAAAACATCGATCAAACAAGCAGATGGGACAACTGTTTTAAGTTATCCTATTGAAGATGTTGATTTTAATGAAGAGGGAAGCTATAGTTCATATAATTGGGATCTCTTCTTTAGGGTGCCGCTGCATATTGCTTCCAGCCTGACTAAAAATCAGAGGTTTGAAGAAGCACTTACCTGGTTTCACTACATGTTTAATCCTACCGGAGCATTATCCGGCGATGGGGTTCAGAAATACTGGGTTACAAAACCATTTTATCTTAATCAGGATATAGATTATGTGAGTCAGCGCATTGACAAGCTGTTATACGGAATCAAAAATGTTACCGATGACAATGCAGGAGAAATAGGTAAACTTGAAAAAGCTATTGACGAATGGAGAACCAAACCGTTTATGCCGGATGTAGTAGCCCGTTCCCGCCCGGTTGCTTACCAAAAAGCGCTGCTTATGAAATATTTGGATAATCTTACTGAATGGGGCGATTACCTTTTTAGGCAGGATACTATGGAATCTGTCGCACAGGCGACCCAAATGTATATACTTGCAGATAAATTATTAGGTCCAAAGCCAAGAATAATACCTACGCCGGTTAAACCACCATACCAAACCTATAACCAGATTAACGCCCAGGTGGACAGCTTTGGCAATGCGTTAGTAGAACTGGAAAACATATTGCCGGATCTATCTGCATTGCCGGAAGGAGGAGATGAACTTCCGCCGCCGCCGATAACCTTATCGATGATGTATTTTTGTATTCCGCCAAATGAGAAAATGGGCGAATATTGGGATCGGGTAGCTGACAGGCTGTTCAAGATAAGAAACTGCCAGAATATAGATGGAGTAGAGCGAAGCCTGGCCTTATTTGCCCCTCCTATAGACCCGGGTATGCTGGTTCGGGCCGCGGCATCAGGATTAGATATCTCTGCTGTAATAGCAGGAGTAAATGCTCCGGCGCCCTTTTACCGTTTCCAGGTGCTTTCACAAAAAGCCGGCGAGCTGGCACAGGAGGTAAGGGGATTGGGAAATGCATTGCTGCAAGCGCTAGAGAAAAAAGATGCAGAAGCGATAAGTCTTTTACGAAACGAACTAGAGTTGAAGATGCTTAATGCGGTGACACAAATGAAAAAATTGCAAGTAAATGAATCTAAAGAACAGATAGAGGTTTTAAAACGAACTCAGAAGGTTACTGAGGAAAGAAGGGACCACTATGCATCTATTGAGAAAATAACGTCTAAAGAGCAACTTAACCTTGATAAGCTGAAAGAAGCTAATGAATATCAGTTTGAATCTCAAATAGTAAGAACTGTTGCAGGTGCACTTTCATTAATACCTGAATTCCATATTGGGGCATCAGGATTTGGAGGCTCACCATCGGTGGTAATGCAGCTTGGCGGCTCGGCAATATCTAAAGCTACAAACATAGGTGCTGACATATTAAATATATTAAGCACTATGGCTTCTTATGAGGCAAACAGGGCTTCTATACTGGCAGGCTACGACAGGAGGTTTGAAGACTGGAAACATCAGGAACGTTTGACCAATAAAGAACTGGCTTCTATAGAAAAACAAATCGCTGCTGCGCAGATAAGGAAGGAAATTGCTGAAACTGACCTGAAAAATCATCAATTACAGATTGATAATTCAAAAAAAACAGATGAGTTCATGCGTACAAAATTCACAAATAAAGAACTATACGACTGGTCGATAGGGCAGATAAGCACAGTGTATTTTAAATCGTATAAACTTGCACATGATTTTGCTAAAAAAGCAGAGCGCAGCTACCGTTTTGAGTTAGGTAATGATGATTACTTTATCTCATATGGTTACTGGGATTCGATGAAAAAAGGCTTGCAGAGTGCTGATAATCTTATCCATGATCTTAAAATTATGGAGACAAGCTATCTCGATAAGAATAAGCGTGAATATGAGATTACCAAGCATATTTCGCTTGCACAGCTTGATTCATTATCCTTAATAAAATTAAGGGCTGCCGGAAGCTGTGATTTTGAAATACCGGAAGCCTTATACGATATGGATTTTGCAGGGCAGTATTTCAGGCGTATCAAATCAGTAAGCATAAGCATTCCTTGTATTGCCGGACCATATACATCGGTTAGTGCAAAATTATCGCTTGTAAATAACAGATACAGGAAAAATACTAATCCAGATAATAGCAATGGCGACGGCTACACCGAAATGCCGGGCAATGATGAAAGGTTTATTTATAATGTGGGCGCAATACAGTCTATCGCTGCGAGCAGTTCGCAAAACGACAGCGGAGTTTTTGAGCTTAATTTTAAAGATGAGCGCTATCTGCCATTTGAAGGAACTGGAGCTGTAAGCAGCTGGAGGCTCGAATTGCCATCAGAAGTAAGGCAGTTTAACTATGATACAATTGCCGATGTTATTATACATATAAGGTATACAGCGAGGGAAGGGGGGTCGGTTCTTAAAAATGCAGCTGATACAGCATTGATAGAGCGTCTTACCACCATTAAGCAGGGGTTGGAGCAGAGTGGACTTCATTTAGCGCTGAATTTGAGGCATGACTTTGCAAACGAGTGGCATCTCCTTAAAAAGAACGCTACGGTAGACCTTACGATTGCTAAAAACCGTTTGTCCTATATAGCACAGTCTTTAAACGCAGGTATTAGTGAAGTAATGTTTATCGCGAAAGTAAATGGTAATCCGGCCAATTTCAAGGTTAAGCTTAATGATACCGAAAATAGCACACCAAGAGAACTGAATCTGGCACGGGTAAGCGATATAAAGCTGGCTACAGGAAAAGATGGTAATATAGTAATAGATGAAGCTTTCAATCTGTCTGCTTCGGCGGCTAATATAGCTAAACTGGAAGATATGATATTGGTTGTAAAATTTGATTTTGAACAGGAATAATGTTACTTCATAAATAGCATATAGAATGATAACGGCTGCATTTATGTGTGGCCGGTATTGTTTGTCCTGGCTTTGTCACATCTATGTATAACTTATTACATAAAATTCAAAAACATATTAACTGAATACCAGAGGTCATAGTTATACCAAAGCTATTATTCTCCAAGCCGTTTATTTCAAATTGAGATTTACATTGATTTACAGGGATGTATAGGAAATAATCAAAATGCGTGGAGTATGGCTTAGTTGGCGTATGGATGAAACCTATATAAAAGTAAAAGGCATTTGGTGTTACTTTATCGAGCTTTGGATAAATCGGGTAACACAGTTGATTTTATTTCAGGGCAAATGTACTATGAATGCGCCATGTTGTATTTGTGCATTTTTGAAAGTTTTGATAGGTACAGGCAAAAATAAAAAAAAAACCTTTAATCGTTCAGATTTGCAGGTTTTATAGGCTTTTCGAGACGTTTTGTGTGTTTTTGGCAACATTGAAAATTGTGCCTTAAACCGTCTTCGTGGACTTGCCCGGACAATTTTCGAACACTTTTATAGAAGATTTGTCAATATTGGCAAAGCTTTCGACCTAAAGGCTTTTAAATTTTAAGATAAACTTATGGTGTGTAAACAATACGATTAAAAATAAATTTGCCTTAAATCAGTTAAATGCATCTGTTTATCCTGAATGGAAGCCTTCCGGTAGTTTAGATAAAACTGAAGCCGCAGTATAACAACTGCGGCTTTATATTACAAACCAGTTAATTAAAAGACTGCCTGAACTCCAGAGGGGAAAGTGATACATTACGCTTAAACATTTTATTAAATGACTGCGGATAGCCAAACCCTAGTTTGTATGCAATTTCTGAAACAGAAAGGTTGGTTAGGGTAAGGTATTCTTTGGCCTTTTCCACAATTTTATCCTGTATGTGCTGCTGGGCGTTATGTCCGGTTAAAGAACGTAGCATATCGCTTAGATAGTGGGGTGATACATGTAGCTTAGCCGCGAGTAATTCTACTGTTGGTAGACCATTGTCAATAATATCTTCCGAGTCAAAATAATGGTTTAAGTACTGCTCCAGTTTTGACAATAAATCGTGGTTTGCTGCTTTACGGGTTATAAACTGGCGTTCGTAATACCGCTTACTGTAGTTAAGCAACAATTCAATTTGTGCAATGATAATGTCTTGCGTAGTACGGTCGATATGATTGCATTCCTCCTTAATCTTTTCGAATATATCGGCTATGTACAATTCTTCTTTTTCTGATAGGTGCAGGGCTTCATTAACTTCATACGAAAAAAAACCGTAGTGCTTTATGTTCTCAGCAATAGGGTAGGTGTATAACAAATCCGGGTGAATTAACAGCGTGTAACCATTTCCTGCAATTTTGCCCAGTATTTCAGAATGTGGTATATCTACAGACTGTATCTGTTTTGGTGCAATAAACGTCATCACACCCTTATCATAGTCATAATATTGTCCGCCATAGCGAACTTTGCTGTCAACCCCTTTTTTAAGCGATATGCAGTAAAAATTCAGGCTAAATTGTTTCCACACCTCTGTGTCTTTAAACTGCATTTCAGATACCTTAAAAACGCTTATAAGTGGATGCAGAGGGTCAGGTAAGCCTACCAGCCTGTGGAATTCGGTTATGGAATTTATTGTTTTCATTTTATCCTCGTAAAATAATCGGAGTGACTGAAATGTGTTACCCGAATAGTATGTTTAATTGCCTAAAATCTGTTGCCTGATTTCTTTCCTAAAAGCTTCATTGCCTATTTCGAGGCGCCTTTTGTACATAGCATTGGCATCCTGTCCGGCCACATACCGTATCTGGTCTTTACCGTCGGTAGCGGCTTCATACACCACAGCGGCTATATCTTCGGGTTGGGCGGCAGCATCCATCATGCTGTTAACAACGCTAAAAAGCTTATCTTCCAAATCTTCATACCCAGAGTGAGAAGCCCTGTCGAGTGATCGCCCTAAAAAATCAGTAGCTATGCCGCCCGGTGCTACGGTTTTTATTCCTATGTTGTGCAGCCCCAGTTCAAACGACATCCCTTCAGACCAGCCCTCTATGCCAAATTTAGCTGCATGGTAAAGACTGTGTAGGGGAAAGGTTAAGAAACCTCCCATTGACGTGGTACTTATAAACAGGCCGCTTTTCTTTTCCCTAAAGTACGGAATAAATGCCTTGGTTACTCTTATTACCCCTAAAAGGTTAGTGTTGAGTTGCCTTAGTACCTGATCGTCTGTCAATGCCTCAAGCGAACCCATTAGCCCATAGCCCGCGTTGTTAAACACAACATCAACATTGTACTCTTTTATGGCCTTATTTACCGTTTCATTAATCTGTTCAGGATTAGTTACATCCAGCGGTAGTAGTG
>QFQM01000471.1 GCA_003243255.1 Flavobacterium psychrophilum | reverse complement strand
AAACTACTATGAATCCGAAAGAATGGAAAGAAACCTACATTGAACTTGATGCCTATTACAGAGATTTTGTTGCTAAATGGCGTGTTGCTGATTTCCGTTACCCCGAACAAATAAAAGAGAATGAAGCTGCTCTTGCCAATAATATAAGCTTTACCTATGATGTAGTATTTATCAATGACGAACTAAGAGAAATGCTCCTTGAAGGTATGGACTACGGACAGCGTTATTGGATGGAGGAAACAGGAATGAGAATAGACACAATTTATATGCGGTATATGCCAATCCTGCTTCATAAAATCGAACAGAAAATTGCTGGGTTCGGAGAATAAAAATTCCATTATGAAAGATATTTTATAAAGCCAGTAAGAATTTTATTTATGAGTGAAACATAAAATTCTCTTCTGTAATCACATTATTACTAAGATAGTCTGTAAGTAAAATAGATTGTAATGCTTCTAATAATATTCCATGTTGTACAGGTTTTTGTAGAAATAAATCAGCTCCGAGGGAGCGGCATAAATTGACATCAGTAGAATGCTTAGTGGTCGTCAATATTACCACCTTACAATTATCCAACCTCTCATCCTTCCTTATTATTTTTAAACAATCAAATCCGTTAAGAATTGGCATGTTTAAATCAAGGAAAATAATCTGTGGCAGATTTTTACTGTCTGTCAATAGTTCAATTAGCTCTTCACCATTTTTTGCGATTCTTGATGCATATTTAAAGCCTATTTCTTTTAATGCTAATTTAAAAAACATGATATCATCAGCATCATCTTCTGTCAGGATAATATTTGTTACCATTGGTAGATGCATTAAGTTGTTTTAAATGAGTCATAGAAAAGTGAGAGTCAAATTTCGGAAATTTGTGAGAGGCACTTTTAAGCATTAACATATTTTAACGCTTTAGCTCGACCAATTGTAAAATTATCGGATAAAAGTATTTACATCCATTAAAATGTACATTTTCTCTGTGAGAGCGTTGCAAAAAGCCTTATTTACTTTTATATCGCTCATCTTAGGCAATGCAACTCTCATATCAATAAATGTTTGTCCCTTTGTAGGCTTGCTGCCACCGTCCAGAACCAAAATATAGCTATCGGTTTCGTATCCATTTGCGCTCAAATAGTTGTACAGATATTGCCTTAACTGCTTTTGAACCCTGCTCAAAATAACCTTGCTCCAAGTGGTAGAGTCAACAGATTGGTGATAACCCATTTCAAACAAAATTAATGAAGGGTTACTAGTGTGTATGTTGATTGTATGCTTACGTTCTTTATAAGTCCACGTTGTTATATCAAATTCTTTTTTCTTCTTTGTTTTTGTAGTCATTTTCTAATGTTAGAATCTCCTTGTTAGTTTTGGAATCTCTGGTCAAGATGGCCAGTACTATTATATTTTGTCTTCACTGATAATATTCTACTACTTATTTCTCTTTCTGTTGGAAGCTTCGGAAGCTTAAGGGAGAAAAAGGCTATTACTTCATCAGTTATTTTCTGTTTATTAGCGATAGAAATCCCTTTCCCTCCAGCTTTATCCTCACACATCAACTTTATCAATGCAATTGTATCTTTTGGTAATTTTCCAGTTCCCTTATCTATAGAGATAAACTTGGTTATTATCTTCTTTATATTGCTCTCACTCATTTGTTCTTTTTTTGATAATCTTCCATCAGCAATGGCATCTGAGAAATAATCTACAACCGCAGTTATTTGTTCACTTGGAGCATCCGCAGGAATTAGCTTTACCAGAAGCTCAAAATAATCCTCTAGGATTATTTTATCATCTTCTATCGCTGGTAATTGCACTTCAATACTCGGTAGCTCTATTTCTTCTTTGGATAAGTTCCCAAACTCAGAAATAGTGTAGTAATGTCCTCTTTTCAGTTGAGTACGTTTTATATATCCATAACTTTCAAGAGCCTTAAAGGCATTCTGAACAGTCTTTTTATCGATTTTTAACCTATTTATGATTAGCTGTTGGCTTAGGTTGAAGGTATCAGCATCTGAAAGGATGCTTAGTAAAATTCTAAATTCAAGTGCTGAAAGCCTTGTATCATGCAGAATTGAATGATGAACTGTAGTAAATTCACCTGCTTGGTTCGGTCTTCTTATGACCGTTTTGTTTTTCATTAATATTCTCTTATTCCTTTCACTCACATTGGAGTGATGATGCTCATTTCTCTTACTGCTCAGTAAGAGAAGCTGGGAGGGATGGCCGTCCTTTGACCCAGCAACTGAGGTTTTGGTGGAGTTTTCTCTCCTATATAATATAAATATAGCAATAAACCCAAAAGTTGGATTTTTGCAGAA
>QFQM01000470.1 GCA_003243255.1 Flavobacterium psychrophilum | reverse complement strand
AAAACAAAAAATATGGATATGTATTACGGTTATCATTTCTTGGGAATGCACCTTATATGGTGGCTTATTTGGGTATTTTTTATTATCTGGATTTTCGCGACACCGTATGATATTCCCGGGCGGAAAACAAAAAAAGACACGCCGATGGATATTCTTAAAAAAAGGTATGCTGCCGGCACAATAAATACTGAGGAGTATATAGAAAGGAAAAAACACTTGGAGAATGATTAGCTGATAAATGATGCCAACTTCGGTAATATAGGCCCTTTATAACACGGGAACTAACTATGCACAGGAAGATATCTATACAGTTAAAAGCAGCCTTGCTTATGCTCGTATTCAGTTTGAATACGGTGATAGGTTTTGCATGCTCTTTAGGTATAGATATGGGCTTTAACAGTAAACATCACCATAACAGTAAACATCATCACGGGGAAGAAGCCACAGATGTCCATAATCACGCTCATGGCTCAAAACACCATCACAAAAAGAAAGTACATACCCATAGTCATCAAAACGAAAAAGACAATTGTTGCAACGATAGCGTTATACAGTTATCGCAGGCCGAGAAAATAATGCCTCAAGCGACAAAATTCATAGATCCCGTATTCTTCACTGCATTTGTTGCTGTCTATTATGCTATTGATATACCGTTTTTAGCACAGGTAAATACAGTAAACAAATACTATGTCAGCGGGCATCACCCACCCATTCCCGATATCCGCATAGCCATTCAAAGTTTTCAGATTTGATTATATGTTTTTCAACATGTAGGGACTTATTGTGTCCCTTCCTATTGTATTAAACATATAAATCAAATAAAATGAAAAAGATAATCACACTGATTGCAATGTGCGCCATTGCAGGCACTCAGCATAGTTTTGCCAAAGACACCACAACAGCTCCAGCCGCGTCCATTTTAAACGCTTATTACCAGGTGAAGGATGCCCTGATAATGAGTGATCCCACATACGCCGCCAGCCAGGCAGGCATACTGGCTTCAACCATCAGCGCTGCAGGCAAAGAAACCCTGAATGAAAATGCCAATACAAGTTTGTTAAAAGATGCCTCCGCCATTGCCCAGTCAAATGACATAAAACAGCAAAGGGAAGAGTTTATCACACTGTCAAACAATATGGTGGATTTGGTTAAAACCACCAAACTCACCACGGGGCCGGTTTA
This sequence comes from Flavobacterium psychrophilum, assembly GCA_003243255.1. The sequence goes on along the minus strand of QFQM01000470.1, from coordinate 1,138 downwards.
CCAGCAATATTGCCCCCTGAAAAAAGCATCATGGTTAAGCAATGACAAAACCGTAAAGAATCCTTATTATGGTAGTTCCATGCTTACCTGCGGCATCCTAAAAGGAACATTTTAATAGTTCCACAATCTTGCAGCCCTTCAGTCCATGAAGGGCTACAGGCATTATTGGTAAACATTGCAGAAGCTGATGAGAACCTCTATGACATAGCGGATCGCGAAAGAAAATGCAGATAACATCGAAACGAAAGCAGTTGATGCAGCGCAGCAGAGAGGCCATCTCCGACAACTTCCAATACCAGCGAAGGCGACATAAAGTATAAATGGACAATTATCAAAGAAAGTAAACATTTAATAATGGATTGGATGAACAAATACTACGGACAGCCTTCAGTAATACTTAAAAGCTATTAATAACATTATATATATATTAATCAACATTTTCAAATCAATCTTGATTCACAAAAAAGATTGTTGCAAATAATGAAATGAAACATCAACAGAAAGATAACAGGGCAAATAACAGTCTTCAATGCCAGCATTGCAAGTCCGGAATGCATTCTGTTTTCAATATTCTCAATAGTCAGCAGTTGCAAAAACTCTCGCAACACAAAACCTGCTCTATCTATAAAAAAGGGCAGTATGTTTTTAATGAAAATGGGTTGCCACAGGGTTTATTTTGTGTAACTAACGGGAAGATAAAATTATGTACAACCGGATGTGACGGTAAAGAGCAAATTCTCCGGTTAGCGAATTCGGGGGATATCCTGGGTTACACAGCCTTACTTTCAAAAGAGAGACATCATTGCTCCGCAGTGGCGTTGGAAGACTCTACCATCTGCATTATTGATAAAGATTTCTTTTATAAATCCATTCAGGATAATCCTCCATTGCTTTTTGAATTCCTTAAAAAAATGGCGGAAGACTTGAAAGTTGCAGACGAACAAATTGTCTCATTGTCTCAAAAAAATGTAAGGGAACGAATGGCAGAAGCATTATTGTTTTTAAAGGCTACTTACGGCTTTGCAGAGGACGGGCAAACGCTCAATATAATATTGACCAGAGAAGAAATTGCCGATTACGTGGGTACCTCGATGGAAAGCGCCATTCGATTGTTATCTGAGTTTAACCACGACGGAAT
>QFQM01000469.1 GCA_003243255.1 Flavobacterium psychrophilum | reverse complement strand
AGCAGGCGCACAAAGGTGTCCTGGGCCAGGTCGGCGGCATCGTCACGGTTGCCCAGGCGTTTGCGCAGCAGGCTTTCCAGCCAGAGATGGTGGTTCTGGTAGAGGCTGTGCACGGAGAAGGCTGGGGCGGAGGAGGCGGCGCAGCGGCAATCGCTGCTGCAAAAGATAATAAGAATGCTTATCAATTATCTTTCAGGCCGGCACCCCTCCCGCAAAGAGGGCGTCCACTGTTGCATGTGCGCTACAGGGCAATGGTGGCCGCCAGCCTGCATCAGCTTTGCGCAGGCCGATTCCTCGTGCGGCACGCGGTCCGCGCCACCCAGGTTTGTGTCGTGCAAGGTGTGTCGCACACCTTGCATCGGGGCCTCAGTTGGCTGCTGGTCCGCCATGCGCTTCCATGCGCTCCAGCGCGGCGCAGACATCGGCCATGCGCCCGGAGATGAACAGGCATTCCGGCTGCTCCTGCGGCGACCGCTGGATGATGCGCAGGCCTGAAGGCTGCTCAGGTGCGGATTGCAGGGCGGGCTGCGTCGGCAGCAAGGGCAGGATCAGCTGGGCATCTCCATGGTCTGCAGCGCGTGCTGCCTTGCCGCGGCGCTGCTGGCTGCGCCGGCGTGCCTTGCTGAAAGAGATCACGTTGGCGGGCTCGGGTGCTGCGGCAGGTAATGGCTGGCACTCAGGGGCTTGTGCAAGTGGCATGGCCGACTCCATGGCGGTCGCAGTCAGGCGGATGCCATGTGCCAGGCGCAGGAAGGAAAAAGAAGACAGTGTTGGCAGAGCGAATCCCATGTGACGACTCCTGTTGGCGTGTTTCAAAGAGGCATGGACACAGGCAGGATTGCGGTTTGCGGGCAAAGCTCCGCCCAGGGCGAAGCTCCAAGGCTTCGCGCCTACCACCTGGGCGGTGCGTGAAATGTGGTGAGGCGGCCGGAGAAGGGCTGCCAGTCCGGCTTACATGGACATGCTGTTGCGGATCAGCCCCACGGCCAGGCCTTCAATGGCAAAGGCCTCCTCGGGGGCGACGCGAATCACCGGGTAATCGGGGTTTTCCGGCAGAAGTTCCACGCCCTGCGTGGTGCGGCGCAGGCGCTTGACGGTGACTTCGTCACCCAGGCGCGCCACGACGATCTGGCCGTTGCGGGCTTCGTGTGCGGACTGCACGGCCAGCAGGTCGCCGTCCATGATGCCCGCGTCGCGCATGGACATGCCACGCACGCGCAGCAGATAGTCGGGGCGCGTCTGGAACAGGCTGGGCTCGACGGAATAGGTTTGGTCGATGTGTTCCTGCGCGAGAATGGGCGAGCCCGCCGCAACGCGGCCCACCAGGGGCAACATCAGCGGTGCCAGGGCCGACAGCGGCAGCCCGAAGCTGGTGCCGCGCGCAGCATTGATGTTGCGCACGGTGTCGGTACGCAGGCGAATGCCGCGCGAGGTGCCGCTGACCAGTTCGATCACACCTTTGCGGGCCAGGGCCTGCAGGTGTTCCTCGGCAGCGTTGGCGGACTTGAAGCCCAGCGTGTTGGCGATTTCCGCGCGGGTGGGAGGCGCGCCCGTGCGGGAGATGGCAGCCTGGATCAGGTCCAGGATCTGTTGCTGGCGGGCGGTGAGCTTGGGATGGTCGAGCATGGCGTGCGTCCGGTCCTTGAGGGCAGATGGCAGGCTGGGAGGCCATCTGATGATTTATACAGTATCTGTATTTTTAACCAGTTTTCCAAGAGGTGCAAGTGGGGCAGTCAAAGTTGGTGATTCTGGGCACGGGCGGGACCATCGCCGGCCGGGCGGATTCGCAGTCGCAGGGCGTGGGGTACAAGGCCGGGCAGATCACGGTGCAGTCGCTGCTGGAGGCCGTGCCGGACCTGGAGCAGCAGGCGCTGGGACCCGTGCAGACGCAGCAGATCGCGCAGGTGGACAGCAAGGATATGGACTGGCCCGTGTGGCGCGCGTTGCTGCGCGCCTGCACGCAGGCACTGGAGGCTGCGGATACACGCGCCGTGGTGATCACGCATGGAACGGACACGCTGGAAGAGACGGCCTGGCTGCTGCACGGCCTGCTGCCGGCCACCAAACCCATTGTGTTGACCTGCGCCATGCGCCCGGCCACGGCCCTGTTGGCAGACGGACCGCAGAATCTGCGCGATGCCGTGACCGTGGCTGCCAGCGGCGGGCGCAGCGGCGTATGGGTGGTCGCAGGCGGCGAGGTGCATGCGGCAGCCCAGGTGCAGAAGGTCCATCCCTACCGGCTGCAGGCAATGCGCTCCGTGGAAGGCGGGCCGCAGGCGTTGGTGGAGGAAGGGCGTGTGCGCTGGCTGGTGCCCGATGCG
>QFQM01000468.1 GCA_003243255.1 Flavobacterium psychrophilum | reverse complement strand
AGCCAGATCCGGTTGTTTAACAACCGTTCATCTGGCCGATTGCGGGAAAGTTGCAATCTTTCAGCTTTTAGAACCTCTTCAGACATTGATAAGGCTCTAAAGCATGTAAGAGGCTAAAGCACTTTAAGAAGCTAAAGCGGCTCTTATAGTTCTGTTATCACTTATTTCAACTTCTGTTTTTGATGTTTCCTTTGCGGCTTACCGAAATTCACTATCCAGTCGTTGAAGTCTTTGTGGTTTTGATACAGACTGCTTTCGTCCTTGTATTTACTGCTCAGGGAAAGTGCATACCGACTGCAATTTTGTCCGGTAGCATCTCTGTCCAGATAAAGCCTGATGGTATTATGTTTTTCCAGAAAAGGGCGTGCAGTTTCAAAGAAGGATACAGAGTTCAGCACTACAAAATCAAAGCGGTCTTCGGGGTCTTGTTGGTGGGTAGCCTTGAAGGAAAGGAAGTCGGTAAAGCCTTCAAAAACGATGACCTCACCGGCACGGTTATCAATGGTGGTGATGCCTTTTGGCGAGCTGCTGGCTTTGAAGTAAGGATTGCGTATTTCAAAGCCTCCCAAGTCATTTTTGAAGCCGATACCATAATAAACTTTTCCATTGAGTTCGTACCGAACCTCACGGCAATAGCGGTCAGCTATATTAACGGGTATGCGGCGTTGCTGCAAGTAGCGTAGAAGGGCGGTAGAGGAAAGTATGAAGTCTCCTAAAATCTTTATTTGGTTCTCAAGTTTAGGTCTGGTAATAGACTGCTGAAGTGAGGGCTTTTGAAGGGAAAGATTACCGCTTAAATTCTGTAGAAATTCGGAAACGGCGCAGCCGTGATAAAGGATAGCAAAATCAACCAGGTTACCACCTTTGCCGAGGCCGTGATCATACCAGCGGTTCAGCTTGCGATTAACTTTGAAGGAAGGCGTTTTTTCATCCCGAAGTGGTGAAAAATACCAATAATCATTGTTCCTGATTTTTGATGGTTCATACCCTAAGTCAGCAAGGAAATGAACTATGTCTATTTCTTTGGCTTCACTAACGGAAAGCCTTTTATTCCTGAAATTCATAACCACACATTTTCAAACACACATTCAGTTCTTCTATGCGAAGTTAAACAGGCGATATTGCATTAACCTATCCTCATCATATTTTGATGAGGATGCAAAAACCTTTGTCATTTACTTTTGTGCAGTGAGTATTGTTTAAATTAAAACCGTGTGATTATGCTAACAACGAGTGATGTAGCCAAAGTGTATGATACTATTCTCAGTATCCCTGGCATGAGTGAAACAGTGAAGATTGACATGAGGATTTCCCGCAAGAACGTATTGTTGTTGCATAGTGTCCTCAAGCGTGGGTTGATGGCGAAAGACGATGATAAATCATCTGCCTTGCTGGAAAGTATTCCAAAGGAAGCATTGGACGAATTACACGTAATTGCCGATGAATACCTAACCAAAGCAGGATTGACTGAACTTAGCGAGAAGCTGAAGGCGCTAAGTACAAAGTAGCCAGGAATGCAGCAAAGCCATTTGGAGGGAAACGGATGTTTACAGCATAACCATAAGCAATTCCTTCAAATGGTTTTTTTATTATTCAACTACCCTGGATTATCATGGAATTTCCTTTACGGTGAAAGTGGCAACCATTAATTTTTTATTATTAGTATCACGTTGAATAACGTCTATTTCGTCGATCCATATACTATCAATACCACTGTAAGAAATAGGCACTCCCCCGGCGCGTGCATCGCCACACATCAATTGACGCAACCTGCCTTCTGGCTGCACATAGTAATAGTTATTCCATTTCTTCTTATAGGTGCTTTGCGTATATAAAGTACCTGAAGCGGGAATTTCAAAAACCCTTCTCTTTGCGTCCCTTTTTTCGGGCATACCATCAGGGTCATTAAAGAATACGGTAGCGGTTCCCTTAAAGCCATCAGGTATCAGGTACATATCGGCTCTTTTCTCCCAATACCCTGTCAATAAAATGACACCGCCAAAGATCACTGCACTTGCAATCAGGATAAGCAATATCATGCGGTTATCTGTAATGGGAACAATCTTGAATTTCATAAACAAGGAAGTTTCGGATTAACAATTTGGGGCGAATTTCAAAAAAGAAGAGAGGTAACAGCGCAACAGGGAAACTACGTTGTCAAGTCTTCTTCGTGATCACCCATCCTTCCTGCGTTCGGATGCTCGGTATGTTATTTTGCTCTAACCACTTCTGGAAAGCAGCTACGTCTTTAGGGGTAAAATGAATGATGTCACCATCTTTGAGCATAATGGTGAAGAAGTCACTTGCAGCAAGAAACTTTGCTAA
>QFQM01000467.1 GCA_003243255.1 Flavobacterium psychrophilum | reverse complement strand
GTGAATACTGGTCAAACTTAGTTAATGAGAAAGAATCAATTCATCAGTTTTCAGTCGAAGAATTATTAGCCAGGGGTTATTCTGTTGAATTTATCAATCGGGAAAATTTTGTGGCTGCAGAAGGTCGGCTTGCTGGACGAGATCTGTTTGATGCTCGTTTTTTTACATATACACCTACTGAGGTTTCTTTTCTAAATCCAATACATCGTTTATTTCATGAGTGTGCTTGGGAAGCCTTGGAAGATGCGGGAGTGAATTTACAAAAAGCAAAAGAATTGATGGGTGTTTTTGGTAGTGCATCGGTAAACAATGCTTGGCAACTAAGCGCTTTGGTACGTAATAGAATGCATTTAATAGACAGCTTGACTATGGATAAATTAGCATGCAAGGAATCTATAGCCACCTTGCTATCCTATAAACTGGATTTGAAAGGTACAACCCAATTTATTGATGCTACCTGTGCATCATCTATAGTATCTATCAATACCGCCTGCAAACATCTGCTTTTAGGAGAAATAGATGTTGCCATTGTAGGAAGCGTAACTGTCGAACATAGGGATCATGCAGGCTACTTATTTGAGGAATATTCCTTATGGTCGTCGGATGGGCATTGTCGATCGTTTGACAAAGATGCGCAGGGTACCGTACCCAGCGAAGGGGTGGGAGTAGTTATATTAAAAAGATTAAAAGATGCCCAAAGGGATAGAGATCACATCTATTGTGTAATCAAAGGAGGAGCAAGCAACAATGACGGTCAGAGAAAAATAGGCTATGCTGCTACCAGTTTACAGGGGCAAACAGACTGCATCATTCGGTCATTAAAGTTTGCCAGGGTTGGACCAGAGCGTATAGGATATATGGAAGCGCATGGTACCGCTACCAAATTGGGTGATCTGGTTGAATTTAACGCACTAAAGAATGCATTTAAAGATGTACCCCGAAATAACTGTGCTTTAGGATCAGTAAAAACTAATATTGGACATACCAGGTCAACTTCTGGAATGGCAGGATTTATCAAAGTTGCTTTAAGCCTTAAAAATCACATAATTCCTGCTAGCTTGAATTATCGAACTCCAAGCCCGGAGCTTGGTATTGAAGAGTCTCCTTTTTTTGTGAATGCCAAAACCAGAAAATGGGAAAGAATGGAGGGAATTCCTTTATGCGCTGCAGTAAATGTATTTGGCGTAGGAGGGACCAATGCGCATGTTATCTTGGAGGAATATGCTACTACATCTACGCGGGAAGCCCCCGAAGAGGCGACGTATAAGATTTTACCACTTTCTGCCAAAACCCCTTTTTCATTACTAAAGTATGTTACTAAGCTTAAAGATTTTTTACTTCATGAACCGAGAACGGACCTTGAAGATTTAGCATATACGCTTCAAGTTGGTAGGGAAGAGTTCATATTCAGAGCAGCTTTCGTATTCAAAGATGCTGACGAATTAATAGACAGGCTTAGTGAGCTTGAAAAGAATGAGGGCAATATCATCAAAAGTTATGGATACCAAGAAAATCAGGTTTTTATATTTCCTGAAATGGATATTCAGTGTATACAAGCAGGTCACGATCTTTATAAAAATATAATGCCATTTAAGGAGGCCATAGAAAATGGTATTTATTTATTAAAGTGGATCACTGGCCAAAACTATCTTTGTTATTTCCTTGAGGAAAGTTTCCCGCCACCGGAGGTTGTTGCAGAGGTGTCTTTTGTGACGCAGTACGCACTTGCGAAAACTCTCATCTATTTTGGGATACGCCCGGCTCAGATGATTGGTTATGGATTGGGTGAAATTACTTGCGCTTGTATCAGTGGGGTATTGGATTTGGAAAACGGATTAAGGCTGGTGCTATTAAAAAAATCAGGTATTGATAATGTCACAAAGGTTGAGTATACGGCAAATTTGTCATTCAACTTTCCTCAGTTACCTTTTATCTCCAATGAAAGTGCACGCCCTATTACCCCTTCCCAGGCAATTACAGCTGAATATTGGAACAAGATATCTAAGAGCGAGGATTCTTTTTGTGAAGGAGTTTGGTATTTACATAACAAAAACTGTCATTATACATATATAGTACTAGGATCATTAAGAAACCTTACGAACCTTCTTCCGCAAGATATGCACACCGTTTTTTTATTAGCTGAAGGGGGAGACTATCATGTTCATTTTATGAATACACTAGCATATTTTTGGAAATATGGTATGCCATTGCAGTGGGATTTGTTGAATAAAGATAAGAATGTGCATAAAATTCCCTTACCTACTTATGCATTCGATCAATCTCTGTTTTCAACAGAAGCAAGCTTTTTAAGCACTCTTTCTCGATTG
>QFQM01000085.1 GCA_003243255.1 Flavobacterium psychrophilum | reverse complement strand
ATTCTCCAATTACTTTTGCACCGAATAGCTCTGCCGACGGATGCGAAACGATTGCATACCCAAACCTGTAATCTTCGTCAGCATAAAACGTAAGCCTTAGCTTTTTGTCGTTATACAGATAGATCATATTGCCGTCATCGTCTTTAAATTGCCTTGAAGGATCTCCGTAAAGTTCTTTTACGTCGCTCTCATGCATCCCGAAAAGCAATTTATCTACACCCGATTTTAAGTTTATTTTCATGTTTCTGAATGATAATTTTTGTTCAGGCAAAGGTAGAAAATTTAAAATTTATTAATAGCTCTTATTTAATACTGTACTTAACGTAATAGGAGAACTTGATTTTTATCTTTTGGAAATCCACTTCTTCAACCGGAGCATCTCCATCATATCTGTTAACTGTATTTGAAAGCATCTGATTTACCCTTCCATACGAATTATTTTCTTCTGTAATTACGATTGGCTTACCGGGCTGCTCGCCGATGGCTTCTAACAGATAAGTAGCTTTTTCTTTAGCCGCCTTAATAGCATTTATGCGCACTTCTTTACGAAGTTCAGTAATTCGGGTATGATCAACTCTTGCTATAGAAGCTTCTTTAATATTATTATCATAAAGCCCTTCAAACACCTGGTTAACCTGAGCTGCAGTGCTAACCTTAAGCATATACTGTTTTCGCTGTGCAACACCTTTTTCTTTTTGTCTTTTCAGGATAACATCACTGGTGGCACCGCTAAGGCTAAGATTAGACAAATCTATATTCAGTTTTTTAAGCAGCTGCTTTAGCTTTTCTTCCTGATCATCCAGACTGTAAGTTGCTTTACCCTCAATCTTATCATAAAGTGTAATACTTATGTAGATAATATCAGGTACTACTTCTTTTTCAGCCGTGCCTGTTACTTCAACAAAAGGTATCTCGTTTCTCTTAGATTCGTCAAATTGTGCAGTAGCCTGTGTTGCCACAAAAAGCATTACAGCAAAAAGTAGTTTTTTCATAGTATGATGATTGGTGGTTAAATTATTTATGATCTATTCAAAAATTTGCATTTCAATTACCTGCCAGTCAGTGCCCGGTTCTTTCTCAAGGTGTACAAAAACATCAATATCGTGCTTTTTGCCGTTAACCCCTATCGTAAGAATGGCCTCGCCGGAATCATTATATGTAGAAATGCTGCCTGTAGGAAACATATCAAAATCTTTGATTCCTCCCGTTGCACCAATTATTTCTTTGTTGTCTGTAAGATAATTTTCAGCAGTGATATAAGCGTCAGAGTTTTTCATCATCTGAAAGATGAACAACATAAAAACGGTAATACCTATAAATATAACTGCCGCTACACTTAAACCTATAAGGAGCATTTTCCTGTTTCTTTTTTTATTTTCCTGCTTAATGTTCCTTTCGTATTCCGCATAAGGATTGTTCGTAGTGTAATTATCCATAGTTTAAAGTTTATTTAGTTGCTGTAATACTGCTTTTATCTTCTCCGGTTTCTGTGTACCTATCATCTGGCTGTAACGCCCGTCATTAAAGGTTAGCAACAAACCCATATTACCTGAAACATTATACGCTCCTGAACGCAATCCCCAACCGCCATATTCTGCAACAGGATTGTACTTTTTCACTTCACACGACGCGATATTCTCCCAACGATATAGCTTCCATTTCATATGATAAGGCCAGAACCGTACATGTACTCCTTCCTCATCAATTTTAACTGATAGTCGCTGCACAAGCATAAATAACGTAAAAGCTGTTTGTAAAAGCGCTACAAAAATAAGCCCTGTATTGCTCATGGGCTTATCGCCAAATACATTCTCCAGGAAAACCTGGTAAACGAGTCCGAATATTATAAAACCGTTAAGCCCCAAAACCAGCCCTAATAGCCACCACTGGCGAAAATATTGCGTTTCGGAAAATAAAATTCTGTTCATCTATTAAAGTGTTTCTTACAAATCTACATAAAAAAAGGGCTACACAAAGCAGCCCTCATTTTATAATTTACAACTAATTGCTTAGTCGAATCTTTCAATTTTAGCACCGATAGCACGAAGCCTTTCGTCAATTCTTTCGTAACCACGGTCAATCTGATCGCTGTTCTGGATGGTACTTGTACCCTTAGCAGATAGTGCAGCAATAAGAAGCGATATACCGGCACGGATATCCGGTGAAGACATAAGAATACCTTTAAGGGTAGATTTAAAGTCAAGACCGATAACAGTAGCCCTGTGCGGATCGCAAAGGATGATTTTTGCGCCCATATCGATAAGTCTGTCCACAAAGAACAAACGGCTTTCAAACATTTTTTGGTGAATAAGTACCTCTCCTCTTGCCTGAGTAGCCACTACAAGGATAATACTCAAAAGGTCCGGCGTAAAGCCCGGCCATGGGGCATCGGCAATAGTAAGGATAGAACCATCGATATAGCTCTGTATTTCGTAACCATCCGTGTGAGCAGGAATATAAATATCATCTCCCCTGCGCTCCAGCGTGATACCAAGTTTTCTGAAAGTTCCCGGTATAACACCAAGGTTATCCCAGCTTACATTTTTGATCGTGATCTCACTTTTAGTCATAGCAGCAAGGCCTATCCAGCTACCAATCTCGATCATATCCGGAAGGATACGGTGCTCACATCCGCCAAGTTTCTCAACGCCTTCAATTTCAAGAAGGTTAGAACCTACTCCTGTAATTTTTGCCCCCATGCTGTTAAGCATGTTGCAAAGCTGCTGAAGGTAGGGTTCGCAGGCAGCGTTATATATAGTAGTTTTGCCCTCAGCAAGTACAGCAGCCATTACAATGTTTGCCGTACCGGTTACTGATGCCTCATCAAGAAGCATGTAAGCACCTTTTAGCTTAGTAGCCTCTACACCATAAAAATGGTCTTCTTTGTTGTAACGGAAAGTCGCTCCAAGGTTGATGAACCCTTCAAAGTGGGTATCAAGCCTTCTGCGGCCAATCTTATCACCTCCCGGTTTAGGAATATATCCTTTTCCAAAACGAGCCAATAGCGGACCAACGATCATAATCGATCCTCTAAGTGCAGCACCTTCTTTTTTGAAAGCTTCGCTTTCAAGGTAAGCAAGGTTTACCTCATCGGCCTGGAATGAGTACGACCCATGAGCCAGTTTTTCTATCTTAACCCCAAGGCTACGTAATAAGTTGATAAGCTTATTTACGTCGATAATATCGGGGATGTTGTTAATGGTTACTTTTTCGGACGTAAGCAAAACGGTACACAGCACCTGTAATGCTTCGTTTTTAGCTCCCTGAGGCGTAATTTCTCCTTTTAGCGGTGCGCCTCCTTCAATTTTAAATGTTCCCATGCGGTGAAAATAGAAATTTTATGTTTTTCGGATTTTTTTCTGGTTGTTTTTGCCGTTATTAGGCTTATGCTGCCCTTTTTGTTTTGGGTTGTTAAACTGGGTCTTGTTGCTCAGTTTTTTGTTAACCCTCATCAGGTCGGTAGAGTTAGAAAGTTCTTCCTCGGTAGCCTGAAGGTTTATTGTTCCTCCTGAAAGTTCATAAAGGTGCTCAAAGATTACATCATCTTTTACAGTATCCTTGTTCCAGCTTAAGTATGATTTTTTCATATGGTTAGCGATAACCATAATAAGCGCATTCTTAAGCTCGCCATCTTCCCATTTGTTGGCAACATCAATCATGTATTTGATATTGTTGCCGTAAAAACGGTATTTAGGGAAGTTTTGCGGGTACTCCAGCCTTTCGGGCTTTTGCGCCAGCATTTCTCTTGATGGTATAGGATAAGGAGAATCGACATCCAGCTTAAAGTCAGACATTATGAATATCTGATCCCAGAGCTTGTGCTGAAAATCGGGCACATCACGCAGGTGCGGATTAAGGCTGCCCATAACCGATATGATATATTTGGCCGCTTTGTTTCGTTCTTCCCTGTCTTCAAGCTCTACTGCCTGCTCAATAAGTTTTTGCAGGTGCCTTCCATATTCAGGAATGATAAGGTGAGGCCTTTCGGCATTATATTCAAGAAAGTTAACTGCTTCTGCCGGATTGTGTCGCGTCATTTGTTTTTGAGGTCTTTATAATGATATGATTCCTTCGATCTCCGAAAGCTCAATATATTTGTCTATTACCGACTGTGCGCTTACCATCCTTACGTTTACGGATACCGCAGTATATTTTCCGGTTTTAGACTGTGTAGTATCTATCACTGCGCCCATATTATCGAACGATTTTTCAACCTTTTCAACATTCGCGGGCAGCGAAGGCACAATAAATTTAAATAAATATTCCGAAGGCCACAGGGTAGAATCGGTAAGCTCCTGTTTTAGCCTTGCATAAAATTCTTCGCTTTTCTTATCCATTCGTCATAAAATAAACGCAAATATACGCATTACGAACCAAGTATCTATAAAAAATATCAGCTCACAATGCTTTATTGCAACATTCTTATTTTTTTATCTGATGAGGCTTTTGGCTATTGCAAATACTGCATTTTTAAAGCATAAATCCTTTTCAATTTTTATCTAAAATATAAAATTTCAGCTAAAGCAACCGTCCTGAAAAAACAGTTTTTAAAAAAATTTACACCCTAAACGCAACCTTTCCTTTTTTCTGCGTCTATAGTATATAGGTTTAGGTTATGAATTGGTTATTTTGAAACCCCGTTGTCTTCATGCAGCGGGGTTTCGTTTTTTTATTTTAGTTCCCAATCAGCATTACAACCACAACCGCAGCGATAATCATGAACACAAACGAACCCAGGATTATCTTATCAAGCAGCGTACGGTTCCTGAAAAGCCTGATGGAGATATAAAGTGCCGATCCCATTATGAGGTTAAGATAGATCCACTGCACAAACACATTGGTGAGATAAGGATTCGTGGCATTCCCATAAGTATTTGTAAGTGCCATACCCATTAGTATGCTGAATACTGCCATCCATATAAAATAGAGCCCTACAAGCACATGGAATGCTATATGTTTGCTATCGATTTTTCTCATTCCTAAAAAAGTATTATCAGTATATAACGCAGTATTATGTATATTTATTGAAGCCTTTACAGCGAAAAGTTGGCAAGATTCGGGTTGTACCGGGCACAGGCAGCCAATACCTTTGTACTGTAACTATAAGGTACATAATCATGAAAGAGCAAAGTAATATAAATTTTGAAAGGATAACACAGGCTATAAGTTATCTTAAAGATAATTTTAAAGATCAGCCCAATCTTGACGAGCTGGCAGAAAAAGTACACCTGAGTCCGTTTCATTTTCAAAAACTGTTTACAGACTGGGCCGGTGTGAGTCCTAAAAAGTTTTTGCAATACCTGAGTATCGAGCATGCCAAAAAACTATTGGCCGGCACCTCCTCTACCCTTTTTGATGCAGCACTGCAAACAGGGCTATCGGGCACAGGAAGGCTGCATGACCTTTTTATAAATATAGAAGGTATGACTCCCGGCGAGTATAAAAATGGTGGCGAAAACCTCAGCATCAACTACAGTTTTGCATCGACTCCATTCGGAACTATACTTTCTGCATCTACATCTAAAGGTATTTGCCATCTGGCATTCGCCGATAATGAAACTGATGCGATTTCGGTACTAAAGGGGAAATTTCCGAATGCCCGCTTCGCACAAGTAACCGATAGCTTCCAGACCGAAGCACTCAATGCTTTTACTAACGGTACATCTGCCGATACCCTTAAACTACACCTTAAAGGTACCCCGTTTCAGCTAAAAGTCTGGGAAGCATTACTTAACATCCCTATGGGCAACCTTGTAACCTATGGCGGCATTGCACAAATCATAGATTCGCCAAAAGCATCAAGGGCAGTGGGTTCAGCCGTAGGTGATAATCCTGTTGCCTTTATCATTCCGTGCCACAGGGTGATACAATCTACGGGAGTTATGGGTAATTATCATTGGGGCAGTAACCGAAAGGCTGCAATGATAGGATGGGAATCGGCAAAAGCAGAACTATAAATGAACTCCATAGAACAAAAAACAGCAACCCTGCAATGGAGCTGTATTGCCGAGAGCCTCAACCAAAAAGGTTATGCCATACTTCCCGGATTCTTTAACCACGAAGAATGCGATTCGTTATCTGCTTTATACGATAACCCATCGCTATACCGGAAAACAGTAGTGATGGAGCGGCATCGTTTTGGTTTGGGCGAATATAAATATTTCAGCTATCCTTTGCCGGATACAATTGCAGCGGTAAGAGAAAGTATTTATCCCTATCTATCGGCAATTGCCAATACCTGGATGAAAGCCCTGAATATTGATACTGCTTTTCCTAAACAGCTGGAACAGCTCCACGAGCAATGCCGTGCTAATGATCAGCTAAAGCCAACGGTATTGATATTAAAATACGGTCCTGGGGGCTTCAACACCCTGCATCAGGATCTTTATGGAGAGGTGTACTTTCCTATACAGACCGTTGTAATGCTCACCCAACCGGATGAAGACCACACGGGTGGCGAATTCGTACTTACAGAACAGGTGCCAAGAGCACAGTCTAAAGCCATAGTACTTAAGCCTAATAAAGGTGATATGCTTATCTTTACCACAAACTTCAGGCCTGTTAAAGGCAGCAAAGGTTATTACCGTGCCGCTATGAGGCATGGCGTTAGCGAAGTACACAGTGGTAAACGTATGGCAATGGGTATCATCTTTCACGATGCTGTTACATGATTTTGCATAAACAGCTGTCAGCTAAAGAACTTAGGACATTAATTAAGGCCCATGTGATTACCTTTGGCGGAAACAAAAAGCTGAAAATATTCGGAAAACTAAACTGTGCATCCGGTAAGCGAATGAAAATGGATAACCGGGTGTTTTTCACTTCGGCTGAAGAAGCAAAATACTTCGGCTGCCGCCCCTGCGGACATTGTATGAAACAGCAATATCAAATCTGGAAACAGCAAAATGGACTTATTTAATACCGATACCAATCCTAACCTGCTCCCCTATGATGGTGAAGTAATTTACTACGGCCATATACTGAGCGAAAGCGATGCATGGCGTTATTATGACATTTTGCTGAATGAGATCCCATGGCAGCATGATGAGGCTATTATTTATGGTAAAAGAATCATTACAAAACGCAAGGTTGCATGGTATGGCGATGATAATTATGACTATACCTATTCGCGTACCACTAAAACGGCTTTACCCTGGACAAAAGCATTGCTTGAACTAAAGGAAATTACAGAAAAAACCTGCGGAACAAAGTTCAACTCCTGCCTTTTAAACCTGTATCACGACGGAGAAGAAGGCATGGCGTGGCATAGCGATGATGAAAAAAGTTTAGGCAAAAATACAGTCATCGGGTCTTTAAGTTTTGGTGCTGTAAGAAAATTCAGTTTTAAGCACAAGGTAAGCGGTCAGAAAATAGATACAGTTTTAGACAACGGCAGCCTTTTAGTAATGAAAGGCGAAACCCAGACGCATTGGCTTCACAGATTGCCTCAATCCACTAAAATCAAGCATCCGCGAATAAATTTAACCTTCCGTACCATAGTAACAGATACAGCATAAGTAACTGAAATTAAATTATTAATATACCTTCTAATTCAGGATTACAAATATTGTATATATTTACCCTGTTAATTCTTTGTTACTAAAGAGTTATGGTCCCCCCCAACCGCCCCAAACTTTACTGTTCAATTAATTTACATGCAACCCAATGAAGCTAAAAGAACTAAAACTATGGCTTAGCAAGTTGTCTGACGAAGAACTAGAAAAAGAATTGTTGTATAATTCTATGGATTATGGGATTTCAGGGACTGTGTCTGAGATTAACAGGTCTGACAACAACCTTTATTACGTTGGAGACGAGCCCGTGCTGCTGCACACTGAAGATGAACTGAAACAACGCGGTTACAGCGACAACCAGATATCTGGTCTGGATGTTGAGATTCCACGGGGATGCTACTACATTGAATTAAGCAATGAGTATAGTATCCTCGAGCGTTTTGCAGATTAAACTTCCCCGGATTTAGCATTAACACTCTGTTATGGCAATAATCAGGTTAAAAATGGTAAATTAGCTTTTACCAATCCTAATTATTGCCATGGCTAATATCCTTACCATAACCCTAAACCCTGCTGTAGACAAAAGCAGTACGGCTAACCATATACAACCCGAAAAAAAAATACGCTGCTCTTTGCCCGTATACGAACCCGGAGGCGGAGGCATTAATGTTTCCCGTGGCCTGAAACGGCTTGGCATAAATGCTGTAACCCTTTTTTCAAAAGGAGGCCGAACCGGTGAACTTCTTGAGCAACTGCTAAACAAGGAAGACGTTAAAATACTACCGGTAGAAACATCTGCCGAAACCCGTGAAAATTTTATTGTTGTAGATACTGCAAACAACAACCAGTACCGTTTTGGCATGCCAGGCGAAAAGCTAACAACCGCTGATGCCGATGCTTTACAAAACGCAATATTAAACTCATCTCCTTTTCCTGATATTGCCGTAATAAGCGGCAGCCTTCCTGAAGGCTTATCTCCCAAATGGCTTCGAAAACTGTTTGCAGCACTCAAAGCTAAAAATGTAAAAATCATTGCTGACACATCAGGCGATGCATTAACCGAAATACTGAATGAAGGTGTATACCTTATAAAGCCCAATATTGGAGAACTAAGCCGGCTATCCGGCAAAGAAGAACTGGATAATGAATCGGCTGACGAAGCCGCAAAACTGTTGATCGATCAGGGCAAAACCGAAATTGTTGCTGTATCAATGGGGCCACAGGGTGCATACCTGGTAACAAAAGACGAAACTATTCATGTTTCGGCACCATCGGTAAAAAAACTGAGTACCGTAGGTGCAGGAGACAGCATGGTAGCCGGAATGGTATCGGTAATTGCCAGAGGCGGCAGCCTGACCGAAATGGCACGCATGGGAGTAGCCTGTGGTACAGCAGCTACAATGAGTAAAGGAACCGGGCTCTTTACCAAAGAAAATGCAGAAAAGCTATATAACTGGCTTTCGAAATAATTGTGCGTTTTGGGTTATGAGTTCAGCGTTCTGAGTTGCTGAACACCAAACCCCGAACTCTAAACCCTAAACCCTAAACATTGAAATTATGAAATACCTTGACGCCAAAGATGTTTTTGAAGAGCTTAAGAGCTTTGAAGGCAAAGCCACCTTTAAAGGAGAAGAAACCGTTATAGACTATTTTGTGCTTTTACCCAAAAGCGAGATGGAAGATTTTGATGTAAAAGCATTTCTGGAAACCTATGAAGCCAGCACAAGTTTTGAGATTGAAGGGTATCACGAAAAAGAATCCTACACGCTAATAGGCATCACCATGAAAGAAGAGCGCTATACCAATGATGTAGATTATTTTATGAAGATGATTGTTTGGTAACCCTAAATAAAGTTACTTACGAATTCCCCTCTTTCAGAGGGGTGGCTGAAAGCCGGGGTGTCTTAAGCATGACTATAAAACCACCCCGCCCTACGGGCACCCCTCCGAAGGAGGGGAAACTACTCAAACCCATTCTTGTAAATCAAACAGTCAAACAATCTAAATATCAAACATGCTGATAGTTAATGTTTTATTAACCTCACCATAACCATGTATTCATCTCAATATCCGTATTTTACAGAAAAATAAGGATATGAAATTTTTTCTGTTTAAATATCTGATTTCTTTCAGGGAATGGCTTTTCCTTAAAGCCATGCAGTCTACGTTTCTGCATTAATAACTGTTCAAAAAACAATTTTAGATTTCTGCTTTTTGAATGGACATAAATAATGCATTTACACCTGATAAATCCCATTTTGGAGATGATTTTCTGTGGGGTGTATCAACTGCCGCCTTCCAGATAGAAGGCTCTCATGATGCCGATGGCAAAGGATTGTCTATATGGGATGTTTTTACTGCTAAAAAAGGCAGGATAAAAAGCAACCACCACGCCAGGACAGCCTGCGATTTTTACGCTTCTTATCAAACCGATGTAGACCTTATCCGCGAACTTAACATTCCTAACTTCAGGTTTTCAATCAGTTGGTCGCGTGTATTCCCTAATGGCATTGGAGAAGTTAACCAGGCTGGCATTGATTACTACAACAACCTTATCGATTATATACTATCTCAGGGTATAGAGCCCTGGGTTACGCTATACCACTGGGACCTGCCACATGCACTTGAACTTAAAGGTGGATGGACCAACCGCGAAAGCATCAGATGGTTTAGTGAATTTACCGAACTCTGTGCGCGTAGCTTTGGCGACAGGGTAAAAAACTGGATGGTAATGAATGAGCCATCGGTTTTTACAGGTGCGGGATATTTTCTGGGCATACACGCACCCGGCAAAAGGGGCATCAGCAATTATGCGAAAGCGGTACATCATGTAACCCTTGCAACCGCAGCCGGAGGCAGGATCTTACGCAACCTTTTACCGGATGCTAACATCGGTACTACATTCTCGTGTACTTATATAGAACCTGCATCAGACAAAATGAAAGACATTGCGGCAGCAAAACGTGTAGACACATTACTGAACCGCACTTTTATAGAACCCATTTTAGGAATGGGATATCCGCAGGCCGACCTGCCTGTTCTTAACAAACTGAATAAATATATGCTGCCCGGCGACAGGGAAAACATGCCTTTTGATTTTGATTTCATAGGCCTGCAATGCTATACCCGCGAGGTAGTGCGTTCGTCTATGCTAACCCCTTATATAGGCGCAGCATTGGTTACCGCCCAAAAGCGTAAAGTACCGCTTTTAACCGAAATGAAATGGGAAGTACACCCACCTGCAATTGCACACATGATTAAACAATTCAGCAGGTATAACAATATCCCTAAATTGATAATTACCGAAAACGGTGCTGCGTTTCCTGATGCTTTAGTAGATGGACAAATAAATGACACTAAACGCAAACAATACATCCAGGATCACCTGAGTGAGATACTCCGGGCAAAAAACGAAGGTGCCAACGTGCACGGCTATTTTGTATGGAGCCTTACTGACAATTTTGAATGGGCCGAAGGCTACCATGCACGTTTCGGGCTTATTCATATTGATTTTGACACACAAGAACGAACTATTAAAGAATCAGGGCATTGGTACCGCCAGTTTTTAGCTAATGAAAAATAAGTACACAATCCCCATAATCCCCACAATACTATGAAAATCCTTTATGCAGTACAGGGCACCGGTAACGGACACCTGAGCCGCGCCATAGACATAATTCCGTGCCTGCAGAAACACGGTGAGGTCGACATACTCGTAAGCGGTATTCAGGGCGACCTGAAACTGCCTTTCCCCGTAAAATATGAACTTAGAGGCCTTAGCTTTATCTTCGGAAAAAAAGGAGGCGTAGATCTTTGGAAGACCTTTGCCAAGACCAATACGCGAAAACTAGTACGCAGCATTAAAGAATTACCTGTAGAAAAATACGACCTTGTTATCAATGATTTCGAACCTGTATCGGCATGGGCCTGTAATATGAAGAATAAGCCCTGTATCGGGCTAAGCCATCAGGCGGCAGTGCTCGACAAACGTTATCCGCAACCTGAAGACAAAGACAGGACAGGCAGGCTAATCCTTAAGCACTATGCTCCTGCTGACTACAGGTACGGATTTCACTTTAACGGTGACAACGAAAGTATATTTACTCCGGTAATCCGCCAGCAAGTTCGTAACCACGAAGTGACGAATGGCGGACATTATACGGTATATCTTCCTTCTTATGATGACAAGACGCTTATAAAAATGTTATCAGAGTTTAAGGATGTAAAATGGGATGTATTCTCTAAACACAACAAAAAAGAGATCGTTCAGGGAAACATCATTATCCAGCCAATAAACAACCAGCAGTTTACTGCGAGTATGGCGGCATCGGCAGGGGTGCTTTGCGGTGCAGGGTTTGAGACTCCGGCAGAGGCATTATATCTTGGCAAAAAGCTATTGGTTATCCCTATGAAAAACCAATATGAACAGCAGCTAAACGCGGCAGCTCTTGAACAGATGGGCGTAACCGTAATAAAAAGCCTGAAACCAAAATACAACGAAGTAATTAAAGACTGGATAGATAATGGCGAGGTGATTCCGGTAAATTATCCGGACATGACCCAAAAGATTGTTGACAGGGTTGTAATGAGGCACATGAAGACAAAACTGGTTTAACATTTTACTTAACTGTGTCATAATAGGTTAAGTTTTTTCTTAAAAAGAATTAATGTTTTATTGGCTTTATTTTACCAAAATTTTAAAGGTATATGGTCCATCTTTGCATCACAATCAAACCAAAAACAATAGTTATGAAAAAGAATATCGACCTTGCCACTATCAAAAATTTTATCCTTACCAACGCCTTAACAGAGAATGTAATGCTAATGCTTCACCCGTCTAACTTTGACAAACTGGTAAGCAACAGTAAAGAAAAAGCAAAAGCACTTTGCATAGCGGGCATCAATATTATACCCGACGATAACAACGAAATAAACGAGGGCGAAATTGACGTCCTTGAAGTAAAATTCAATTAAAGAAACACATGAGAATTGCCATAAGTTACGACAACATCAAGGAATATATACTAGAAAACGACCTTACCGAAAGCGACAGCATCATACTGCACCCTACAGATTATGACACCCTTGCTGCCGAATATGCGGAAGAAAACAATATCATGATATTCCGATCTTTTGAAATACTTGGCGTACAGGTTATAGAAGATACCGAAGAAGAAGTGAAAAAGAACCAGATACTGGTTGTACAAATGGACTCATTCTAAAATACATAAAAAATAAAGCCACCGATTGGTGGTTTTATTTTTTAAGATGTGATTGTCTGATTAATTTTCAGTCATGGCCACATTAGCCATTGTACCACTAAATATACCTGTCAGGAAATTATCGATACAGCCAACATCTTTTTGGGATCGTGCATCTTTCTTAACTTTTAACGAAGCGTCTACCAGGTATTTTTCGCAACGGTTAACGATAGTTCTGGCCTGCATTGGCCCCATAACCTCTATGATTTTAATGTCGGTTACGGTAACTACGTAGTTTCCATTTTCATTTTTCACGTTAAAGTTAAACTTGTAATCGTTACGCATCACCGGACTTCCTTCAGAACAGGTGTTCTTTATTTTTTCAGCATAGCCGGTTTGTGCATCATTAGTTCCCACCTCTACTTTAAGATCGGGCTGATTGCCAATTACAGTAAGTACATTTGTGGTTGCCGGATAGGTATGCTGCCATACCAGATTGCCGTTTTCGTTCCTGAAACCATCCTGCGCCATAACGGGCAGCGTAAACAGCAATGATAAAAGTAGTTTTTTCATAGCGTGTATTTTTTAGGTTTAAATACTATTTGAGTATATAGGAAGGTGTATTAAAGTTACAACTAAAACAGCCTTACAGATTAAAACACTACCCTTTTACCATTTTTTTGTGATAAAAACTTAACAAAGGGTTAAAAACACCTCAATAAAAAACAGCAAAATCTTTTATGTTTTATTACATCTACAAAAAAAATACTGTTAATAAAATATCCAATCCATTAAAACAGCATACAATTTATCTTTTTTCCTGATAAATGCTATTAGCTTATTTTTATTTAATCTAAATAAGATAAATTTGCTCCGTTAATATAAACTACTCCAAATAGCATGAAAAAAATTCTATTCTTAATTGCAGCAATGGCGTTCGGAAAAGCACAGGCACAAACCTGTGAAGGTACCGATCCCGGTTCGACAGCCGGTGCTACAAGCTGCGTGACTTTAACTTATGATGGAGCCACAACTCAATATACTACAGTAAGGGCAGCCGACGGTAACGTTTGGATGCAGCAAAACCTTGGAAGCACACAGGTCGCTACTTCTGCAACTGATGCTGCTTCTTATGGCGACTATTATCAGTGGGGGCGTTGGCAGGATGGACACGAGAAAAGCAATTCGGCTATGGGTACTGCGGTAATACCAAACAATCCAATGGGTGTTGGTACTGCAAACAATACATTTATACCATCATGGTGGAATGCAGGAAATACCACAGATACATGGGAAGCTGCAACACCGGCTGCGGTTAGTGAAACCAACGGCTGCGATCCTTGTAAGGCAGCTCTTGGCAACGGCTGGAGAGTTCCTACCGAGGCAGAATGGACAGCAGTTATAGAAGCTGAAAACATAACCAATGTAGAATCAGGATTTACAAGTAACCTAAAACTTGCCGTTGCAGGATACAGAGGATCTTCAGGAAGCTTTTCTTTTGTTGGCCAGAGAGGTTATTACTGGAACAGCAATGTAAGTGCAACACTGAACAATTACGGAAGAAACCTTTACTATAGTAATGCCGTTATGAACCCTAATGCAGGTGCACCAAGGCTACAGGCACACCCTATACGTTGTATTAAAGGACAGGCAACAGTACAGCCAACTCCTGCAAGCCTGGCTATATCGGTTTTAGGTGATGCCCCAACGGTAATTATCACTAATGGAGGTACTTTACAGCTACTTGCTACAATCACACCATCAAATGCCAGCCAACAGGTAACTTGGAGCATAACTTCTGGCAATGAATTAGCCACTATAAGCAGCACCGGACTTGTTACGGCTACTGCTAACGGAACAGTTACAGTTCAGGCTGTGAGCACCCAAGCTTCGGCTGTATTCAGTTCAATCACAATTACAATCACAAATCAGGTAGTAACACCTACTTCGGTTGAGGTTTCTACTGAAAACAATATTGCTGCTACAATAGATACTAATGAAGGAACTTTACAGCTAACAGCTGAAGTCCTTCCTTCAGGAGCTGACCAAAACGTAACATGGAGCTTAACCTCAGGCAATGAACTGGCAACAATAGACGCTAACGGACTGGTAACAGCAATCGCTAACGGTACAGTTACCGCTCAGGCTGTAAGTACTGTTGATGCTGCTCTTATTGACACTATAGACATCGTAATTACAGGACAATATGTAGCTCCTGCAAGCCTTGAAGTAACTGTTGAAAATGATCTTTCACCATTCATCATTACTGTTGGCGGTACATTACAATTAGAAGCTGCTATACTTCCGGCGGAAGCAAGCCAGGCAGTAACATGGAGTATTTCTGCCGGAAACGGACTTGCTACCATAGACGCAAACGGACTGATTACAGCAATAGCCGACGGTGTGGTTACACTTCAGGCAGCAAGCAACGATGATGCTACAACAATAGACACAATAGACGTTACTATCATCAACCAGAACATAGCTTCGGCAGCACCATATTGCACGGCAGTTGTAGATTATGATGTAGAGCCAATATCATTGGTACAGTTTGCAGGCATAAACAATGCTACTAGCCCGGAAGTAAATACTTCTTCGTCATATGAAAACTTTACAAGCATAACAGGAAGCGTAGAAAAAGGACAAACCTATCAGCTAATTGTAGAAGGTAACACAGTAGGCTTATTTGCTCATGACATCAGAGTGTTTATTGACTGGAATCAGGATGACAGTTTTGATATGGCTACCGAATATTACCTGACTTCTTTAGAGAACACAACCGGTACTGATGGCGTTCAGGCAACACTTAACATAACAGTTCCTGAAACTGCTCTTGCAGGCACAACAAGGATGAGGATCACTAAAGACATGTGGAATGTATATGAAGAAGGCGAATTTGACGCATGTACAAACGCTTACTACGGACAGGTAGAAGACTATTCACTTGATGTTACCGATCCTGTTGCAGGAATAGACGACAACAACAAGACAGTATTTACTGTATATCCTAACCCTACAAATGGAAAAATCAGCATACAGGCAGCCGCCGAAGTTGTATCGGTAGAAGTATATAACCTTACCGGACAACGTATCGCAAAAACCAACCAACCAGAGCTAGACCTTACAGAAGCGGCTTCCGGTATGTATATGATAAAAATTGAGTTTGCAAGTGGTAACACTGCAACACAAAAAATATTGAAAAGTAATTAATTAGTAGTGTAATTAATTTTGCAGAATCAAAAAAAATAGGTGTGTAAATAGTTAGTAGTTAAAGTTAGTTTTTGTTTTATTCATATTTTTTTTGAGAGCCGCTGAGGTAAAGACAGCGGCTCTTTTTTATGTTTAAAGGTTTATGACTCCCTTAAGAATACTTTATCATATCCTTACCACAGTCTCCTTTTCGTAATAAGTAATTTTATAGTAACAAAAACTATTAAAACAACTGATTATGGAAACCAGCAAAATATTAAAATCAGCGGAACCCAAAAGGAATTTTTCAAAATATGATGAATCGGGTACCGATCCAAACCGTTATGCGTCAGTTTCCAATTCAAAAGAAGCGGATTCTTACCTGCATAAAGGCAAAAAAAGTATTATTCCTGGACTTAGGGTAAACGTAAGCAAAACAGAGCGTATCATTATGGTCGCTGCGGGTGCTTACCTGTTATATCGTGCCCTGAAAAAAGACCACAGCAAAACCAAAAAAATGATGGAAGGCATTACTGCCGGCACTATGCTTTTCAGAGGAATAAGCGGCTATTGCCCTGCTTATGACCTGATGGATAAAAAAGGCATAATGAAAGGCAGCAATGTAGCGATTACAGCTTCTTTAAATATTAATAAACCGGTTGTAGATGTATATAATGCCTGGAGAAATCTTGAAAACCTGCCACAGTTTATGCAGCATCTGCATAGTGTAGAAGAACTTGACGGGCAAACATCAAACTGGAAAGCCAAACTTCCGGGAGGTATAGGTACTATAGGGTGGAAAGCCCAAATAGTTAATGACAAACCTAACGAAGTCTTAAGCTGGCAATCCATTCCGGGCTCAACCCTGCAAAATGCAGGAAGGGTAATCTTTAATAGAAACAGTGACGGTAACGGTACCGACATTGAAATAAGTATTGCTTACCATGCACCTTTTGGAAAAGCAGGTGCAGGTGCAGCAAAACTACTTACTCCTGTGTTTGAAAGAATGCTGCAAAAAGACATCGAAAGCTTTAAAACGTACATAGAAGGCGGTATCACCAAAGCATAACAATACTTTAGTGCAATTTCATTTGAGAATAAGGGCTCTGCATTTGCAGGGCTTTTTTTTATCTATATGTCAGATGTCGCCTTAAGCAAACTATACGAAAATTCCAAAGATGATCGTCATTGCGAGGAGGTACGACGAAGCAATCTAAAAGAGACGGATTGCCACGCTTCACTGCGTTACGCTCGCAATGACCACACAAACTCCAGATGCATAGAACTTTCAGCTACAAAAAAAGCCCTTCGTTTTCACGAAGGGCTAACCCAAAATAAATTAACTCAAATTAATTAAAATAGCCTAAGAACCCCGCCCCTATGATAAAGGCAATGGTGCAGACTGCTATTATTTCTATATATCGTATAATGGAATCTTTCTTCTGAAAAGCCACCTGGTATACATTTTTACTCTTTCCTGCTGTCACTAATTGTACGTGGCGTACTCCCTTCTTCAATGTGTTTTTCATGGCTTTACTGTTTAATGATTAATAACTCTACTGTAAATATAATTAACGTATTTCTGATAAAAAAAGTGTTTAACACAGTATTAATTTTTGGTTTTAAGTTTATGGTTAACAACTGATACTCAATAACTCCCTTAAACGCTTAACTGTAAATTTTAAAATCAAAAAAAGTGCCAAATGTTTAGTAACTTCGTATAACTTTTAAAACCACTATGCAGCAGGCGCTCGATATCCTAAAACAATACTGGCAGCACGACACCTTCAGGGAACCGCAGGATAAGATCATCCAGTCGGTACTCGAAGGGAAAGACACTTTTGCACTCATGCCTACAGGTGGCGGAAAGTCGGTTTGCTTTCAGGTGCCGGCAATGATGAAAGAAGGGTTATGCCTTGTTATTTCTCCGCTTATCGCCCTGATGAAAGACCAGATAGCCAATCTGGAGAAACGAAACATCAGAGCGATTGCTCTAACCGGAGGAATCAGTACAGATGAGCTTAGTGATCTGTTAGATAATTGCAAATTTGGGAATTATAAGTTCCTTTACCTCTCACCTGAGCGACTTCAGGCCGACTGGGTAATTGAACGCATAAAAGACCTGCCGATAAACCTTGTTGCTGTAGACGAAGCGCATTGTGTGTCGCAGTGGGGGCACGACTTCCGCCCTGCCTACCTGCAACTGGCAGCATTAAAGAAGCATTTGCCGCACGTTCCGTTTCTGGCACTTACAGCATCGGCTACAGAAAGGGTTCAGAAAGATATCATTACACAGCTTGGACTTGAGACTCCGGCAATCTTCAAAAAATCATTTGCCCGAGAGAATCTTGCTTATATGGTGTTTGAAACCGAAGACAAACTGCACCGCATTCAGCAGATACTGACGAAGAATCCTGAACCGTCTATTATATATGTACGCAACCGCAAGTCCTGCCACGATGTTTCGTCGCAGTTGCAATCGCTTGGATATAAGGCTACCTTTTACCACGGGGGCCTGAAAGAAAAAGAGAAAGAAGCTAATATGCAGCTATGGCTTACCGAAAAGGTTCAGGTTATAGTCGCGACCAATGCCTTTGGGATGGGGATTGACAAGGCCAATGTAAAAACGGTTGTCCATATTCAGCTAC
>QFQM01000466.1 GCA_003243255.1 Flavobacterium psychrophilum | reverse complement strand
CTTGTTGAGAAACAAAAGTTTGGATAATTGACAAAAAAATAATCGAAAATTTATTTTAAAAACACTTGCAGATATCAAAAACAGCCGTATATTTGCACTCGTAATAATGAAACAAACAACGCGAGTTGCGAGAGACATTAGAAACGCTGGTTTGGTAGTTCAGTTGGTTAGAATACATGCCTGTCACGCATGGGGTCGCGGGTTCGAGTCCCGTCCAGACCGCCAGTAAAAAGGAAGATAAGCCTCGCAGATTTGCGGGGCTTTTTTCGCCTAAAATATTTAAAATAGTTGTGTTGTTTACGTCACGCTCCGCGTGACACGGTTTAGTAGTTAGACCGATGAGAAGCTTTCCATTAAATTGGAGGGCTTTTTTGATTTTAGAACTACTGTTAATCAGTATCGCAATTATTGTATCTTTACATCATAATTAACAATATACAGAAGTGTAAATAATAATTTCTTTTCGGAAAATTCAATCGGCATGCTGCCTCAGGTAGTGTTTGCCTTGTTGTATAACTTCAGGAAATAAATTATTTTATGATTACCCTACAAAACATTTCGTATATACATCCGAATAAGGATTTACTATTCTCATCCCTTAACCTAACCGTAAACCGTTACCAAAAGATTGCTTTAGCAGGAAATAATGGTATAGGAAAATCTACATTGCTAAATATCATTGCAGGTGTGCTACAACCCTCTATCGGACACGTTTCGATTGATGTTAACCCTTATCATATTCCACAGGTTTTTGGGCAGTACAATCATCTCACAATTGCTCAGGCTTTAAGAGTAGATAAAAAACTCACGGCATTAAAAGAAATCCTAAACGGGAATGCTACAGAAGATAATTTCGAACTATTGGAAGATGACTGGTCAATCGAAGAGCGTTGTGCAGAAGCATTGGTACAGTGGGAACTTGGTGATCTTGCTTTAGAAACAGCGATGTCTTCTTTGAGTGGAGGGCAGAAAACAAAGGTCTTTCTGGCAGGTATTGCAATCCATAATCCCGAATTGGTATTGATGGATGAGCCCAGTAATCACCTGGATATTTCGGCCAGGCGGCAGCTCTATGATTTTATAGTGCAAACTAAATGTACTCTGCTTATTGTCAGTCACGACAGGAAGCTGTTGAATCTGTTGGATACCATTTGCGAACTGAATAAAAATGGCATCAAAGTTTATGGAGGCAACTACGACTTTTATCTTGGTCAAAAACAAACAGAGCAAAATGCCCTCAATCAGAATATTCATTCCAAAGAAAGGGAGCTAAAAGTAGCCCGGGAGAAAGAGCGTGAAACGATGGAGCGGCAGCAAAAGCTCGGTGCCCGTGGAAAAGGCAAACAGGAAAAAGCCGGTGTTGCAAGAATCATGATGAACACTATGCGGAACAAGGCGGAGAACAGTTCGTCGAAGATGAAAGATGTTCATGCCGAAAAGATAGATAACGTTACCAGCGAGCTACATGGACTCCGTGCGAGTCGTCCGGATCTTGATAAGATGAAAGTGGATTTTGATGATTCCGTTTTGCATAAAGGAAAAATATTATTTTCAACGGAGGGAATGAACTTTAGCTATGGCTCCAATCTGTTATGGAAAGGGGATGTAAGCCTGAAAATCATCAGCGGGGAACGTATATACCTGAAAGGAAATAACGGATCGGGTAAAACCACACTTATTAAATTGATCACGGGACAAATTGAGCTTACAAAGGGAGTGGTGCATCGGGCAATAAGTAAACAGGTATACATAGATCAGGATTATTCAATGATTAAGGATGAACTATCGGTTTATGAGCAGGCCCAGCAATTTAATACTTCCGGGCTGGAGGAGCATGATGTAAAAATGAGGCTGAGCCGTTTTCTGTTCGGTTCCGAAACCTGGGATAAAACCTGTAACAAACTCAGCGGAGGAGAGAGAATGCGTCTCATGATATGTTGTCTTACTGTAAGCAATGAATCTCCGGATATTATTATCCTCGATGAGCCTACAAACAATCTGGATATTCAGAATATAGAAATACTTACGTCAGCAATCAATAGTTATAAAGGCACGCTGATCGTGGTTTCGCACGATGAGGTGTTTGTTGAAAGCATTGCTGTTGACAGGACTGTTGAATTAAAGATTTTTGATTTTTAGGTGTATCAATGCTTCTCAATAAATTTTCTTATTTTTGGCTTAACCTTATATAGCTCTATCTGCCTGATGAAAAAAATCGCAGCCTTATCCTTTATTTTTTTGCTTTGTTCCTGCCGCTTCTTTGACGGTCAGGTGCCTAATGAGGAAGAACTGCTGCAAAAACGCCTTAAAGAGATCAACTGGAAAGAGGTAAGCAGTTATCCCA
>QFQM01000465.1 GCA_003243255.1 Flavobacterium psychrophilum | reverse complement strand
CGAGAAAAAAATCCGGAGATGCACCGGCACAGAAGAGAGTAGGTGCCGGGCATACACCGGATGGGCTAACCTAAACTTTAGCTCGGAGGACGTTTACAGAGTAAGAAGATTCGTTCTAATCGGCTCATGTTGTTTCCTGTTTAATTGTACAGAAACTTATGAGCGCCTTGTAGGAAGGATACCAGTTCAAAAAATATGGCGTGGAACCCAACTTACTGTTCGGAGGTACTTGGTAGAACCTGTCACGAATAAGTGAGCCCACGCCAATGGCGTGAGCATCTCACTTATTGCCTCGTGACGTTAGAAAATTACCAAGTTTTCCGAACGAGACGCTAAGTGCGAATGCTTCAATTTCTTGAGAATTCGCTAAAATAGTCTAAAAACCAACAATTGTCAGACCCCTCTTGAGGTGCCTCAAACAAATATATGCAATTTAATACCATATACAACTATATTGAGAATAAAATGGTATTGATAAGGAGACCACTTTGCTTATGTGGGAACTCATCAAAAAGAAACAAGTTTAGTACAGTTTGGTAAACGTGTTAGGGCGATACGCGAGGCAGCAAACATCTCTCAGGAACAGTTGCAATATGCTACCGGAATTTCTCAATCGCAGATAGGGAGAATTGAGAGTGGAACTTTAAATACAGGTATCAATCACGTTTCAAGAATTGCCGAATTTTTTGGGCTTGAAGATTTTGAGTTGTTTCAATACAAGGCCGCTGTTCCCGATACAGACGATTTAAAGAAGGGAATTGCTAAATATCTTAAAACAAGAGACATTGAGCCATCTATATTCTTACGAAAGAGCATTGTGTTTTATGTCGAAACCAAGCTTTTGCCTTCAAAATTCCTAAATACACCAAGGTATACTCACGAGATAGCTGAATACCTCGAAGAAAAGTATAATGCCAAATTTACGACAACTGGTTTGTCGCAAGCACTTGAACGATTCAGAAAGAAAGGAGTAATTGAAAAACTGACAACAGCCAAAAAGTCAAAGTTTCAGTATAGAAAGACAGCGCGATCTTCGTGATCTTGAATAGTTTTTTGTATAATTAATCTTTCCGAATTGTTGACCTGAGAGCGGCCTCTTTGAGGCAACTGTTATTGCGCAATTTTTCTCGAAAAGAATTCACCTAGAGCCTATGCCTCTCAAGCCTATCAACCTCGTTGGAGAGCAAAAGAAGGTTTTGTTTCTTCCTGCGAAAGAGCCTATTCAAATTAAAGGTGTAGCAGGAAGCGGCAAAACGACAGTCTCGCTATATAGAGCAAAGCATTTGCTGGAGACTCAGAGTAATCTGTTCCAAGAAGCCAAGGTTGCCATCTTCACCTTTAACACTACGCTCACCGCGTACATCGAAGCGATTAAACAAAACATAAGTGGTGGCTATCAAAAAGATTCTGAAGTAAAAATAAAAAGGTCACAACCAGGCCTTAACGTACTTGTTATAAACTTTCATAAATGGGCGTACAGGTTTTTGTCCGGTAAGGGAATTAACGCGTATATTAATACCTCCTCATTCAAAATCTGGCAGCGAGATGTTCTAACTGTCGTTGTGCGCGATCTTTCATCTCAATACCCAGATAGTAAGGTGCTATCCAAAAAGATTGAGTTCTTCATCGAAGAGATAAAATGGATT
Organism: Flavobacterium psychrophilum; assembly: GCA_003243255.1. The sequence continues at coordinate 700 of QFQM01000465.1, read as the reverse complement.
AAAGGGAAACTTTTTGTAAGCAGCGAGGACTACTTAAATGCCTCCCGGGTAGGACGAGGCACGACTGACAGGATAACAAAAAAGGATCGAGGACTTGTTTGGAGAATTTTTAGTGCATATAACAGCGAACTGTCAAAGAATGGAAAAGTAGATTTTGAAGACTACGCAATTCTAACTATTCGAGAAATAGAAAAAGACCCTCAATTCTCTCCACCGTTCACTCATATAATAATTGACGAGGCCCAAGACTTAAGCAAAGCGCAGATACTCGCTCTGTCAAAACTTGTTTCAGATGAAACAAGAAGCATTTCTATTATTGCAGATGCTGCACAGCGAATTTATAAAAGCGGATTTACTTGGAGTGAGGTAGGAATTGAAGTCCGAGGCAATAGAACACTATCTCTTAAAAAAAACTATCGAAATACAGAAGCAATTTCGTTGGCCGCGACTTCACTCTTAAGGTACGATCCAGATCCATCAGAATTCACAATGGCGGAACCGGCAAGAAAAGGGGGAAAGTTGCCAGTACTTGGATACTTCATGAATTGGATCTTTGAAGGAAAGTTTCTTGTACAGGAAATTCAGAAGCTGGACTATAAAAATGAATTAGTTGTTATTTTACACAGGGATTGGAGTGGAATGCGCAGGATATCCAATCTCTTGAATTCCTATAATATCGAGAACGAAATAATCAATGAAT
>QFQM01000464.1 GCA_003243255.1 Flavobacterium psychrophilum | reverse complement strand
AAATCCGTATTTTTCTGTTCGGCGTCTTTGAGCTACTGGTGTGGCAGAAGAAGATTAAAGATCAGTTGAAGAAGTAACTGCGATCTTTTCGCCCGGCGGCACGTTGCGAGCCGGGCCTGTTAAACACCATCACGGTGGTGATACGCCGTCCAGCTGATCTTTCAGTTTTGGAATATCTCTACTGGCTCTTGTTTTCCGCAGGTGTTTCACCTGCTCGCAAATCTCTTCGGTCCGGGTGTAATAGGTGCCAGACGTCGGGCCTGGACGCTCGCATAAAACATAGTTAGTACCAAGAGGATAAAAAATAACAATAAAAGAGAGGATATTTCCAACAACAAACCCTACACCCGCAACATGGATACCGATAGTAAATACCCTGTCGAAGAATTTGGGCGGCTGCATGCTTTTCGTAAAGGTCACGTAGGCAATACATAAAGTAAAGAAAAAACCCACAGGAAACATCAGCAGCAGAGAAAATGACCCCCAGAAAAAATAAACAATGCTCCTGGATTCAATAAGATCGGTAATGTCTGGCACACTGGCGTGATAAAACCCCCAACTAATCCCACCAACAAAAAGCATAAAAAAAAACGACTTACATCTTTTCTTAATATTCTCCAGATTAATATTAAAGCTCATATCAATAAATTCCGCCGTAAAGTGAACCGCTATATCCCGAGTGTCGAGAGTTCCACTCTGCAATTTTTTGCTGCTCTTTCATCCCCTCACAAATACACGCTATAAGTTTGTCTGACAGCTCGTATTTTTCGTCCACTTCATTGAGGATATAAGCAATAAAGAAACCTAATGCAACAGCACAAACAATTTCTCCCCAAACCGGAACTGCTGCGCTCGTTACAATAAATGAAGATAAGAACAACACAGGGGTTCTCCCAGCTAATTTGGAGGCAAAAACACTCACAATCACCTTCGCCACATCCATCGTCACGTTTCCCAGCAATGCGGCAACGTCATGTTCGGATTTAAAGATCAACTCAATCAACCGCCAGCATGCGGAAAACCAGATGCAGAATTTGGCCCCTGACATTATGCCATTTCGAAACCCGGCGCTGCCAATGCCCACTTCAAGTACCTTAGGATGATTAATCCCGTAACGGGTTCCGTTAAGAATGCGTCGCAGAGAAGGGTAGCCAGTAATCTTCACATACAGTTTTCCCTGATAAGCATACTGCGTAGCTTTAATCCCAAGGCCTTTTAAGGTAAAGACAATCTTCCCGGCCTGCTGATAAGAAAAAAGCTTCGACAGGTTTTTAGTAGCAAAAACCGTATCTCTGATATTCCCGGCATAATTCGTCGAAAAACTGACGGGTTTACTGCCCAGCAAATCATCAATCACGCCCTGAGCCTCTTCAAGCGTTAGCAGCATAATGTGTTGTATATTGCTATTCAGGTTATTTTTCAGCGTTCTGATTTCGTTCTCGATACGCTGATTACGCTGCCAGTTATTTCCTCTAAGAATATCTTCACGATGATTCCCTATCCAGTCATAATAGCTTTCCATCATTGCTCCTTAAAAAATTCGCTCATCCCAAAGGCTGTATGCGCTGGTTCCAGCAATAAGATGTTCCCAGGAAATAGATTCGTAAGATAGTTCAATGATTTCTTCTGGCTGACCCGCACTGTCATCGATGGTATGAGGCACCTGCAAATGGATGCTGGATATTCTGGCATTGATAAGTTTTAGCACGTAATAACACTCGTTTAAACCCGCCGGACTCGTGCGATAGAAGCTAAATTCACAGCTCAATATTTCATTGTCTGTTATGGCTTTTCCTAACAAAGGCGAGGATTTATCTACCGGCTTAATAAATGTCAAACATTGATGGTTCACATTTTGCACCCGGCTCATGCCATGGTTAACTGTCATTACCATTATCTGGTCACGATGGGCAGGTTGTGATTTATTTCCGATTGAACTTACCGAAGCACATCCAGCAGAAATCAAACCCTGCGCCTGCCCATTTAAGGCCAGCCACATTGTATTCGCCATATAAATTCCTTAGTTTATTTTTAAAAATATTTATATATACGATGAAGTTGAAATAGCAGAATAGTGAAAGGCGGGTGGAAAAATAGTGATACAATCGATGTTTTTAGGTAAGCGATAAATATGTAACCTACAAAATAATTATCGAGAAATTAATAAAAAATATACTTCAGAAGCATTATATATTTAATTTAAATTTATTGTCGGCGCTGACGCGATAAACACAGCGCCGATCGGCATTATTGCACCGGCGTAAACCCCTCAAAACGCGAACCTTTGTAACTTAGCGTGCCTTTATCCCCGACCGTTAGCGCATGGTACTGCTGAGCATCCAGACGAAA